>JAIOQA010000218.1 GCA_021413675.1 Deltaproteobacteria bacterium | reverse complement strand
ACCCGCACCGCCTGCCCGCGGGCCATGTACGAGGCCTCGAGCGCGCGGGTGTCCTTGTCGTTCTCGGGCTTGGCCTCGGCGTGGGTCGCGCCCTCGGTCGCGGCCTGGTGCGCGGCGACCGCGGTCGCCAGCGCGGCCTCGACCACGCGGACCAGCTCGGCCTTCAGCTCGGCCTTCGACAGCGTCGACATCGGCGCCAGGGTAGCCCGATTGACGCACGCCACGCGACCGGGCGAGGCGCGCGCCGCGCGAGGCGTCCAAAAGGATGCGAGGATCAGCCGCAGGAGGGACGCATGGGACGAGCACGTATCGCGATCTGGGTGGCGGTCTGCGGGGTGGGGGTCGCGGCGTGCAAGTGCCACGTCGATCCCCCACAGAGCTGGGACGCGGCGGCGGTGACGACGACGATCGACGCCGGGGGCCAGCACACGCTGGGCGCCGCGCCGCGCAGCCTCGGCCTGTCCGCCGACGACGCGCGCGAGTTCTACGCGCTGTCCGAGGGCAGCGAGCTGTTCCCGCTGAGCTGGGCGATGAACATGGACAGCGCGGCCACCGGCGCGCCGTTCATGGCGCATCTCGAGCGGTTCGGGCTGATCACGCCCGACGCGCCCAAGGATCCGCTGAACCTGCCGATCGGCATCACGATCAACACGCCCGACGATCTGAACACGATCGGCGGGGTGAAGATGCTCGGCGTCAACTGCGCCGCGTGTCACGTCGGCGAGCTCGAGGTCGGGGGCCACCGGCTGCGGATCGACGGCGCGCCCAACCAGTTCGACATCCAGAAGTTCTACGTCGAGCTCGGCGACTCCGCCGCCGCGACGCTCAAGAGCGGCAACCTGAAGAAGCTGCTGAAGATGCTGTTCGGCGGGATCGGCGGCGGGGTCGACTTCGACTCGTTCCGCCGCCCCGGCGTCGATCCGGCGCTCGCCAACGCGCTCGAGCTCGTGCAGGACCAGCTCGGCGAGATCGACGTGCTGCACGCCGGGGGCGGCGCCGGCGACCGCCTCGCCGACGAGGTCGAGGCCATCGTCAAGAAGGCGTCGGACCAGTTCGACAGCGAGTACGCGCACGCCGCGGTCAAGGAGCAGTTCCTCGAGACGCTGCTGCTCGCCAACGAGCCGCCGCGGAGCCGGCTGCCGGGCGCGCCGCCGAAGTTCGGCTCGATCGACCTGGGCGTGCTCGAGCACGCGGCCGGCGATCACCTCGGGCAGCTCGGCGACCTGCTCGACCAGCGCGCCGCGCTGCTGGCCTGGATCGACGAGCTGCCCCGCCGCGTGCGCCTGCTCAAGGCGCGGATCGCGTTCCTGCGCGCGGTCGCCGGGCGCAACAAGGAGCTGTCGGTCCCCGACACCGCGCCGCTGTACGGCCGCGTCGACGCGTTCGGCTTCGCCCGCAACTTCCTGTTCGGCGCGACCTACGGCTACCAGCCCAACACCGCGCCGATCAGCTACCCGCACCTCTGGGGCATGAAGCGCGCCGCGTGGCTGCACTGGAACGCGAACACCAACTCGGTGATGTCGCGCAACATCGGTCAGGCGCTCGGCGTCGGCGCGGTCGTGAACCTCGGCGCGCACGACACCTACGTCAGCTCGGTGATGGTCGAGAACCTGCACAAGCTCGAGGGCTACGCGGCGAGCCTCGCGCCGCCGCGGTGGGGCGAGGTCGCGCCGGCGGTGCTCCCGCCGATCGATCCGGCGCTCGCCGCCCAGGGCCAGCCGATCTACGCGCGCGACTGCGCGAGCTGCCACGACGCGGTCACCAAGATCGGCGAGCTCGAGGACTACCCGATGGTCGAGCTCGCGAAGGTCGGGACCGATCCGAACCAGGCCACGAACTTCGCCCTGCCGCTCGCGCCGGACGTGCGCTTCGACGCCGCGCTCGATCAGCTGCTGCAGAAGATCGAGGCCAAGTACGCCGCGACGCACCACATCGGGCCGGCGACGGTGACCGCGTGGCACGGCGGGCGCGAGCCGATCGCGTGGCGCTCCCCGCTCGCGTACCCGGCGCGGCCGCTCGCGGGCGTGTGGGCCACCGCGCCCTACCTCCACAACAACGCCGTGCCCACGCTCGATCAGCTGCTGCGGGCACCGGCGGCGCGCCCGGCGAAGTTCGTCGTCGGCAACCGCACCTACGACCCGGTCGAGGTCGGCTACGCCTGGCGGCCCACCGGCGCTGCCGACGAGGCCGCGCGCACGTTCGACACCAGCCAGCCCGGCAACGGCAACGGCGGCCACGACTACTTCCACGGCACCGACGACGAGCGGCGCGCGCTGCTCGAGTATCTGAAGACCCTGTGACCTGACACGTTGTCGCAGCGAAACCCGAGCGCGACCGGGATTTCGCGCGCGACATCCTGGTAGCGTCCGCGCGTGATCGCGAGCCAGATGTTCGGCGAGGTCGATCGCCTCGGCAACGAGTCGGTGCGGACCGACTTCGTGCACGTGATCCTGCCGATCTGGCCGCGCGGTTCGTACTACCAGGTCGGCGACGGCGACGACGCGCAGGTGATGGCGCTGCGGCCGCACCGCGCGAGCATCGCGCTCGGCATCGCGCGACCGTGGCTGTGGATGATCGCGACGATCCTCGCGTCGGGCACGCTGTTCGACGAGCGCTGGCGCGGGCTGTGGCCAGTGACGACCGGCGTGATCGCGATCGCGGCGGTCGCGACCTGGGTGCTGGGGCGGTTGCCGCCCGACGAGGTGATCCGGCGCTCGATCCTGCAGCGCACGATCGGCCACGGCGCGCCGCCCGAGCTGCTGCCCCCGGCCAGCGTCGAGAACGTGCGCGTGGCGCTGACCGCCGCGTGGGGCCGCCACCACGAGCTGCCGTGGCGCGAGGCGATCGCGCGGGGCGTGGCGAGCGACTGGCTGGTCGCGCTGGCCGAGTACCACCGCGAGCCGCGGCTGTCGGCGGCCGCGCGCGCGAACCTCGAGCGCGCCGACCTCGTCAACTGACGCCGCCGCGGCGCCGCTCGGGCCGCCCTCACGCTCCCATTCCGCGCGGGCGCGCGGGACACCGGCGCGTATACTCCCGCGATGTCGGAACCTCGTCGCTGGGGCAGGACGATCGCGGGCACGCTCGCGATGGCGGTGGCGTGCGCGGCGCTGTTCATCGTGCCGTCGGCGTGGATCGTCCAGAAGCACCTGCCGCGCTGGCTCGCGCTCGCGGTCGGGCTCGCGGCGTTTCCGGTCGTGCCCGGGGTCTGGCACCTGCTCGGCGAGCGCGCCCGGCGACGCAGCGGCGCGAAGAGCGGGCTGACCGGCGGCGATCGCTGGCTCTTGCGGCTGATCGCGGTCGCGGTCGTGGCGATCGTGCCGCTGGTCGCGTTCTCGCGCGGCCCGACCTGGCGCGCGATCAAGCATCACGGCCTGTGGTTCGCGAGCTGGGGCGGTGGCCCGAGCGGTGAGCTCGGCGCCGCGCACATCCGCGACTCGGCGCTCGCGAAGTACGTGCCCGAGGACGCGGGCCTGATCGCCTGGATGCGCGTCACCGACGATCTCGCGAAGGCGCTCGGACAGAACGGCGTCGTCGACGAGAGCGACAGCGATGACGACAACGACGACGATGCGGCGTCGGCGAAGAAGGAGCAGGCCAAGGAGGTGCTGTTCGCGATGCGCGGTGAGGCGCTGCTCTTGGCGATCCGCACCGACGACGACGGCCTGACCCAGGCCGAGGTCGACAAGGCCGGCGAGCAGCTCGGCGAGCAGCTGTTCGGGAAGCCGATCAAGCTCGTGCTCGAGCACCCCGGCGGCGACGTCTACCTCGTGGTGAGCGACACCTGGCAGGCGGCGGTCGACGCGCGCGCGAAGGGCGGCAAGGCGCCCGAGGCGCTGTTCACGACGATCGACGGGCTGCCGACCGACGCGCTGATCGTCGCGGCCGAGCGCGACCTGCCGCCGATCGCCGGCGCGCCGCGGATCGCGGGCGGCACCGCCACCGTGCGGGTGGTCGATCAGGGCGTGCGCATCGACGCCAGCGCGCAGCTCGCCAGCGCCGCCGAGGCCACGGCGCTGCGCACCGCGCTCCGGGCCAAGCTCGAGGCCATCGGCGCAGACAGCCCCGATCAGTGCAAGGAGCCGATCGAGGCCCTGCGCCGCGCGATGGACCTCGGCGGGGATGGCGAACGCGTCACGTTCACGTTCAGCGCGACCGGCGAGCAGCTGATGCGCGCGATGTTCTGCCGGATGGGCAGCGGGTCGAGCGAGTAAGCGATCAGTTGACCGGGATGTCGGCGGCCGGCAGGCGGAAGATCAGGTACGCGCGGAAGGTGTTCGAGCCGGTCGACTGGAACGGGTTGGCGATGTTGCCGGGCGTGTACCACATCCAGTGCGAGGCCTCATCGACGCCGCCCGACGCCGCCGGGCAGACCTGCGGGAACGTGCCACCGGCGGTGTCGTTGGCCTCGCCGATCGCCACGTTGCCGACGGCGCTGGCGGTGATCGCGCCGGCGAGGTTGACCCAGCCCTTGCTGGTGGTGGTCGCGGCGCCCGAGCCGGCGTTGCAGATCGCGATCTGCGCGTTGACGTCGGCCTGCGACGGGCCGGTCGCGCTGGCCGAGAGATCGATGCCGGTGGCGCACGCCTCCCACGCGGCGTCGCCGGTGTAGAGCGGCGCGGCGTCGCGCTTGAACTGGCCGAGCACGCCCTGGGTGACGCTGAGATCGTCCCACGACACGATGTACAGGTACGCGCCCGCGGGCGCATCGGCGCCGGGCACGACGTAGTGCTCGGGCCCGACGCCGACCGGGCAGTTGAAGATCTCGCCGGCGGTGATCGCGCGAGTGCCCGGGATGTAGGTCGCGATCCCGTCGCTGTCGCCGTAGCCGAAGCTGTAGGCGTTGTCGGCGGTGATGACGACGTCGACGTCGACCGGCGGCGGGATGAACGCGTCGGGCCGCGCGTCCGCCGGGATCGCGTCGACCGTCGCATCGGCGGCGCTCGCCGCGTCCGGGACCGAGGCGCCACCGCCGCACGCGGCGCCGACGAGGGAGCCGACCAAGCAGGACACCGCGAGCGAGACGAGGCGCATCGGGCGATGATCGATGGCGGCGCTGTCAGGTGTCAATCAGCGGATCACGGAGTGGCTATGGGGCGAGCGCGGCCGCCCACGCGTCCTCGCTGAAGCCGACCAGCGCGAGATCCGGACCGATCGCGAGCGGGCGCTTGATGAGCTTGCCGTCGGCGGCGAGCGCCTCGAGCACCTCGGCGTCGGACATCGCGGGCAAGCGGGTCTTGAAGTCACCGGCGCGGTAGGACTCGCCGCTCACGTTCATGAGCTTGCGCACCGGCAGGCCGGAGAGCTTGAGCGCGCGCGCGAGGGTCGAGCGATCCGGCGGCGAGGCGACGATGTCGACGGTCTGGTGCGGGATGTCGCCGGCGCGCAGCCACGCCAGCGCGCGGCGGCAGGTGGAGCAATTCGGATAGTGATAGACGGTCAGCGGCACCGTCTCGTTGTAGCGCATGGCCCCGACGCCCGACGCGCGCCGGAGATCTCGTCACGTGGGCGTGCTCACCAGCGCGGTGGCATGCGATCGGCGAGCGCGAGGCCGCGGCCGCCGGTCGCGGCGACCAGCGCGTCGTACGCGGCGCGCGCCGCGGGATCGGGCGGACCGCGGCGCACCGCGCGCACCAGCGTGTTCTTGCGGGTGTGCGGCGAGGGCACGAACTCGATCGCGGCGACCTCGTAGCCGGCGGCGCGCAGGAGCAGCGTGCGCAGCGCGTCGGTGACCTCGGCGGCGGTCTCGCGGCGCAGGTGCGGCGCGGCCCAGATCGGCGCGAACGCGCCCGCGGCGCCGGCGTCGGCGAGCTCGGCCCAGCCGCGCGCGAGCTCGGCCTGGCAGCACGGCGCGACCGCGATCAAGGCGGCGCCGGCGTGCGCGCCCAGGGCGATCGCGTCGCAGGTCGCGGTGTCGCAGGCGTGCAGCGCGACGACGGCGTCGAGGCGCGGCCCGGACGACACGTCCGGATCGCGGACAAAGGCGTGCGACCACGCCGCCGCGAGATCGAAGCCGTCGAGCGGCGCGATCGCGAACCGCACGAGGTCGTCGAGGCCCGCGATCGCGGCGCGGCGGCGGCCGGCGGCGATGACATCAGGGTTGCGATCCACGCCGAGCACCTCGAGCCGCTGGCCCCAGCGCGCCCGCGCGATCCACGCCAGCACCAGCGTCAGGTACGAGCGGCCGCATCCGGCGTCGACGACGCGCAGCGTGCCCTCGCGCTCGCGCAGCGCGCGCAGCGCCGGGCCGAGCACGGTGACCATGTGACTCACCTGCCAGTACTTGCGGACCTCGCTCGGCGGCAGCGAGGCATCGGCGCGCAGGAGGCCGAGGGCGCGGAGCAGGAGCGCGGCCTCGATCGGCGGCAGGACGAGGGCCTTGCCGGCGGCGAGCGCGGCGACCCGCGAGGGCGTCCAGTGGGCCTCGGCGCGCGCGGTGAACGCGGCGGCCCAGCCCGCGCGGGTGGCGGGGTCGGTGGGGTCGGCGGCGTCGGTCACCGGGGCGGAGTACCGCGAGGGACGGGCGATCGGGAGGCGAGAGTCGGGAAATCGCGGGACGCTGGAGTTTCGGGCACGGGCACGGGCACGGGCACGGGCAGAGGTGGCGGGTCCTGCGAGCCGGACGCGTCCAGGCAGGAACACGCGCGGACTCGGAGCCTCAGGCTGCGGCAGCCCGGCCACCGTGACTCGCCTAGCCGTGCCCGTGCCCGTGCCCGTGCCCGTGCCCGAAAATCAGCCCCCGCTCGCCTGCGCCCTGGCGCCGTGCACGTGCCCGCGCCCGAAAATCCGGCTCCGCTCGCCTTCCCCCGTTGAGCCCCGCCCCTCACCTGCTAGATTCCGCCGCCCATGTCTCGCCCTTCCGTCGCTGCGCTGCTCGCCGCCGATCCGGTGGTGCTCGCGCCCATGGAAGACGTCACCGATCCGGTGTTCCGCCGGGTGTGTCGCGATCTCGGCGCCAGCCTGTGCGTCACCGAGTTCGTGCGCGCCGAGGACCTGATCGCCAACTCCAGGCTCGCGCGCCGCAAGACCGCGCTCGCCGACGACGATCGGCCGACCGCGATCCAGATCCACGGCGCCAGCCCGGAGCTGCTCCACCAGGCGGCGCACATCGCGGCGCGCGCCGAACCGGCGTTCGTCGACATCAACTGCGGCTGCTGGGTGCCGCGGGTCGCGCGCGGCGGCGCGGGCGCGGCGTGGCTGCGCGATCCGGCCGCGATGGTCGCGATGGCCGGCGCGATCGCGCGCTCGCTCGACCTGCCGGTCACGGTCAAGACCCGCATCGGCTGGGGCCCCGAGTCGCACATGCCGATCGTCGACCTCGCGCGCCGGCTCGAGGACGCCGGCGTCGCCGCGATCACGATCCACTGCCGCACCGCCCAGATGGGGCACAGCGGTGCCGCCGACTGGTCGTGGGCGGCGCGCGCGCGCGAAGCGGTCGCGATCCCGGTGATCGTCAACGGCGATGTCCGGACGGCGGACGATGTCGTGCGCGCGCTGGCCGAGACCGGCTGCGCCGGCGCGATGATCGGCCGGGCCGCGATCGATCACCCATGGGTGTTCCGCGAGGCCCGGGCCGCGCGCGCCGGCCTGCCGTGGGCGCCGCCGACCGACGCCGAGCGCCTCGCCTGCTACCGCGCGCTGCTCGCGGCCAACGTCGCCGTGCGCGGCCCGAGCGCCGGCGTGCGCGTCAACCGCCGCCACGTCGGCGTGCTCGGCGCGATGCTCACGCCGGAGCTGCGCCGGGCGATCTACGCCGCCGACGACGTCACCGCGGTCGAGCGCGCGCTCGACGATCAGCAACTCGCGGCCTGACGTCAGTCGCTGCCTGACGGTCAGCAGCCCGCGGCGCGCGTCCAGCCGCCGTCGCGGCGCGCGAAGATCGTGCGCTCGGATGCGTCGAGCTGGAACAGGTGGACCCACGCGTTGTCGACCAGCTCGCGCACCTTGGGGTGCTCCTCGAGCACGCGCTCGAGCGCGGGACGCGACGCCTCGATGACCACCGCGAGCCGGAGCGGGGCGTGCATCCAGCGCTCGCCATCGTGCAGCGATTGCAGCGACAGGCCGATCCGCAGATCGCCGCCGTTGCCCTCGAAGACGCCGAGGTGGCCACCCACGATGTTGTGGAGCACCTTGTCGCCGCAGCCGTAGCGCGCGTTGTCGACGGTCGACGCGTAGTACTGGAAGTTGATCCAGTGCGCGACGATCATCGGCCCCGTCATGATCGCCTCGAGGATCGCGTGGTCGGGATCGTCGTCGAAGCGATAGTCGTGGAGGAACGCGCGGCCCTCCAGATCGATGTGCCGGCTCCGCTCGCGCGGGGCCACGATGAGCATGGCGTTGCCGGCGAGCCCCCACTCGGGGCGCACCTCGGCCCAGTTCCGCGCGCGCTTCACGACCGCGGCGTGGAGCCTGGCGTCCGATAGATCGTCGAGGCCGAGCCGCGGCGCGCGCGCGCGCCGGGTCGCGATCCCCGCCCGCTCGAGCACCGCCCGCGCGTCGGCGAGGTCGGCGCGATGCGTCGCCGGGACCGTCCCCTCCTCGAACAGCGTGACCTCGTCGGTCGTCGTGTTGTGGAGCGCGCCGACGAAGAGCGTCGTCGCCGGCACCTCGATGCCCCGCGCGGCGAGGCCGGCGCGGACCTCCGGGTCGTTGAGCAGCGCGGCGGCGGCCCGCGCGTTCACGTCGCCCGGCTGGTCGCAGCAGGCGCCGCAATCGAGGCCGGCGGCGTACGCGTTGTTCTTCGTCTCGCTGCCGTGCCCCACGAGCAGGACGAGGCGCGCGAAGCCGCGCGTGAGCCCGATCGTCCGGAGGAAGCTCCCGACGATCTCGCAGCGCTCGTCGGCGGCGAGCGGCGAGCCGTCGACGCGACCGGTGAGCCGGGGGCTGAGCGTCCGCTCCTCGAGGTCGGTGAGCCCGGCGCGCGCGCCCGGGGCCGCCCGATGCGCGTCCCGCCCGAGCGCGTCGCGGAACAGGTTGCGCGCGAAGAACAGGCCCATCGCATCGACGAACGCGAAGCTCGACAGCGAGTTGGTCTTGAAGGCCTTCCACGCGTGGGCGGCGTCGAGGCGCGACCGGCGCGCGTCCTCGAGACCGCCCGCCGCGCCGGTGTCGGTGACGCGGTACTTCGCGGCCAGGAGGCCCGGGAGCTGCGGGTGGGGATCGTCGGCCGCGATCGGCGCGTACTCGATGGCCAGCCCGAAGAAGCCCGCGACGCCCAGGGTCTGGAGGTCCTCGCCCTGCGCCTCGAGCGCGCGCCGGAACACCTCCGAGCGCACGTCGAGGCAGAACGCGGCCTGCATCCGCGGCGCCGCCGGGCGCGTCGCGCCGAAGCCGTCGGGCAGCTTCGGCAGCACCTGCGAGTGCCAGGCGATCTCGACCGCGCGTTGCAGGATCCAGTCGTCGGAGCGCGCCAGCTGCGCCGCGCGCTCGATCGCCGACCAGCTCGTCATCGCGAACCGCCACTCGGCGCGGATCGCCTCGTCGCTCGAGCGGTACAGGATCCACTCCCACGCCAGGCGGACCGCCAGCAGCTCGCGGAGGTGATCGTCGTCGCCGCCGGCCTGGCGCGCGGTCCAGCGCAGGTACGCGCACCACGACGCCCAGCCGTTGACGTCGAGCAGGAGCGCCGCCAGGTAGCGCTCGCGCTCCTCCACGGGCACGCCGAGCTCCGCGCAGCCGAGCGCGATCATCTCGTCGGCGGTGCTCGGCAGCGAGGCCACCGTCGCGCGGTACTCGCCGAGCGACATGAAGAGGTGCGGCATGCGATCGGTCGGCGCGAGGGTCCGCCAGCTCACGTACAGGCCGTCGTCGCGAGACCGGCTGACCTGCGCCTGGCCGTCGTCGAAGTAGGACGCGCAGAAGCGACTCACCCGCTCCATCACGAAGTCGCGCCACGTGAGCTCGTGCGCGCGGCGGCGGAGCTCCTCCATCACGTCGACGACGAGCGGCCGCCGCGGGAGGCTGGGGTCGCCGATCCAGAAGCTCGCGATGACGTCGTCCTCGGTGACGTCGGCGCCGATCTCCGCGATCGCCTCGCGCAGGTGCTCCGCGCGCAACCGCCCGGCGCGCCACTCCCCGGCGTACCAGGTGCGCGGCATCAGCAGGCGCGCGCCCGACAGCGCCGCCAGCTCGCCGGCGACCTCGGGCAGCGGCTTGTGGGTGAGCGGCCAGAACGGGTTCACCGCGATGAACCGATCGAGCGGCCAGGTCGGGGCGATGCGCGCACACGCACGCTCGACGGCTTCGCGCAGCGCGGCGAGGTCGGTCATCGGAGCTCCGGCGGCCACAGGCGGAAGGTCAGCCGCGTGAACCACGCGTCGACGTAGAGCCCGCTGAGGAGGTGCGGCTGGAGCCAGGTGGCGAGGCGCCCCTTGGGGTTGGTCTGCAGGATCGACTGCGCGATGAACAGCACGGCCAGCCCGGCGACGACGATCTCCCACGTGAAGAGCGGCGTCGACGTTCCAGCGAGCGTGGGCGCGATCTCCTCGAAGACCACGTGCCACCCGAAGTAGGCGACCGACGCGCCGAGCGCGAACAGCGCGGCGAGCTCGAGCGTGCGCCGCCCGGCCGCGGCCGCGCGACCGAGCATGGGCGCGAAGCTCAGGGCCAGCACGAACGCGAGCAGGCCGACCGTGGTCGACAGCTCCCCGGTCGGCAGGGCGGTCGCCGCGTAGCAGGGCGCCACGATCACGGCCGCGAGGACCGCCCCGGCGAGGAGGTGCCAGACCGATGCCTTGGGGCTGTGGACGACGTGCGCCGCGCGCCACTGCTGCACGGTGGACCCGGCGCTCAGGAACGTGTGCGCCTTGTAGAGCGAGTGCGCGAGCAGGTGCAACAGCGCCAGGTGCCAGGCGCCGAGCCCGCACTGCACGAGCATGAACCCCATCTGGCCGATCGTGGACCACGCGAGCACGCCCTTCACGGCGACGCGCGTCGTCATCACGAGCGCCGCCATGATCGTGGAGAACAGCCCGACGCCGACGAGGATGTTCTGCGCGATCGTCGCGTGCGCCATCAGCGGCGAGAGCCGGATCATCACGAACCCGCCGATGTTCACGACGCCCGCGTGGAGCAGCGCGGACACCGGCGTCGGCGCCTCCATGACCTGCAGCATCCAGCCGTGGAACGGCAGCTGCGCGGACTTGAGGATGACGCCGAACACCAGGAGGACGGTCGCGAGGTGGAGCGTGGGCGACAGCTCGCCGCTCGATCGCGCGACCGCGTTGACGACGTCGATCCGCAGCGAGCCGGTCGCCCCGCCGATGAGCACGAGCGACCCGACGAAGCACGCGTCCGCGACCCGGCTGAGCAGGAACTTCTTGTGGGCGACGATGATCGCCTGGCGGCGCTTGCGGAAGAACGTCAGGAGCTGATGCAGGCCGACGTCGGTCGCGAACCACGCCACCATCAGCACCGCGAGGTGGTTCGAGGTCACGAGCACGCTGACCGAGGCGACCGTCAGCAAGAGGTAGCGCGCGTAGCGATCGAGCCCCTGTTGCCCGGCGAGGTAGGTCCGCGAGTAGCGGACGACGACGAACGCGAGCGTGGAGACCAGGAGGAACATCGCGCCCGAGACCAGGTCGAGCTGCACGACGGTGTGCATGACCGAGTCGGGCCGGGTGGTGCGCACGTCGTAGCCGGCCCACCCGAGCACGAGGACGAGCACGACCGCGAGGTAAGCGAGCGCCGCGCTCAGGGTCGTCGCGAACGACGAGGTCGACAGGAAGCGCGCGCGCTTGCGGGACACCAGGAACGCGGCGCCGACGAGGCTCGCGGGTACCAGGGACGCGAGCACGAGCGGCGCCAGCGAGAGCGCCTCTCCGCCGGTCATGCGTCCGGTCCGTTCTGCCAGGACGCGGCATCGCGCACGGCCGTGGAGCTCCACGGCCGGGTTCTCGTTCGTCGTCGTCGCACGGTCGTCATCTTAGGGTCGGGTCGGGTCGCGACGGAACCGCGTCTCACCCATGTATTGCATGCGGATCAGTTGCTGACGACGCGGCGGTGACCACCGTTCGCCGCGCGGAGCATCGCGCCGCGCGACACGCGCGCGGTACAACCGCCGCATGTCCGTCGCTGTCATCACCGGTGCCTCCGGCCTCCTCGGCGGCAACCTCGCGGCCGCGCTCCTCGCGGCCGGCCACACCGTGCGCGCCACCCGCCGTCGCTCGACCAAGGTCGACCACCTCGCCGATCTCGCGATCGAGTGGGTCGACGGTGATCTCGGCGACGCCGGCGCGCTCACCGCGGCCTTTCGCGGCGCCGACGTGGTCTTCCACGCGGCCGCGGCGGTCGACGTGCGCAAGGGCGTGAGCGCCGAGCTCACCGCCGGCAACGTCGACGGCGTGCGCACCGTGCTGTCCGCGTTCAAGGCCGCCGGCGCGAAGCGCCTGGTCCACGTCTCGTCGGTGGTCGCCGTCGGCCTGTCGACCGATGGCCGCCCGGTCGACGAGACCGCGCGCTGGAACTTCGACCTTGCCGGCTTCGCCGACGGCTACGCGATCACCAAGCGCCAGGGCGAGGAGCTCGTCCGCGCCGCCACCGACCTCGACGCCGTGATCGTCAACCCGACGTACATGTTCGGGCCGCGCGACGTGCGCCCGAGCTCGGGGCGCCTGATCATCGACGTCGCGCGCCGCAAGGTCCCGGGCTGGACCCCGGGCTACAACAACTTCGTCGACGTGCGCGACGTGGCGCGCGGCATGATCGCGGCCTGGCAGAAGGGCGCGCGCGGCGAGCGCTACATCCTCGGCGGCCACGATCTCACCTACCGCGCGATCATGGAGACCATCGCCGGCGTCGCCGGCGTCAAGCCGCCGCGCCTGGGCATCCCGCACCTCGCGGCGCGCGCCGCCGGCTGGTGGGGCGATCGCGCCGAGGCCCGCGGCAAGCGCACGCTCGTCACCTCGACGACGATCCGCTACGCCTTCACCGATCGCTTCCGCTTCAGCTCGGCAAAGGCCATCCGCGACCTCGGCTACGCGCCGAGCCCGATCGAGCCCGCGATCGCCGACGCGGTCGCGTGGTTCCGCGCGCACCGCATGCTGTAGCGCCCACTACTCGCAGGCGATGCGGCGGAACGCGTAGGCGCGGTCGAACGCGTAGGCGCCATCGTTGTTGACGACCGCGATTCGCGACGCCGCGCGATCGAGCGCGCCGGTGAAGGCATCGAGCGCGTAGCCGCCGTGATCGCCGCGGTCCGCGAACCGGACCGCCTTGAAGGCCACGCCGCCCGCGGTGATCGAGCCCTTGCCGATCATGTGGACGTGCGTGGTGAGGTCGGCGCCGTCGTCGTCGACCGGCGGCCGCGTCGCGGTCTCGTCGCCGGGCCAGTAGCGCGCCTCGATCGCGCCGGTCAGCGCGGTGCCGCGGCGCGCGACCGTGAGCGTGAACTCGTGCCAGCCGCCGGACTCCGGCGTGTAGGCCTGGCCGAGCCAGCGGCCCGCGACCGGATCGTCGCAGCCGACGCCGAGGGTCGCGGCCTCGACCGCGCTGTGGCCGGCGCGCGCCGCCAGCTCGGCCGGCGGGATCGCGGGCAGGCTCGGCGCCGCGGGCGCCGGCGCGGGCATCATCATCGACGGCGGCGCGCCGCGCGTCGCGGCGGCCGGGCTGGCGCCATGGCCATCGAGCGCGATGAGCGCGACCTCGTCGAGCCCGGCCGGCGCGGCCACCGACGCGAGCAGCTCGACCACGCCCTCGGCGCGGAGGATCCACGCGCCCTGCCCGTCCGCGGCGATCGTCGCGCCGAGCTCGTCGGCCAGCGCGCGCGCCGCGGCCTCGCTGCCGCTGACCCGCACGCGATCCGGATCGATGTCGACGCCGGGCTCGAGCAAGTCGATCGCGCCCTCGTCGCCGTGGACGTAGGCGATCGCGCCCGCCGGCACCTCGATCGCGAACGCGCCGCCCGGGCCGGCGACTTGCGCCTCGCCCTCGATCGCGGTCGGCAGCGGGCCGGTCGCGTCGTGCAGCGCGTAGCCAGCCGCGCGCGCGGCGTGGTCGACCAGCACGTAGCTCGACGTCGCGGCTTCCTCCGGGGTCGCGGCGCACGCCGCGAGCAGGCCAAGGCACGGGATCAGGGACACGGACGCAGCGCTGGGCTTCCTCATCGTCCATTGAGACAGCAACCGGCATGCCCAGGTTGCGGCCAACGATTCCGCCGCATTGGCAGCGTCGTGTCCGCCGGTCCGCGCCCGCTGTGTCCGTGCGTCCGCGGCGCATCAAGCGGCTCCATTCGGCTATCAATATCGATTTATCTTTACCGATTGGTACAGAACAGGCACCTTGTGCTGGCCGTGCCCCGCCCCCTGGCCTTCGACCGCGACGCCGCCCTCGACCGGGCGCTCGATGTCTTCTGGCTGCGCGGCTACCAGGCGACCTCGATCAACGAGCTGCTCGCGGCGATGGCGATCGGCCGGGGCAGCCTCTACGCGACCTTCGGCGGCAAGCCGCAGGTGTTCCTCGCCGTGCTCGAGCGCTACCGCGAGCGCTGGGCCGCGCTGATCGCTCGCCACGCGCGCGCCCCCGGCCCGGCCCGCGCGGTGATGATCGATCTGCTGCGCGCGATGGGCAAGGAGATCACCAGCGACCGCCTCGGCCGCGGCTGCCTGATCGCGAACTCCGCGGTCGAGCTCCGCCACCTCGACGCCGACGCGCAGCAGCTGGTGCGCCAGAGCCTCGAGCGCCTCGAGGCGACCTTCACCGCGCTGACCACGCGCGCCGCCGCCGAGGGCGACCTCCGCCAGGAGCCCATCGCCCTGGCCCGCTTCCTGATCGCCGCGCTCAACGGCATCCGCGACGTCGCCAAGGCCGGCGGCGATCGCGCGCGCATCCACGAGCTCGTCGAGTCGCTGCTCGCCATCCTCTGAACCAAGGGTCCTCTCGCATGTCCACCGCGTCCTCGGTCCTCGTCGCGTTCGTCGCCGCCCTGCACACGTACTTCCTCGTGCTCGAGATGTTCCTCTGGCAGAAGCCGCTCGGCCTCAAGACCTTCGGCAACACGCCCGAGAAGGCCGCGCTGACCGCGGTGCTCGCCAAGAACCAGGGCCTCTACAACGGCTTCCTCGTCGCCGGCCTGGTGTGGAGCCTGTTCGCGTCGCCGCTCGAGGCCTATCACCTCCGCCTGTTCTTCGGCGGGTGCGTGGTGGTCGCCGGCGTCTACGGCGCGGCGACGGTCTCGATCCGGATCTTCTTCGTGCAGGCCGTGCCGGCGCTCGCCGCGCTCGCGGTGACCCTCGCCGCGTACGCCTGATCAGTCGACCCAGCGGATCGCGCCGAGCCGCTCGGCCCAGCCCAGCACGCGCGCGGTGATCGCCGCGCTCTCGCCGCGGCGATCGAGCCCGGCCGGCAGCGGCGCCCCGTCGATCGCGGCCGCGAGCTCGCCGTGGGTCGCCACCTCGGGCCGCGCCGCGAGCGCGCGCCGCGACAGCGGCACCGGCGGCAGCACCAGCGGCGGCGCGGGATCATCGACCCGGCGCGGATCGAGCACCGACGAGAGATCCGCGGCGGCCTCGGCGCGCGCGTTGAGCGGCGCCAGCCCGAAGCGCCTGGTCAGGGTCGCGGCGATCGAGCTGTGCTCGAACACCGTGTCGATCGCGCAGCCGCGGCGCACGCCCGGGCCGATCGCGATCGTCGGCACGCGGAAACCGAGCTGCTGGAACTCCGGATCCTCGTCGACCGTGGTCGGCGGCGGCACGTGATCGTAGAACCCACCGTGCTCGTCGTACGTGACGATCAGGAGGCACTTCGCCCACTGCGGCGACTGGCCGAGCACGTTGACCACGCTGGCGATCAGCGCCTGGCCCAGGCGCACGTCGTGATCGGGGTGATCGTCGTTGGCGCCCGCGCCGAAGAACTGCGGATCGATCAGCGCGAACGCCGGCAGCCGTCCGACGAGCGCGTCCTCGAAGAACTGCTCGACCGGCGCGTTGCCGGTGAGCTTGGCGTACCCGCCCGCGGCCCACGGGACGTCGTGGTAGTAGTTCACGCCGCTGACGCCCGCGTCGGCGAGGCGCTGCCAGATGCTGGTGAAGCCGACCACCGGCAGGTTGCTGCGCATGCCCTTCGAGGTCGCGCCGTGCAGGTAGAAGCGGTTGGGCCAGGTCGGGCCCATCACCGACGCGAACCAGCGCTGGCAGACCGCGCCCTGATCGGCGAGCGCCCACGAGATCGGCAGCTGCGCGCGCACGTGATAGCCCATGACGTCGGCCTGCGACGCACCGGCGTGGGCCTTCACGAAGCCGTCGTTGGCGCCGTTGTTCCACTGCGCGTGGCAGGGATCCCAGTCGTGCGGCGGATCGGCCGGCGTGAAGTCGTCGAGCGGGTGCACCGCGACCGGCGCGCCGCTCGGATCCGGGTTGGTCTCGGTGCCGCGCAGGCCATCGATATCGGCGCGGCCCTCGACCAGGCGCAACGCGCCGAGCGCGTGATCGAACGAGCGGTTCTCCATGCACAGCACGATCACGTGATCGATGCCGGCGAGCAGCGCCGCGGCGTCGAGCGGGCTCACCGCCGCGCAGGCGTCGTAGGCATCGGGCGGCGGCACCGCGTCGGGCGCTGCGTCGGGCGCGCCGTCGGGCTTCGCATCCGCGCCGGCCGTGCCAGCCGCGTCACCGCCACATCCGAAGGCCGCGGTGCTGAGCGCCGCACCGAGCCCGATCAATGCTTCGCGCCGCGAGATCCCCATCGGCCCATCGCATACCACAGGTGCCGTGGCGCGCGTCAGCCGTCCTTGGGCGGGTCGCTGGAGCTCGCCTCCTCGCGGGCCTCGTCTCGCGCGTCCTCGCGCGCGATCTCTCGCGCGCCCTCGCGGGCCTCCTCGCGGGCCTCCTCGCGGGCGGTGATCGTGGCGACCACGGTCGGCAGCTCCTGCGTGACGCTCGCGCCGTGGGCCTCGGTGTCCTTGATCGCGTGGGCCAGCTCGCTCGCGATCACCGCCGCCTGCTCGGCCGGCGCGCCCGCGGTCAGCGCCTCGTACACCGCCTCGGCCTTCTCGTCGCGCGCGCGGACCTGCACGTCAGGCGTGCCTTCACCGGGCAGCTCGACGCGCAGCTCGCGCACGATCATCTGCAGGCCGGCGGCGATCGGCAGCGCCAGCAGCGCGCCGAGGATGCCGAGCAACGTGCCGCCGATGAGCAACGCGACCAGGACCACCGCCGGCGACAGCCGCAGCACGCGGCCGTAGATGCGCGGCACCAGGATCCGGGTCTCGAACTCCTGGTAGACGAACATCGCGATCAGCACGACGACCGCGACCGTGCCGCTCTGGCCGGCGGCGCCCAGCACCGCCGGCGCGCTGGCGATGATGCCGCCGACGAACGGGATGACGTCGGTCAGGCCGGCGAAGATCGCGAGCGCGAGCGCGTTGTCGACCTTGAACGCGGACAGCAGGCCGAACGTGAACACCGTGATCGCAGCCGAGGTGATCAGCTGACCGCGCATGTAGCCACCGACGATGTGCTCGAGCTCCATGAGGATGCGCGCGAGCCGCAGGTGGTAGGCGCGGGGCACGAGCGCGTAGACCGCCCCGGTCGCGCGCTTGCTGTCGGCGAGCAGGTAGAACGCCAGGAACATCGTCGTGATGCCGTAGCCGATCGCGCTCATGACATCTTGCGAGTAGCCGAGCAGGTGGTCGCCCGCGGTCTTCATCATCTCGTTGACCGGCATCGACTTGATCGAGTTCGCGAGCGGTGTGGTGATCGCGTACTGGTTCAGCCAGTTGATCGCGCGCGTGCGCATGCGCGGCGCGTCGTCGATGATGCGCATGAGCTGGCTGGCCAGCGGCGGGATCGTGAGCAGCAGCAGCCCGGCGAGGATGATCAGCAGCAGCAGGAAGATCAGCAGCAGGCCGGGGCCGCGCTTGAGCCCGCGGCGCTCGAGCCAGGTGACCATCGGGTTGAGCGTGCCGGCGATGACCAGCGCGACCGTGATCACGACCACCACCGTCCACAGCTGCACCGCCAGCTAGGCGCCGGCGAGCGCTGCCAGGATCCAGAGGATCGAGCGCGGCGCGATCTCGATGCGCAGGCTGCGCTTTTCGCGGGGGGGCTCGTCCATCGGCGCACTATACAGAAGCCGCACCGAACGACGCCGATCTGGGGCGAATGCGGCAACGACCCAGGCCAGGCCGGTGGGCCGGCCCACACCCCCGACGCCGCGCGGAAACCTGACCGGCCCTGCACCCGCTCGGGTACGATGCGCGCATGAGGGTACGCCAGCTCGCCTGGTCCGCGTTCGCTTGCGCCGCGCTCGGCTGCGGCACCAAGGCCCCGACCACCGTCGGCGATGCCACCACCGCCGACGCGTTCGTCCCCGGGATCGATGCCTACGAGGACTCCGACGGCGACGGCATCTCCGACGGCACCGAGGGCCGCTACGATCCCGGTGGCCCGCGCGACACCGATGGCGACGGCGCCCCCGACGCGAAGGATCCCGACAGCGACAACGACGGCGTCACCGATCTCGACGAGGGCGTCGCTGACTGGGACGGCGACGGCGTGCCCAACTACGTCGATCCGTTCAACGATGGTCCGCCGCCGGCGATCCAGCTGGTCGCGATCTCGACGACCTTCAACAGCCCGATCGGCATCGACTATCACAGCCCGACCAACTCGGTCGTGATGTCGGTGAACTACCCGAGCGGCGCGCCCTCCAACCTCGAGCGCATCGAGGCCAACGGCGACCACCAGCCGTTCTCGACCTTCGGCGGCCTCACCGACGAGGTGAAGATCGCGACCGTGCGCCCGGGCAACATGGGCGGCTTCACGCCCGGCGAGCTGTTCGTCGGGAACGGCGTCGATGGCCAGATCGTGCGGGTCAGCGCCGACGGCAGCACGTTCCAGAACCCGTGGGTCGATCTCACCGGTGACAACAACGGCCTGATGCGCGGCTCGCTGTACGTCGATCGCACCGGGCTCTACGGCGGCGATCTGTTCGTGGTGACGACCACCGGTCAGCTCTGGCGGATCACCAGCGCGGGCGCCGCCACCAAGCTCGCCGACGTCACCGGGGTCCACCTCGAGGGGCTCTTCATCGTGCCGAACGTCCCGGTGCGCTACGGCCCGCTCGCCGGCAAGATCCTCGCAGGCGCCGAGGCCCAGCACCTGCTCTACGCGTTCGACGCGACCGGCGCCTACCAGACCTACGCGGTCGGCGTCGACATCGAGGACATCGAGGTCGTGCCGGCGCACGAGAACTTCTTCGGCGTGAACTTCGGCAGTTCGCGGCTGCTGGGCGCGACCGCCGAGGACTTCCAGCCGATGGTCGGCGACGTGCTGCTCACGCAGGAGGTGGTCGCGACCGGCGCGGTCGGGCTGTATCGCCTGCAGTGGGACGGCACCGCGCTGTCGGCGCAGGAGCTGACGCTCAAGCCCGACTCGGCGACGGTGGCGCAGTGGGAGCACACCACGCTCGCGCCGGCCGGCATCGTCGAGATCCCGCCGATCAACTGATCTATGGGGGACCTGCCCGTCCCCTCTGGTGCGGCGGCCCGCGCTCGTCGCTACTGGCAGTGGCTCATCGCCTCGGTCGTCTCCGCGTCGAGCAGGCACGTGTACTGCCGCTCGGTCAGCCGGCGGGTCGGGCGATCCTTCAGGCAGCCGGTGACCAGCGCCTGGCGCTGCGCGACCAGCTTGTCGCGCGCGGCCTGCACCTCGCTCGCGCCGCGGCCCCCGCCCTCGCGCGCCAGCACATCGATCATGTGATCGGTCATGCGCCCGCAGTCGACCTCGGCGTAGGCGGTGCCCGGGTCATCGTGCCCGCAGGCCGCCCCGCCGATCATCACCACCAGCACCGCGACAAGAGAGTAGGGCTTCACGGTCGGATACGAGGGTAGAGACAGCGATCCGCGGTTGTGACCGGCTGGCACGCGCGCGAGCCGCCGCGTACTGTCGGACCATGCATACGAGGCCGTGGTGATCGATCCCGCGACTGCCGAGCCGGTGATCCGCACCGTCGCGATGCCGCGCGACACCAACCCGGCGGGCGACATCTTCGGCGGCTGGCTCATGTCGCAGATGGATCTCGCGGCGGGCACGGTCGCGACCCGGCGTGCGCGCGGCCGCGCCGCCACGGTCGCGGTCGCCGCGATGGAGTTCCATCGCCCGGTCCACGTCGGCGACGAGGTCTCGCTCTACGGCGAGATCGTGTCGACGGGCCGCACCTCGATGCGCATCGCGGTCCGCGCCTATCGCCGGGCGCGCACCGGCGAGGATCGCGAGCTGGTGACCGAGGCGATCTTCGTCTACGTCGCGCTCGACGAGCACGGCAAGGCGCGCACGCTGCCCGCCTGAGGCGCGATCGCGGATCCGCGGAACTTTCCAGCCGCACCATCCCGTCACGATGGGAACCCCGCGATCGCACGGGCGCTCCCGTTCTCGCCACCCGCGATGTGAAGTAGCATCGTCGACGTGGTGGGGGGCCCCAACGCCCTGTGGTCATTCGCAGCGTTCGCGCCTGCGGCGGGCCTTGCCGTGGCCGCGGGCGCCGCGGGCATCGCCGCGCCTGTCGGGATCGCGTGCGCCGCGGGCGCGGTGGCGTGGACCGCGATCGATCTGCTCGCGATCGATCCGCGCCTGCGCCGCGGCGCGGGCAGCATCACCGACATCACGACCGCGTTCATGCGCCGCGCGCTGCGCGCCGGCACCGTCGATGATGTCGCGCGCGATCTCACGCTCACGCTCACCCGCGCGCTCGGCGCGCGCCTCGGTCGCGCCGCGCTGATCGTGCCCGGCGCCGAGGGCGTGGTCCGCGCGATCGCGCTGGCCGGCGCGCCGCCGCAGCTCGGCGATCCGAGCGCCGCGCTGGAGTGGCTCGGCCTCCTCGACGACAGCATCGATCGCGCGGGCATCGCGACCTGGGTCGATCGGCCCGCCGAGGACGGCGGCGGCGATGGGCCGCGCGCCGCGCTCGCGCTCTGCGACGCCACCGGCGCCGACGTCGTGCTGCCGCTGCGCCACCGCGGCATGTTGCTCGGCGTGGTCACGCTCGCGCGCCCGCCGGAGCGCGCCGGCGATCCCGAGCTCGCGCGCCTCCTGCGCGCGCTGCGCGCGTACACCACCGCCGCGGTCGCGCGCGCGTTCCTCGCCGCCGAGGTGGTGCAGAAGGGCAAGCTGTCGAAGTCGGTCGACCTCGCCACCGCGATGCAGGAGGCGATGATGCCGAGCGAGAAGCCGGTGCGCCGCCCCGACTTCGAGCTGCGCGGCCTGTTCCGCCCGGTCGCCGAGTGCGGCGGCGATCTGTGGATGTGGCGCTCGATCGGCGAGGACAAGGTGCTCCTGCTGATCGCGGATGCGACCGGCCACGGCGCGGCGCCGGCGCTGCTCGCCGCGGTCGCCAAGGGCACCGTCGATGCGCTGTGCGAGCTCGCCGGCACCGACGTCGATCCCGGCCAGCTGCTGTCGCAGCTCGGCCGCGTCGTGTATCGCGCCGGCAAGCGGCGCTACATGATGACGGCGTTCGCGGCGGTGGTCGATCTGCGCACGCGCACGGTCAAGGTCGCCAACGCCGGCCAGAATTTCCCGTTCGTGGTCCGCGCCAGCGGCCCCGAGGGCACGCCCGTGGTCGAGCCGATCGTCGTCCGCGGCGACACGCTGGGCAGCGCGCCGCGCGTCCGCTACGACAGCCAGGAGCGCACGATCGCGCCGGGCGATCGGCTCTTCCTCTACACCGACGGCGTGATCGACGCGGGCACGCCGGTGAAGGAGCCGTGGGGCGAGAAGCGGCTGCGGCGGCTGCTGGTCGCGATGGCGCGCGAGCGCGGCACCAAGCTGCCGGATCTGATCTGGGCGGAGCTCGAGCAGCACACCGCCGGCAACCCGATGGGCGACGACGTCACGATGCTGGTGTTCGAGCTGCTCGACGCCGCCGCCGCGGGGGCCGGATGAACGGCGTCGTGATCGGCCTGGCGCTCGCGATCGCGCTGGGCGTGGTCTGGGCGCTGGTCACGATCACGCGCAACCGCCGCACCACCGCCGGCGGCTCCCACGACGCGCTGGTCGAGTTCGCGGAGCACTCCCTCGAGCTGGGCTCGGTGCTCGAGATCCTCGGCTTCGCGGGCGGCGCCGCGCGGCTCGTGATCGGCGCCGAGCGCGCGGTCGCGCTGGTGCCGACCGATGGCGAGTGGGAGGCCCACCCGATCGACGGCGATCCGCTCGGCAAGGTGCCGGTCGCGCTGCGCGGCCTGTTCGGCTGGCTCAAGCTCAACTCCGGCGCGATCGTCGTCGACGAGCTCGAGCAAGCGCGGTTCGGCGCGATGCGCCAGCCGGTGCGGCAGCTGCTCGAGTTCACCGGCGCCGACGTGCTCCTGCCGCTGGTCGATCGCCAGGAGCTGATCGCGGTGCTCGCGCTGCGCCGCAGCCGCGCCGCGCCGGTCGATCGCGACGTGCTGACGCTGTTCCAGGAGCAGACCGCGACCGCGTGCGCCAACGTCCGGCTCCACGTCGAGGCGAGCCACGCGTTCTCGCTGGCGCGCGAGGTGTCGCTCGCCAGCGCGTTCCACGAGTCGCTGGTCGCGGCGTCGCGGGTCGGCGCGGCCGGCGCGCTGGCGTGGGCCGGCGATGTCGAGGTCGCCGGCGATGCCGGCTCGGACTTCTGGTCGATGTACCCGCTCGCCGGCGGCCGCGTGCTGATGATCATCGGCGACTCGGTCGGCGCCGGGCTCGCCGGCTCGATGACCTCGGCGGTCGTGAAGAGCGCGTGCGATCTGCTGGTGACCGGCGAGCAGCCGCTCGAGGATCCCGGCGAGCTGCTCGCGATGCTGTCGCGCGCGCTGGCCCGCGCGTCAGCGCCGGTGCACGCGCGCTGCTTCGCCGCGGTGTTCGACGGCGATCGCCGCACGATGCGCTACGCCAACGCCGGCGGCCAGCTGCCCTACCGCGTGCGCCCGGCCGGCACGCTCGAGGCGCTGCCCGGCGGCGGCCCGATGCTCGGCGACGCCTTCGAGTCGACCTACCGCGTGCACGACGTCGCGATCGGCCACGGCGACGCGTTCGTCATGTCGACCGACGGCCTGGTCCGCGCCGAGAGCCCGACCCGCGCGCCGTTCGGCGATCGCCGCCTGCAGAAGCTGCTCACCGCCCAGGCCGGCCGCACCGCCAGCGCGCTGCTCGACGCGATCCTCACCGCCGTCCGCGAGCACCGCGCCGGCGTGCCGCTCGGCGACGACGCGGCGATCGTCGTGGTCACGCACGGCCTGAGCTGAGGCCGCTCAGCCGCCGTTGCCACCGTTCAGTGACGTCGCGAACTGCTGGAGCGGCGCGCGCCGCTCTGGCGGGACGTACTCGAGGTTGACCTGGCGATCGGTGACCTCGAAGAACGCGCGATCCGCGGCGAGCAGATCGCGGGTCGAGCTCTCGATCATGCGGCCATCGACGTCGCCGAGGTTGGCGCGGACCAGCGCCGCGGCGCTGGCGTGCGCGTTGCCGACGAGGAAGCCGCCGAGCATGAGCTTGGCCTTGACCACCATCGGGTAGACCTCCTCGCCGCGGCGGTGGGGCAGCGCGAGCGTGCGCTCGAGCAGCTCGTCGGCGGCGACACAACCAGCCTCGTACGCGCGCCGGACGATGTACCCGAGATCGAACGCGACCATCTGCGGCGCGAAGGCGATGCCGTTCTGGCGCGCGGACTCGGAGTAGTAGATGAAGTGCCCGGCGATCTCGCGCAGCAGATCGGGGCGCTTCGTGAGGTCGCGCGCGAGCACGCGGTACTGGTGGTAGACGTCGTAGAGCGCGTGGACGTTCTTGGTCTTCGCGGCCTCGCGCAGGAAGTTGTTGAAGACCCGGATCCCGAGGCGCAGCGCGGCCTCGTCCTCGCGCAGCGCGGCGGCGGTCGCGATCACCCGGTTGGCGTCGCTGAACGCCGAGACCGTGTCGGACGCCTTGGTGAGCGCGACCTGGTAGCCCAGCATCATCTGCAGGAGGCACTTCATCTCGAACCATGTCCGGTCCTCGGACAGCATCGCGAGGGCCTCGGCCGAGAACCCGACGAAGTCGGCGCGGTCGACCGGGAACCAGCTGGCGGGCAGCTGGGCCTTGCGGTCGGCGTACTTGTCGAGGAGCTGCTTGAGCGCCCACACGCCCTCGCGCGCGACCTCGCGATCCGAGCGATCGAGCGACTTGAGGACGATCGTGCCGATCTGATCGAGCCGCTCCGACACCGCCTCCTGCGCCGCCACCGGATCGCGCTTGCCGGCGACGACCTCGTCGAGCAGGTGGACCAGCTCCTGCGACAGCCGCGAGATCACGCGGGCCGGATCGAGGAACCGCACGACGTAGAAGAAGTACGGGATGAGGATCGCCCAGCCGAGCAGCGCCATGTACACCGCGACCCGGATGGCCCACATCGGCGCGAACTTGGGGCCGATGATGAAGTCGACCCAGAGCACGTGGGCGGCACCCAGCGCCATGAACGACAGCACCACGCGGTTGATGCGATCGCGGAGGAACACGTCGATCAGCGTCGGCGTGTGCATGTTCGCGGTCAGCGGGATCGCGAGGCCGATCGTCGCCAGCAGCATCGCGAGGACGTTGTTGTAGGCCCGCGCGATCGGGCTCATCAGATCGACGAGCTTGGCGTTGTTGACGCCGTCCCAGTCGAGGGCATCGACGCCGGGGAAGCCCAGCCGCCACCACTCGAGCAGGAACTCGCCCCCGAACAGGATCGCGAACGCGACGACTGCGATCACGAGCGATCGCACGAATGAGCGGCGCATCGAGATCATCGTACCGGCAAGTCAAGAAACAATCTCGTCGCGCGGCGGTCGTAGCCGTGGCACGCGGCAACCCTGCGCTATGGTGCGCCGATGCCGACCGCGTCCAACGAACGCCCGATCGGTCCCTGGCTCGTCGCCCTCGGCGCCGGCCTGTGGGGCACCGAGAGCGCCTGGCGGATCCCGCTCAACGACCGCTTCGCCGCCGAGGTGATCGTCTGGTGGGAGCACGTCATCCTCGTGGCGCTCGCCCTGCCCTTCATCCTCCCGCGGCTCGGCGAGCTCAAGCGCGTGCCGAAGAGCGCGCTCCTGTGGCTCCTGTTCTCGGGCTTCGCCGGCTCGGCGGTGGGCACCGTGTTCTTCACGCTCGCGCTCAAGTACGGCAACCCGACCGTCGTCAACGTCGTGCTGAACATCCAGCCGGTGCTGTCGACCACGGCGGCGTACTTCATCTTCAGGGATCGGCTCGCGCGCGGGTTCTTCCTGTGGGCGCCGATCGCGATCGTCGCGGGCATGGTGATCAGCTACGCGGTGCCGACCGCGGAGCACCCCGCGGTGATCGATCAGGGCACCGGGTACGCGCTGGTCTGCGCGCTGTTCTGGGGTCTGTCGACGGTGGCCGGCCGTGGCGTGATGGTGTCGATGTCGGTGCCGCTGGCAAGCGGGCTGCGGCTCGTCGTCGGCCTGGTGTGCATGACGGTGATCATCGTCGCGCGGGGCCAGGCCACACCCGAGGCACTATGGCCGGCGACCGCGAGCGCCGACGCCGGTGGCTCGATCGCCGCGCTGCTGGCGCTGTCGATCCTCTCCGGCGGCATCCCGCTGCTGTTCTACTTCCGCGGCCTCGCGCTCACCCGCGCGTCGACCGCCGGCTACTTCGAGATGATGCAGACCCTGGTCGCGGTCGTGATCACCTGGGGCTTCTTCCACGCCCCGCTCGAGGTCTACCAGGTGGCCGCTGGCCTCGCGCTGATCGCCGCGGTCGCGATGGTGCAGCGCGCGCAGGCGCGCGTCGGCGCGTAGCGCGATCAGCGGACCAGCGTGCCCTGGTGGTGCACGTCGACCGCGACCTCGCCGAGCGCGGTCGCGAAGTAGAAGCGCGCGTCGAGCGTGTAGTCGCTGGCGCCGCCGGCGATCGCGCGACCCACGTTGATCGCGTGCGCCGCGTCCAGATGAAGCGCCGCCGTCACCGGCGCCGTGCCCTTGGCCGGGATGGTCTCGGACAGCTCGATGCGCCCCGACACCGCCTGCGCGCTGCCGACCGCGAGCTGCCAGTCGACCGCGCGCAGCGGCACGCCCACCGGGTTGGGGTTCATGACGTCGAGGCGGACCTCGCCATCGAGGCCGGTGAACGACGCCGAGGTCACCGCGACGTCGCGCACGTCGACCTTCGGCTTCTCGACAGACTTCATGAACATCGCGCAGCCCGAAGCGACGAGCGCGATCACGACCGGAGCGAGGCGATGCATATGCGACCGATCATCAGCAAGCGCCGCGCCAGCGTCCAGCTCCGCGACGCCACAGGCGATTCGCCGCCCGACGCGTGAACGGGCGTTGATAGCGTGCCGGTGGCGCGCCACCAGCCGCCACCGTCAGCGGACGACCCGCCGCCGCAGCCCCTGGTTCTTGCCGGCGAAGCCGTGGCGCTCGTACAGCGCGCGGGCGCGGCGGTTGTCGGGCGTGACCTCGAGGGCGACGGCGACCGCGTCGTGCCACCAGGCGCCGGCGGCGAGGGCATCGAGCAGCGCGCCGGCGTGGCCGCGGCCGCGGGCGCGCGGCGCGACGTAGAGCTCGTCGACGGTGCAGACGTCGCCGCCGAGCTCGTTGGACCAGAACGAGATCAGGAACGCGTGGCCGCAGACGCCATCGACATCCAGCACCAGGATGCGGCCGCGATGCGGCTCGCGCGCGAGCGCGGCGATCGTCCGGCGGATCTGCGCCGCGTCGACCGTCTCGGGGCTGGGATCGTCGACATACAGGGCCAGGCTCGACGCCACGATCGCGTCGTCATCGGCAGGAGTCGCGGCGCGCCACATGCCGCCACACTACGCCGAGCCGGCGCCGGACGGCGCGCCGAGCAGCACCGGTTCGCCGCGCACGCCGCGGTACGCGCGGACCACGCCGCCGTCGCGCAGGCTCGCGTACTCGGCGATCGCCTCCTCGCCGAGGCCGGCGCGCGACACCGCGATCGTCACGGTCATGCCCTCGACCAGCCGCGTGCGGTGCGCGATGCCGCGCACGCGCAGATCCGCGGGCAGCCCCAGCCCCGCGAGCAGCGGATCGCCGGGCTTGATCGTGCGCTTGCCCTCGGTCCACGCCGGCACCGGCGCCAGGCGCACCGGCCCGCGCACCACGATCGGCACGCGGTCGTCGCTCTCGAACAGGAACGGCGCGGCGAGCGCGTGGCGCACCAGCACGCCGCCCTCGGGCGCGTCGATCGCGATCTCCTCGGCGAGCACCGGGGCGCCGTCCCAGATCGACGCGCGGACCTCGCCGCGGAAGCGCCGGACCGTGCCGCGCTTGATGATCGCGTCCGCCGGTGCGTGCGCGGGCGGCACGACGATGCCCGCGACCGGGTTGGCGAGGCGATCGCGATCGCGCCAGCGCCGCACCGGCACGCGCACGACCAGCGCGCCGAGGCTCGCGACCGCGACCGGCCACAGGATCGGGAAGATGAAGGTGCTGCCCGCGACCAGCGCGGTGATCATGCCGAGGTCGCGCTCGCCGGCGAGCGAGAGATCGCGATACGCGAGCAGCTCGCGCACCAGCTCGACGGGCGCGATCGTCGTGCCGCCGCACTGCACGCACTGCCCCGTCGCCGCCTGGATCAGGCGACAACCGAGACAGAGATGTCGCGTCGGTGCGCCGCTCGTGACCACAGGCACGGCCGCGTCGAGCGCGTCGTCATCGCGCATTGCCAGGGGTCCTCGCGAGGTCGACAATGCCACACATGCGCTTCGCCTATCTGCTCGCTCCGCTGATGGCTGCTGGCTGCAACGTCTCGTCGACGGGTAACCAGGGCAACATCACGTTCACGCCCTCGAACTGCGGCGACCCCACCGGCTGCGATCTCGGCGACGCCATCGCGCTGTGGGGCACGGTCGACGTGCAGATCGCCCGCACGTCGGGCGGCTCGATCACCGGGCTCGCGCTCGAGTCGCGCGATCCGACGGTCGCCAGCGTCGAGTCGATCGCGTCGATCCAGGGCCTGCCGGCCTGGCGGGTCACCGGCGCGGACGCCGGCGCGACCGGCGCGGGCGCGACCGTGGACCTCGCGGTCATCGACACCGCCGCGGCCGAGGTCGACGCCGTGCCCATCACGATCAAGGCCGCCGATCACCTGGGCTTCGCGAAGTTCGTCGGCACCGCGACCGGGCCGGCGGCAGCCGACGGCTACGACGAGTCGTGGACGGTGCCCGCCAACCAGCTGGTCGGCTTCCAGGCCCGCGCGCGCCTCGGCACCGAGGATCTCGAGGGCCGCTTCCTCTACGACGTGGTCGCGGATCCGGCGGGCCTCATGACCCACGAGCCCCAGGGCGCCGATCACGCGACCGGCTACATCAACGTCCAGCCGCCCGCCGGGGACTACCCGCTGACCCTCGCGCTCCACGTCAACCCGACGTCGCAGCTGAAGGTCCTCATCCACGCGCAGTAGGCGTGCACCGCGCGGTCGCGCTCAGTCCATCTCGACGATCCACATGCCGCGCGCGTCGCGGATGACCAGGCGCTGACCGCCCCGCCGCGCCGCCGGTTGCGCCTGGGGCTGGAAGCCGCCCGCGCCCCACCGCCCGCGCATCACCTCGGGCTCGCCGCGCCGCTCGACGTAGCCGCCCTGATCGTAGGCGAAGCGGTGCGCGATCTGCCGGGCGAGCAGCCGCTCCTGCTGGCCCATGAGCCAGAGGAACGGCGCCAGGATCACGAGCTGGGTCATGCCGAAGAACAGCCCGGCGGCGACGAAGCCGCCGGCGACCACCGTCGCGACCTTGACCGAGATGTCCGTGGCCCGGACGAAGTCGTACTTGCGGGTGAGCAGCGCGCGGAGCACGCGGCCGCCATCCATCGGCAGCGCCGGGATGAGGTTGAAGCCGGCGATGATCGCGTTGATCCAGCCGATCATGCCGATGATCGGCGAGTGCAGGAGCGCGCCGAGGCCGAGGCCCGCGCCGGCGAGCATGAGCGAGACCGCGGGACCCGCGAGCGCGATCATGATCTCGTGGCTGGCCTTCTTGGGCAGGTCGATCATCTTGGCCGCGCCGCCGAAGAAGTGCAGCTCGATGCCGGCGATCGGCACGCCGAGCTGGCGCGCGACCACCGCGTGGCCGAGCTCGTGGAGCAGCACCGATCCGAACGACAGCCCGACGACGAACAACCCGGCCAGCCCGCCGAGCCAGAGGAACACGACTCCCAGAAGGAGCAGGAAGCTGAGGTTCACCTCGACGGGAAACCCGAGGAGGGTACCGAGGCGCCAACGCTTGAACATGGAGGGCAACGTGGGTCGGCTGGCCGGTCGTGTCAAACCGCGTCTACCGTCGTCGAGGCCGTAACCCCGCGCGATCACGTGGCCGTGACCCGATGCGGACCGAATCTTCACACAACTTCAAGATCCGTTCGCCGCGTCGACGGGCCGGTCCGCGTGGATGAGCTCGCCGAACCGGCGCGCGAGCTCCTCGCGATCCTCGCGGGTCACCCACGGCACCGCGACCCGCACCAGGTCGAGCCCGGTCGGATCCGAGAACCGGATGAAGTCGCCCAGCAGGCTGACGCCGTAGCGGTCCCGGACGTTCGCGCGCAGGTCGCGGTCCTTCTCGACGACGATGATCGTGCCGTCGTGGTGCACCTCGCACGCCCGCCGGGCGCGGTCGCGGAACAGCTCGCGCTTGTAGAGCACCAGCCGGTTGCCGTGATCGAGCAACAGCGCCTTGTCGAGGCCGCGGCCGACCTCGATCGCCCGGCGCACGTCGCCGGCGCGCCCGGCGAGCGCCTGCCGGAGCCTCGCCGCGAGCGCGTCGAGGGACCGCAGCGCGGCGAGCCCGCCCTCGGTGATGAGGTCCACCGGCTCGGCGCCGAACACGCGTCGCATCCCGCCGTCGTCGAGCTCGAGCCACAGCCCGAGGTCCTCGCGAGGCACGTCGCGCGCCACCACCAGGCGGCGCGATCCCAGTCGTTCCGAGGCCTTCTTGCCCGATCCCGCACGCCGGCGAAAGCCGTCCTCGAAGCTCAGGAAGTCGCCCTCGAGCAGCACGCTGCGGGGCTCGAGCGCGAGCCGCAGGTCGCGCGGGCCGATCGTGAGCGACAGCGTCCCCGCGCGGGTCGGGGCAGCGATCGAGCCGTGGCCATCGCCGTCGCGATAGGCGGTCACCTGGGCAGACTACGGCTTGAGTCGATGGGGGTCCACCCCTACACTGCGCGCGATGGCCACTCAGTACGTCTATACGATCAAAGATCTGCGCAAGATCGTCCCGCCCAAGCGCGAGATCTTGAAGGGCATCTGGCTGTCGTTCTACCCGGGCGCCAAGATCGGCGTGCTGGGTAACAACGGCGCCGGCAAGAGCACGCTGCTCAAGATCATGGCCGGCGTCGACAAGGACTTCGTCGGCGAGGCGATGCCCGCCCCGGGCCTCAAGATCGGCTACCTCGAGCAGGAGCCGCACCTCGATCCGACCAAGGACGTCTTCGCCAACGTCATGGACGGCGTGGCCGAGACCCGCGCGCTCCTGACCCGCTTCGAGGAGGTCTCGGCGCGGCTCGGCGAGGACCTGTCGGACGCCGAGATGGAGAAGCTGCTCACCGAGCAGGGCATGCTCCAGGACAAGATCGAGGCCGAGAACGCCTGGGAGCTCGAGCACACCGTCGAGATGGCGATGGACGCGCTGCGCTGCCCGCCGGGCGACGCCGACGTCACGAAGATCTCCGGTGGCGAGCGCCGCCGCGTCGCGCTCTGTCGCCTGCTCCTGTCGAAGCCCGACATGCTGCTGCTCGACGAGCCGACCAACCACCTCGACGCCGAGAGCGTGCAGTGGCTCGAGAAGCACCTCGAGCAGTTCAAGGGCACGGTCGTGGCCATCACCCACGATCGCTACTTCCTCGACAACGTCGCCAAGTGGATCCTCGAGCTCGATCGCGGCGAGGGTCACCCGTTCGAGGGCAACTACACCGGCTGGCTCGAGCTCAAGGCCAAGCGCCTCAAGGACGAGGAGAAGCAGCAGGACGCGCGCCAGCGCATGCTCGCGCGCGAGCTCGAGTGGGTGCGGTCGTCGCCCAAGGCCCGCCAGGCCAAGAGCAAGGCCCGCCTCGCCCGCTACGACGAGCTCGTGGCCGAGTCGCAGCGCGAGATCCGCGATCCGTCGCTCGAGATCGTGATCCCGCCCGGCCCGCGCCTCGGCGGCGAGGTCGTTTCGTTCGAGGGCGTATCCAAGTCGTTCGGCGATCGCCTGCTGATCGACAACCTCACGTTCAAGCTGCCGCGCGGCGGCATCGTCGGCGTGATCGGCCCCAACGGCGCGGGCAAGACCACGCTGTTCCGCATGATCATGGGCCGCGAGAAGCCGGACAAGGGCACGATCAAGATCGGCGAGACCGTCAAGCTCGGTTACGTCGACCAGAGCCGCGACACGCTCAACCCGGCCAACGGCGTGTGGGAGGAGATCTCCGACGGCCTCGAGCAGTTCAACCTCGGCGAGCGCGTGGTCCCGTCGCGCGCGTACGTGTCGAGGTTCAACTTCAAGGGCCAGGATCAGCAGAAGAAGGTCGGCACGCTGTCGGGCGGTGAGCGCAACCGCGTCCACCTCGCCAAGATGATCCGCTCGGCCGGCAACGTGCTCTTGCTCGACGAGCCGTCGAACGACCTCGACGTCGACACGCTGCGCGCGCTCGAGGACGGCATCAGCAAGTTCCCGGCCTGCGCCGTGGTCATCACCCACGATCGCTGGTTCCTCGATCGCATCGCGACCCACATCCTCGCGTTCGAGGGCGACAGCCACGTCGAGTGGTTCGAGGGCAACTTCCAGGACTACGAGGCGGACCGTCACCGCCGGTTCGGCACCGACGCCGACAACCCGCACCGCATCAAGTACAAGAAGCTGGGCGTGTGATGCCCATGATCCGCCCGATGTTGTTTGCGGTGGCGCTCGCGGCCTGCGTGGCCACCACCACCGAGCTGCGCAAGAACGCCGAGCGCGACAACCCGCGCCGCCACGACGAGGCGGTGGCCGCGGTGGTCGCGAAGCGCCACCTGGCGCCGATCGACGTGCCCGGCCTCGGCGGCGCGTTCCCCGGCGATGCCGCGCCCGGCCTCGCGGTCGGCACCGGCGAGCTCGCGAACCAGCTGTTCGCGCGCGCGGCCACCCCCGATCACCCGGAGAGCCTGGTGTTCATGGAGGCGTCGTGCGAGTCGGGCAGCGTGTGCGGCTGCGACGTGCCCGCCGAGTACAAGTACTTCAAGGACGGCGAGCGCACGGTGATCGTGCGGGTCATCCCCGAGATCCACAACATCCAGGTCCACGTCGACAGCTGTGGCACCGGGTGCGGCCAGCCCGCGGGGCCGCAGGCGCAACCGCTGCGTGACCTCGGGGCGATCGATGCGTCGAAGGTCGAGCTGGTGACCGCGCACTACCAGCTCGATCGGATCACCGAGACCTGCGACCACCCGACCCCGCGCCCATAAGCGTCACTCGGCGGGCGGCGCGAACAGCGCCCGCGCCACCGGCAGCTCGCCGGCGTCGTCGGTGAACGGCACGCCGAGGCGGATCGCGAGGGCCCGGGCGAGCCGGCGATCGCGGCGCCCGGGCGCACGGCCCTGCACCAGCGCGATGCCGCGCCCGTCGCGCGCGCGGAGGAAGATCTGGCCGGGGCGGCTCCACACGTCGACGAGATCGTCGCGCGGGATCCGCGCCTCGTGCTGATCGGGGCGGCGCGTGACGGTGATCCAGTGATCGTCGGCGCGCACCGCGAGGCTGGGCCCGAGCCGGGCCAGCGCGAACCCGGCGGCGAGGCCGCCCAGCACCAGCGTGGCGCCGGCGCTGGCGACCGCGATCGCCGCGAGGCCGGTCAGCGGCGCGAGCCGCGCGAGCCGGGTGTCGACGAACACCGCGCACGGCGCCCCGGTCAGCGCGGGCGCGGTCCGCGGGGCGAGCGCGATCACCGCGACGTCGTCGAGCGCGCGATCGCGGAGCGCGTCGTCGAAGCGCGACGGCGGCGGCACGGGTCGCGGCAGCGCATCGGCAGGCAGCGCGCGGCGGCGACGGCGCGCGCGCGGCAGCGGCGGCGGGGCGCGCCACGGCCCACCGCGATCGACGACGAGGCTGCCGATCGCGACGCGGCGATCCCAGCGCCGGGTCACCGCGGCTCCCCGTGCGGCGCGCGCACCACGACCGCGCCCGGCAGGGTCATCAGCCGGCCGGTGTCGTCGACCACCGGCAGATGTAGCTCGCGCGCGAGATCGCAGGCGCGCGCGCGATCGCACTGCCGCGCGCGGCGACCGACCACCAGGCGCAGCCCGCGGCCGTCGACGGTGCGGATCATCGCGTGATCGTCACCGAGCCAGACGTCGACGAGGTCGGCCCGCGCGGCGCGCGCCATCGCGCCCCGCGGCCACGCTTCGAGGACGAGCGTCGTGTCATCCCACCGGGCGCGGATGCGGAGCAGTGCCTGTCGCCAGAGCAGCCCCATGCTCATGCCGGCCAGGTACAGCGAGCCCGCCAGGATCAGGGCCGGCCGCGGGAAGCTCTGCCGGACCGGCGGCAGCGCCGCGCGATCGAGGTGCAACGTGAACGGATCCAGCTCCACGCCCGCGATGTGCTCGCGATGCCCCCGCGGTGGCCGCAGCACCGCTGGCACCATCTCGTAGTCGATGCCGTCGTTGGGTTGGCGACTCATGCGACCTCGTTGCCGACCTCCCTACTATGATGCGCGCCGACGCGCGTCGCATCATCGAACTCGCGCTCCTCGGGCTCAGCGATGTTCGAGCTCGACGTCGGCGTACAGCGGCCGGTGATCGCTGGCGCGCTTGGCGAGCTGGGTCTCGCCGCGGTGGATCGCCGGCAACGCCGCGGGGCCGCGGACATAGAGCCCGTCGAGCGCGCGCATCGGCCCCCACGCCGGGAACGACCGCGGCCGCAGCGCGGTGCGGAAGCCCGCGGGCAGCAGCATGCCGGCGATCCGGCCCCAGACGTCGTTGAGATCGCCGCCGACCACCACCGGCGTGTCGTGGTGCAACCCGGCGAACGGGTGGCTCTCGAGGAAGGTCGCGATCTGGATGCGCCGCTCGTACTCGGCGAGGCCGAGGTGCATGTTGTAGAGGTGCACGCTGCGGTCGACCTCGCCGTGGCGCACCCGGCAGACCGCGTGCAGCACGCTGCGCCGCTTCTTGGGCGCGACGGTGAGATCGACGTTGCGGGCCTCGGTCAGCGGCCACTTCGAGAGGATCGCGTTGCCGTACTCGCCGCCGCCGCGGACCTTCACGTTCGGGTACCAGGCGTGGTGCGCGAAGCCCAGGCCCTCGGCCAGCATCGCGGCCTGCTCGTCGTGGTTCGAGCGCGGCACCTTGTGATCGACCTCCTGCAGGAGGACCACGTCGGGCTCGTAGTGCGCGATCGTCGCGATCGTGCGCGCCGGGTCGTAGCGGCGGTCGACGCCGCCGATGCACTTGTGGATGTTGTACGTCAGCACGCGCAGCTTCATGCCCGCGCCTCCCCGCGCACGCGCGCGACTACCAGGGTGAGATCATCGGGGATCGGCCGCCCCGCGCGGTGCGCGGCGGCCGCGCCCGCGATCGCGTCGTGGACCGACTCGGGATCGAGGTGGGCGTGGTCGAGCCGCTTGAGCAGCCGCTGCATCCGGCGATCGCCGAACTGCTTGCCCTCGGGATCGACGCTCTCCACCAGGCCATCGGTGTACCAGACGATGACGTCGCCGGGCGCGATCCCGCGCGACGAGGTCCGGGTGACCGGCGACGCGCCGGCGCCGAGCGGGTTGCCGCGCGCGACCAGCGCGTGCAGCTCGAGCTCCGCGGTCGCGCCGACCCGGCACAGGTACGGCACGACGTGGCCGGCGTTGGCGAACGACACCTGGCCGCGCGGCGCGTCGACCAGCGCCGCGAAGCACGTGAGGTGCAGGCGCCCGGCGCCGACCTTGCGGACCGCGCCGTCGAGGCGCGCCATCAGCGACACCAGATCGACGTCGCCGCCCATCAGCTTGACCGCCGCGTCGCAGGCGCCCTTCGCGGCCGCGGTCACCATCGCCGCGGCGACGCCGTGGCCGGTGACGTCGCCGATCACGACCAGCGCGCGATCGTCGGGCAGCGGATACATGGCCCACCAGTCGCCGCCGCACCGGCTGGTCGGCTCCCAGCTGCCGAAGACATCGAGCGCGCCGGTGCGATGCAGCGTGGCGGCCGGCACGAACGCGGCCTGGACCGCGGCGGCGAGCTCGACCTCGCGCTCGATCGCGACCCGCGACTGCGCCTCGGCGGTCATGCGCGCGTGGACCAGCGCCGCCGCGACCCGATCGCGCAGCCGATCGATCGTGCGCAGCTCGTCGGCGCGGAGATCGCGCCCGACCGCGGCCGGCACCAGGATCAGCCCGACGACCTCGTCGCGCCGGACCAGGGGCGCGATCGCCAGCGCCTTGTGGGCATCGAACAGGCGCTCGAGCGCCGGGCCGAGATCCGCGAGCCGCGCGGTCTCGAGATCGTCGCGCGTGAGCACGCCGCCGCGCTCGAGCATCCAGCCGAGCAGGAGCGGATCCGGGGTCGCGGCCTCGTCGACCGGCGCGCCATCGGGGCGGCGCCAGCTCCAGTCCGCGGACGCGGGCACGAGCAAGGTCGGCCGCACACCGGCGGCGACCTCGATCGCATCGCCGGTGTGGGTCGCGATCTCCGCGATCGAGCGCGCGGTGCCGAGCCGGGTCGCGAGCTGCGCGAGCACGCGATCGAGCGGGCCCTCGCGCCGGCGCTCGCCCTGGATCAGCACCACGCCGGTGGCGATCACCAGCCGCACGCCGGCGTAGGACGCGGCCAGCGCCAGCCCCAGCTGCCAGGACGACGCGCCGCGCAGCGAGCGCACGACCAACCAGCCGACGGTCAACGCCGCCAGGCCGTAGACCAGCGCCAGCGGCGCGCGGGTGTCGACCGCGCGCGCGCGCAGCAGATCGTCGAAGAACAGCGCCCGCACCGCGAACACCACGCCCAGCACCATGAACAGCCACGCGAACGGGAACCAGCCCACGCCGAACGCGACCAGCACGTCGACGAGGCCGCACCACGACAGGCCCATCGACCACAGCACGCCCGACATCTGCCGCCGGCGCTGCGGGTGGGTCTCGTCGCGGTAGGCCCGGAGCAAGGTCAACCAGCCCGCGGCCGAGACCACGACGATGAACGCGAACCCGAACAGGAGCCCGCGGCCCGGCACGAAGAAGTACATGCCGATCGGCAGCCACTGCACGCCGGAGACCGCGATGTCGGTCAGGGAGCCGACCACGCCCCACGCCAGCCCGCCGGCCAGCGCCAGCGCGATCCACGGTCGCGTCGCGCGCGCCTTCCCCGCCAGCACCAGCTGGAAGACCATCGCCGACGCCGACCCCAGCGGCACCCACGCGATGCCGAGGCGGTACAGATCGCGGGCCGTCTGGGCATCGACCGCCGCCGAGGCCAGGGTCGTCCCCATCGAGTACGGCAGGATCGTGAGCGCGTAGCAGAGCAGCGTCGCGCGCAGGAGCGGCGCGCCATGCATGACCAGCGTGTACGCGATCACGATGAGGAGCGCGACCATCGCGAGGGCGAACGGCACGCACACCAGGCGCGGCTCGTAGCGCTCGGCCTCGAGAAGGTGCCACATGAAGGCGGGGGTCCAGCATAGCGCTGTCGCGGCGGGGTGGTGCCGCGATCGACCGGTTCCGCCGGATCACGCACGCGGATGCCGCGGGCGTTTGTATCGCCGGCCGGCCCGATCTACGATCGCCACGCGTGGCCGACCCGCCCGACAAGCCGAGCCGGCGTCCCGGTCTCGCGATGCCGTTGCCGCCGCCGCCGCTCGAGCGCGGCGACGACGAGCTGACCTCGCGCGTGCGCATGAGCGAGTACGTGCCGGACACCACGGCGCGCGAGCTGCCGCGCCTGCCGCAGCTGGCCGGCGACGACGACAGCGGCGAGAGCGACCTCGACGACGACGAGGCGACGCAGACGATCCGCGAGGAGCTGATCGATCTCGCCAAGAAGGTCTCGGCGGAGCGCACCGTCGTCGACCCGCCGCCGCGCCGGCCGCTGCCCGGCATGACCACGACCGTCGTCGCGCCGCCGACGCCGGCGGTGCTGGCCAAGCTCGCGGGCGGTCCGGGCATGCCGCTGCCGGCCCCCGTGCTGTCCCAGACCAGCGAGCGCGCGACCGTCCCCGGCGTGCGCCCGACCCCGGCCGCGCCGTCGCGCGCCCGCCTGCCGCTGCGCTCCACCCCCACGCCGCCCCCGGCCAAGGTGCAGCGCCCGTCCACGACCACGCGCCCGGTCAACGACGGCGCCCAGGTGGTCGGCGGCCGCTACCAGATCATCGCCCGCATCGGCCAGGGCGGCATGGGCAAGGTCTACAAGGTCAGCCACACCCAGCTCGAGAAGATCTTCGCGCTCAAGATCATCAGCGAGCAGATGGCCGAGACCGACGAGGCCCGCGAGCTGTTCTTCCGCGAGGCCCGGCTGGCGTCGTCGCTGTCGCACCAGAACATCGCGTCGGTGGTCGACTTCGGCGAGGACGACGACCTCGGCATGTTCATGGTCATGGAGCTGGTCGAGGGCGAGCCGCTCGCCAAGATCCTCCACCGCGACGGCCGCCTGTCGGTGCGCATGGCATGCGAGGTCGTGCTGCAGGTCGCCGAGGCGCTGCACTACATCCACGGCAAGAACATCGTCCACTGCGACATCAAGACCGAGAACATCCTGATGAACGAGGTGGCGAGCACCAAGCGCCGCCAGATCCAGGTGAAGCTCCTCGACTTCGGGCTCGCGCGCTCGCTGTCGTCGTCGCGCAACACCAGCTCGCTGTCGGGCACGCCCCACTACGTCGCGCCCGAGCGCATCCGCGGCGAACCGCCGTCGCCGTCGTCGGACATCTACGGCCTCGGCGTGCTGCTCTACGAGCTCTTGACCGGCAAGGTGCCGTGGGACGGCCACGTCTCGCAGATCCTCACCGGCCACCTCGAGCAGAAGCCGACCCCGCCGTCGCAGCTGATCGAGGGCGGCCTCGACGCCGCGCTCGAGAACCTGGTGCTGCACGCGCTTGCCAAGAAGCCGGCCGAGCGCCACCGCGACATGGCGGCCTTCATCTACGAGCTGCGCACGGTCATGGACATGATCGGTTTCGGCCGGCGCGGCAAGCGCGGCGGCGGTGGCCGGCGCGTCGTGATCGAGCGCAGCACCAACGAGCGCGACGCGATCGGCCGCCAGGTGTTCGAGGGCTGCCGCCTGCCGCTCGCGATGGTGAACGCGGCCGGCGTCGTGATCATCGCCAACCCGGCGTTCGCGAAGTTCGTCATGGGCGTGCCGGTCGATGTGGAAGGGCTCCCGATCCAGTCGACGCCGCTCGCCGGCTGCTGGGCGACCTTCGACGCCGACCTCGCGCGCGCGATCGGCGGCGCGGCGGTGCGCCGCGTGCTCGAGATGGACGTCGAGGGCGGCGACACGCGCCGGCTGCTGATGTGGCTCGATCCGCAGGGCGCCGACCAGGTCGTCCTCGGCGTGCAGCCCCTCGAGCTGTAGCGGCGCCGGCCTGCGCGGGCTGTAGTACCGTCCGCGGGCCATGTGCCTCCTCCGCCGCGCCGCGGCCACCGCCCTCGTCCTCGCCGCCGCCCTGGCGGCACCCGCCCGGGCCGACGACCCGAAGATCCCGTTCGAGCGCTACACGCTGCCGAACGGGCTCGAGGTCATCCTCGCCCCGGATCCGAGCGTGCCGCTGGTCGCGGTCAACGTCTGGTACCACGTCGGCTCCGGCCTCGAGGTGCCCGGCAAGTCCGGCTTCGCGCACCTGTTCGAGCACATGCTCTTCCAGGGCTCGAAGAACGTCGGCGCCGACAAGCACTTCGACATCCTCAAGAAGGCCGGCGCCGATCAGATCAACGGCACGACCAACAGCGATCGCACGAACTACTTCGAGGTCGTGCCCTCGAACCAGCTCGAGATGGCGCTGTGGCTCGAGTCGGATCGCATGGGCTTCCTGTTGCCGATGCTCACCGAGCCGTCGCTGAAGAACCAGATCGACGTCGTCCGCAACGAGCGCCGCCAGCGCTATGACAACGTGCCCTACGGCCAGAGCGGCCTCGCGATGGCCGACGCGCTCTACCCCGCCGGGCACCCGTACAAGTACCAGACCATCGGCCGCCACGAGGATCTCGTGGCCGCGTCGCTCGCGGACGTCGTCGGGTTCTACAAGACCTGGTACGTGCCGGCCAACGCCACGCTGACGCTGTGCGGTGACTTCGATCCGAAGACGGTGAAGGCTCAGGTGGCGAAGTGGTTCGGCGCGTTCCCGGCCAGCCAGAAGCCGGTGCCGGTGAAGGTCCCGCCGCCGACGGTCACCAGCAAGCGGATCGAGGTGAAGGACAACTTCGCCAAGCTCACGCAGGTGACCTGGGACTGGATCTCGCCCGCGAACTACGCGCCCGACGACGCCGAGCTCGACATCGCGGCCTCGGCGCTGGCGCGCGAGGGCACCGGCCGGCTCTACCGCATCCTGGTCTACGAGAAGCAGCTCGCCCAGAGCGTGCGCGCCTACCAGAGCGGCCAGGGCTTCTCGGGCACGTTCGAGATCGCGGTCACGCTGCGCACCGGCGCCGACCAGGCCGCGGTCGAGAAGATCGTCGAGGACGAGGTCGCCAAGCTCGGCCGCGAGAACCTGTCGGATCGCGAGATCGCGCGGGTCGTCACCGCCAACGAGGCCGGCGCGATCTACGGCCTCGAGAACCTCATGACCCGCGCCAACCAGCTGCAGGGCTACAACCACTTCCTCGGCAACCCCGACTCGCTGACCTGGGATCTCGATCGGTACCGCACCACCACGCCGGAGAAGATCCGCGCCGCGGTCGCGAAGTACCTGACCCCCGATCACCACATCGTCCTCGTCACGTCGCCGGCGGCCGCGCCGGCGGCGGGAGCCAAGCCATGAGAGTCCTCACCACCCTCGCGCTGGCGGGCATGGCCCAGAGCCTCGTCGCCTGCTGCCCCAAGCCCGTCGCCAAGCCGACCACGCCCGTCGCCGTGGAGCCCCCAACGCCGACGCCCACCAAGCCCGAGGAGCCGCCGATGCCACCCCCGCCCCCGCCGGTGCCGACGCAGTCCGCCGCGCCGCAGGAGCTCGTCTTCCCCGAGGAGGCGTTCCGCGCGACCCAGCCGCCGCCGACCGCGGAGCGGCCGTTCCGGCTGCCCAAGGTCCAGACCCTCAAGCTCAAGAACGGCATCACCGCGTACCTCGTCGAGTCGCACACGCTGCCGATCGTGTCGTTCGACCTGGCGCTGACCGGCGGCTCGATCGCCGAGCCCGCCGGCAAGGAGGGCCTGGCCTCGGTGTGCATGAGCCTCGTCGGTGAGGGCACCGAGAAGCTCGACAAGATCGCGTACAGCGAGGCGCTCGCCGATCTCGCGTCGTCGGTCTCGACCTACGCCTCCGACGACATCCAGGGCGTCGGCGCGAGCACGCTCTCGAAGCACCTCGACGAGACCTTCGCGCTGTTCGCCGACACCGTGCGGACCCCGGGCCTGCGCGCCGAGGATCTCGATCGCCTGATCAAGCGCCGCGTCGAGGGCGTGAAGCAGCAGAAGGGCGCGCCGTCGTCGGTCGCCGGCCGCGTCAGCGGGCCCGTCCTCTACGGCCCCGGTCACCGCTACGGGCGCCCGGTCACCGAGGCCTCGCTCTCGGCGATCACCCTCGACGACTGCAAGCAGTGGCACGCCCACTGGGTCAAGCCGCGGGGCGCCAACCTGTTCGTCGTCGGCGACATGACCGCGGCCCAGCTGCGCGAGCGGTTCGACGGCCCGGCGCTGGCCGGGTTCGCCGGCGCGCCGCCGGCGGCGCCGACGCTGCCAGCGCCCAAGGCCCTGCCCGGCCGGATCTTCCTGGTCCACACGCCGGGCGCGGCGCAGTCGGTGGTGTCGATGCTCGAGTTCGGGCCCAGGCGCACCGCGCCCGACTTCCTCGCGACCCAGATCATGGCGTCGGTGCTCGGCGGTGGCTTCGCGTCGCGGCTCAACATGAACCTGCGCGAGGACAAGGGCTACTCGTACGGCGCGGGCGGCGGCTTCAGCTACGACCGTCAGCGCAGCGTGCTGCGCGCGACCGCCTCGGTCCGCACCGACGCGAGCTACCAGTCGCTGCTCGAGATCGAGAAGGAGCTGCGCGCCCTCGCCAGCGGCAAGGCGCCGACGACCGCGGAGGAGCTCGACCGCGAGAAGCAGGGCGCGATCCTCGGCCTGCCGGCGCGCTTCGCGACCGGCTCGGCCGCGCTGGGCAACTACCGCTCGCTGGTCTACTTCGGCCTGCCCCTCGATTACTTCGATAGCTTCATCGCCAAGGTGAAGCAGGTCGGCCAGAAGCAGGTGACTGCGGCGGCGAAGCAGCACATCGACCTCGGTAAGGCCGTGTACGTGGTGGTCGGCGACGGCGACGCCCCGGTCATCGTGAACACGGGCAAGAACCAGAACGAGCCGTACCTGATCGACGGCAAGCCTGCGACGCTGCGCCAGGCCCTGGCCAAGCTCGCGGCGGACGGTACGCTCGGCACGGGCGGGCTGGTCACGCTCGACACGGACGGCGCGATCATCCCGTAAGGCGGGCAAGGCCCTACACCTGCTCACCCGCCGGCTCGACCGCCTCGACGGGTGAGCTACCGATCGCTACCCCACGATCCGCTTCGGTGTTGCCGCTTCCAGGCGGTACAATCTGGTCTTGCTACTGGAGGACCAGCACGTGGGGACACGCCGACGCATCGTCAGGGCACGCACGCGCACCGATCGCGGCCGTCGCGCGCGCGTGCGCGAGCGCGGCAACGCGCTGATCATCGCGCTGATCGCGTTGACCGGCCTCGCCTCCCTCGGCGGCCTCACCGTGCTCGCGGTGCAAGGCGGCATCGCGACCTCGTCGAGCGATCGCTTCAAGACGATCGCGCTGTACGCCGCCGAGACCGGCGCGGCGTCGTCGATGGACTGGCTGCGCAAGCAGGTCGTGGTCGGCGGGACCACCAACGCGACCAACGGCTGGACGGCGTTCGTCTCGGCCAACAACGCCTCGCCGCCGTCGCCGGGCCAGATCCCGGGCAACGGCCGTCCGCCTGGCGATCCCGGCAACCTGATGTCGCCGGAGATGAACGCGTGGTTCGAGGTGCAGATCCTCAACGACCGCGCGGATCCCGGCTTCACCCTCGGGCAGGACCAGAACAGCCGGATCCTGCTCCGCGTGACCGGCCACGGCCCCGACGGCGCGTCCGCGCAGGTCGAATGGGACATCGCGGTCGGCGAGGGCGGCACGCTCTCGACGCCGTGTCCGTCGTACGCCCAGAAGGGCATCGCCGAGGACGACGCCGGCCGCAACGATTGCCTCACGTCGGTCAACTCGACGCAGACCGCGACCTACCGCCCGGGAGGACCCTGATGCGCACCCCTCGATCTCGCGCGCTCACGAGCACGCTCCTGTCCGCTGCAGCGGCCGCGGCGCTCGTCGCGGCGCCGTGGTCGGCCCAGGCCGACGTCACCTGCCCGCAGACCTCCAGCCCGACCGCGTGGACCGGCTCGACGCTCAGCACCGGCACGACCCGCAGCGGCGTGGTCTACGACGGCACGAGCGCGTCGCTCAAGCTCGACCTGGCCGGTGGCCAGTTCGCGTCGACCTCGCTCGGCGTGTCCGACCTCTCGGTCTACGCCGCCTCCGGTGACTTCAACAAGGACGGCTGGGACGACTTCGTGGGCGCGGGCGAGGACTACTCGTTCGTGCGCGTCTATCGCAACCACACGATGGACTACACCGACGGCAACCTCGCCAACGGCGAGATCACGCCCGACTGGAACAACTCGGCGTTCACGATGCCGCCGAAGTTCACGATCGGCCGCGAGCTGGTCGCGTCGTCGTCGCAGTCGCGACGCCGCCCGCTGCTCGCCGGCGACTTCAACGGCGACGGCTGGCCCGACGTCATCCGCATCAGCGCGGTCGCCGACTCGCGCCCCAACCTCGTCACGCTCTGGCTCAACAGCGCGGTCAACGACGCGAACGGTGATCCGCAGTTCCAGAGCGGCTACACGCCGCTCTACTCCGGCACCACCGAGGCCACCTTCGGCTACCAGATGTGGAGCGGCAGCGTCGCCGTCGTGGATTACAACGGCGACCGCAAGCTCGACCTGCTGGTCGGCAGCGCCGAGAACAACGGCTCGATCCGCGTGTTCCTGAACATGTGCACGCTCGTCAGCCCGCTGCCCAGCCCGCTGCCCGCGTCCGGGCCGCTGCCGTGCGCCGGCACGCTCGCCCAGCAGAACGGCGGCACCAAGGCGATCCAGTTCAAGTACTCCGGCGACCTCATCAACAACCTCGGCTTCGGCGCGAGCTCGGGCGCGATGCCGACCTTCGCGTTCGTCGACTTCAACGGCGATGGCTTCCGCGATCTGATCGTCGGCTCGCCCAACTGCTGCAGCACCGCGTCGTCGCGCCTGCGGATCTGGAAGGGCATCAGCGGCGGCGGCCTGGAGTCGACCTCGTCGCAGAGCGTGACGTTCGTCGGCGCGCTGACCGCGGTCATGGCCGCCGACTTCTCGCTCGACGGCAAGCTCGACATCATCACGGCGACCGACAACTGGAACTACGGCTTCATCGGGCCCGGCAACCAGGGCATCGGCGGCCGCGCCGATTACTACGTCAACAACGGCACCGCGACGCCGTTCTCGAGCGGCGCCACCAAGAACCTCACCGCCCACAACGACCTCACCAACTACGACTACGACGTCGGCTTCGTCTTCAACTACGACCACGACCCGAGCAACACGCCGGACGTGATGATCGCCGACGGTAACCACACCGCGAACTTCTACGTCCTCGCCAACCGCGTCGTCACCAAGTACGTCGACTGCGGCGACGTCGCGTCCGGCACGATCGATCTCGGCACGCTGGCCTCGTCCGAGATGGTCGTGACCGCCGCGCGCATCCACCCGACCGCGACGCTCAACGGCGGCACGATCACCTACTACCTGTCGAACGAGGAGCCGCCCAACTGGGTGGTCGCCGGCAGCTGCGGCGACGCGTCCGGCGATCTGTGCGCGACCTTCCCCAAGCCGGTCGGCCGCTCGGTCCGCTGGAAGGCGACGATGTGCTCGAACTCGACGCACACCGCGTCGCCGACCCTGACCAACATCACCGCGAAGTTCGACTACACCCTGGCCCAGGAGCACTACCAGGCCGGCGTGATCATCAGCGACGGCGTCGCCTACGTCGGCGCGTTCCGCCAGCCGGGCAACCGCGGCCGGTTCTACGCGGTCAACGCCGCGCTCAACACCAACTACTGGGACGCCGGCGCCAAGCTCGACGCGATGAGCGACTCGGCCCGCAACCTCTACACCGCGAACCCGACGAGCACGACCTCGCTGCCGTTCACGAGCGCCAACGCCAGCAACCTGCTGTCGACCCTGACCGCGACCGACGCGACCCAGGCGTCCGCGGTCGTCGACTGGATCCGCAGCGCCCGGTTCGGCGTCGGCAACGCCGGCATCTCGCCGACCAAGCTCGGCGCGATCGAGACCTCGACCCCGTCCCTGCTCACCAAGCCCGGCCGCCCGCTCTGGTACGCGTACTCGTCGGTCCAGGACCGGTCGCGCATCGAGGCGTTCATCGCGGCGCAGGCCAACCGCGTCCCGCTGGTGCTGGTCGGCGCCAAGGACGGCATGCTGCACGCGGTCTACTCGATCGCCACGGCGATCGGCGACACCCGCAACGGCAAGGAGGCCTGGGGCTACATCCCGCCGAAGATCGCGTCGGGCATGCTCGCCGACTACACCGACAGCCTCGGCGGCACGCTCAGCGTGAAGTCGTATCCCGACGGCTCGCCGACCCTGGTCGACATCAAGAAGGCCGACAACAGCACCGCGACCGTCGCGATCGTCGCGAGCGGCAACGGCGGCAAGAGCGTCGCGGCGATCGACATCACCCAGACCGTCAGCCCGTCGACCGGCGTGGTCTCGGGGCCGAAGCCGCTGTGGAACGTCGTCCCGGGCAACTCGCTCGCCGGCCAGGCCAAGGCCAAGCCGGCGGTCGCGCGCGTGCTCATCGGCGGCCAGGAGAAGTACGTCGTGATCGCGGCGACCGGCCTCGCCAACGAGAACGCGTCGGCGCCGTGGATCAACGGCCGCGTGGTCAGCGCGTACGACGCGGAGACCGGCTACCTGTACTGGCAGTTCAAGACCGCGTGCCCGGTGACGAGCGACATCACGACCTTCGAGACCGACGACGCGCTCGAGCCCAACGCGCCCAGCCTCAACGGCTACGCCGACCGCGTGATCTTCGCCGACTACTGCGGCTACCTCTACAAGGTCGATCCGGCGAAGGACCTCGCCGGCGGCTGGAACGGCAACGCCGGCTACGGCACGATCCAGGTCGACGACATCAGCGGCACCAAGCTCTACGCGCTGTTCTCGACCGCGACCACCACCGGCGCCCTTGGCCAGCAGTCGCCGATCGCCGGCACGCTGGCGGCGCGCACCGACGGCTCGTCGCGCATGGTGCTGTTCTTCGGCACCGGCGGCCTCGAGAGCTGGCCGGCCAACAAGGCCAACGCGTTCTACGCGGTCTACGCCGACAACGGCGCGATCCGCTCGAAGCTCGCCGGCACCTGCAGCGGCTCGCGCTGCGAGAAGTTCTACGGCGGCGTCGTGGTCACGCCCGATCAGGTGATCCTGTCGCGCTCGACCGATCCCGTCGTCGGCTCGGGCACCTGCGACCTCGGCACCGCGCACGTCGACGCGATGGCGCTCAACGGCGGCACGGGCACGGCGTTCAATTCGCAGTTCTCGGTCGCGGTCGCGTCCGCGGTCATGGGCGCCATCTACGGCGACCGCGGCGCGATCTACTTCGCGACGCTGGCCGGCGACGTGGCGCGCATCGGCACGCCGGCCGCGGCCAACGCCGGCGACGACACCGCCTCGGGCTACAACCCGGGCACCGGCTCGGGCTCGGGTTCGGGCTCCGGCTCGGGCGTCGGCACCTCCTCGGCCTTCACGCTGCTCGGCTGGCGCCAGGTTCTCTAGTGCCGGCGCCGGTCTCTCCCCACGCGCGGCGTCGCCGCGGTCGCAGCCGCGGACAGGGCGGCTTCACGCTGATCGAGATGCTGATCACGCTCGTGGTCACGCTCATCGGCTTCTCGGCGCTGCTCGGCCTGCACACCGCCACCGTTGGCGGCAACGGCCTCGCCGGGCGCTCGGCCGAGGCCGTCGCGCGCTGCACCGAGACGATGGAGTCGCTGCGCTCGATGAGCGTCACCGGCATGGTCCAGGAGCTCACCGGCAACGCGACCACGGCCCTGCCCGTCGACACGACGATGAGCACGGTGGTCGGGCGCAACAACGTGACCTACGCGCGCCGCGTGATCGTGGAGGAGCTGACCGCGGTGTCGCCGTACCTGGTGCGCATCCGTGTCGAGGTCAGCTGGACCGATGACGATGCGGCCGCGGCGGCCAACGGCGTGAACAAGCACGTGGTCGCGCTCGAGCTGGTGCGCACGCGCCAGGAGGGCCTGTGAAGCGCACCCGCGCCCGCCGGATCGCCCAGGGCGGCTTCACGCTCGTCGAGCTGATGATCTCGCTGCTCATCAGCTCGCTGCTGGTCGCGATGATCATCTCGGTCTACACGTCGATGTCGCAGGGCTACCGCGTCCAGCAGCAGGTCGCCGAGGTCCAGCAGGTGCTCGGCGCCGCGCAGGACATGATGACCGGCGACCTGCGGCAGGCGGGGCTCGGCATGCCGCAGGGCTTCACGTGGGCCGGCAGCACGACCCAGCCGCTGCCCGCGCTCGACATCATCGATGGCACCGCCAACCCGGATCAGATCGCCGTCTTCTACGCCGATCCGACGGCGCAGGCGCGCATCGTCGCGGACTACCTCTCGCCCACCGAGTTCGTGCTCCCGCTCACGACCGTGAGCGTGGACTCGACCGATCGCTTCGTGGCTGGGGACCTCGCGGTGATCTCGCTGCCCGTGATCCCCACCACCCAGGTCGCATACGAGGCCGGTGCAACGCGGCCGCCCGAGGAGCCGACGCCAGGGGACCTGTCACAGGGCGGCAAGACGCCGGTCTACTACGCGTGCGTCGTGCAGATCGCGGCGCCGCCGAGCGCCAACACGCTGGTGCTCTCGACCGCCGCCCCCTGGGGGACCGCGAACAACGCCCAGTGCCAGATGGTGGCGAACAAGTTCCACAGCGCCACCGCGACCCCGATCTTGATGATCTACCGGCTCACCGCCCACGCCTACCGCATCGACACCACGCGGCCCACGCTCGGCGTGCTGCAGATGTCGGCGAGCGGCGGCCTGGTGGCCAACGACTGGCAGGATCTCGGCGTCGGCTTCACCGATCTCCAGCTCGCGAGCCGCTGGTTCGACAGCGACGTGGGCGTCGACAACGGCGACGCTGACGCCGACCCGCGCCGCAACTGGTACGCCAACGCCGAGCAGCACGCCCGGGCGGTCGCCTCGGCGCCGATGGTGGCGGAAACCGATCCGACCCGCGCGGTCGCCGCCCTCAAGGTCTCGGTCAGCCTGGTCGCGCGCACGACCGCCGACGTCATCGGGGGCGCGGTCACCGACCAGACGCCGGTCCTCATGGACGCGGCTCGACCCAACTACAACGAGATCGGCAACCGCGGCGCGGTGGCCGCGACGCCGAAGCGGATCTACCGCTACACGACCTTCAAGGTCGACATGCGCAACCTGGGGATCGGCCGATGAGCGCCTCGCGTCGCCGCCAGGGCGGCTTCACGCTGATCGAGATGATGATCGTCGTCCTGATCATCGGCGTGCTGTCGTCGCTCGCGTTCAGCTACCTCGACGTCGACCTCACCCCCGCCGATCTCGCCGAGTCGAGCTCCAACCTCGCGCGCGAGGCCGGGCGCCGGGCGGCGACCGGCGGGCCGGTCCGCAGCGACGTCGCGACCGCGCTCGGCATCACCTCGCGCAGCCGCGTGCACGTGCTGCCGATGAGCGGCACGACCCGGCGGATCGTCGTCGAGCAGCTCAAGGAGGATCCGTCGCCGGCCCTGACCGCGAGCTGGGTCGAGGTCGGGTCGGTGACCGTGCCCGCGGCGGTCCGGCTGGCCGGCTGGCGGCCGACCGCGGACCTGACCGGCGGCGTCGGGCCGAGCGTGACCCTCGCGGACACCGCCGAGGTCCAGATCAACTGCCTGCCGAGCGGCCGCTGCGATGCCGCGACGCTCTACTTCCAGCTGCCCAACAACGACAGCCGGCTGCGCGCCCGCATCGTGATCCTGCCCCTCGGCGGCGCGCCCGCGGTCTTCCAGACCTGGTAGCCCCGGCGGCGCGCCGACCTCGTCTCCGGGGGGCGCGGTTTGCGTGAATGCCCGGATTGACCGACACTGCGGTCATCCCATGCGCGCTCGCTCGCTCGTCCTCGCCTGCCTCCTCGTCGGCCTCTCCGCGTGCCGCCCGGTCGCGCCCAAGTACGACTACGGTCGCGAGCCCGATCCCCGCAAGGCGGAGTACGTGCTCGGCATCGGCGATCAGCTCGGCATCAACGTCTGGGAGAACGCCGCGCTGTCGACCGACGCGCTGATCCGCCCCGACGGCACGATCACGATGCCGCTGGTCGGCGACCTCAAGGCCGCGGGCGAGACCCCGTCGACGCTCAAGGCCGCGATCAAGGAGCGGCTCGTCGACTTCGTGAAGCTGCCGGGCGGCGGCAACGAGATCACCGTCGCGGTGAAGTCCGCCAACAGCTACCGCATCACGGTCTCGGGCGAGGTCGCCCACCCCGGCGTGTTCGGCTCGGATCACTACATCTCGGTCGCCGAGGCGGTCGCGCTCGCCGGCGGCTTCACGCGCTTCGCCAAGCGGAACTCGATGACGCTGCAGCGCCGCGACGCCAAGACCGGCGCGGTGCGGATGATCCCGCTGGCCTACGACTTCCTCGTCGATGGCAGCCACCCCGAGATGAACCTGACGCTCATCGGCGGCGACTCGCTGTTCGTGCCCTAGCCGAGCGCAGCGAGGCGGTCCCAGGGCCTGACCCGCCGCGCGGCGGGCCGCGCGTCAGCGGCCCTGGGCCATCTTGAGCATCACCAGCGGCGTGCGCGCGATGATGCGGAGCTCGGTCTCGATGAACGTGCGGAAGCGCTCGAGGCCGGCGGTGTACGCCAGGTCGTAGAGCAGCTTGATGCGCATGTCGTCGGCGAGCGCGCCCTCGGCCTCGTCGAGCTTGTAGGGGTTCTGCAGGGTCTCGGCGAGCTTGCCGATCTCGCTGCCCGCCGGGATCTCGCCGGTGTACCCGAGCGAGATCTGCGCGAGCCCGGTGATGCCGGGCTTCACGTCGCGCATCCGCTCCTCGAAGAACGGGATCGCGTAGGCCAGGTCCTTGAGCAGCTCGGGCCGCTCGGGGCGCGGGCCGACCAGGCTCATCTCGCCGCGCAGGACGTCCCAGAACTGGGGCAGCTCGTCGAGCCGCGACGACCGGAGGAAGCGCCCGACCCGGGTGATGCGCGGATCGTTCTTCTCGGAGATGACCGCGCCGGTGAGCTTCTCGGCGTCCGTACGCATCGTACGGAACTTGGTCATGTAGTACTCGTGGAACTCGAACTTGCGGACGCCGTTCTCGACGCGGACCGACTTCAGGTGGCCAGCCCGGCGCTGGCGGTAGAAGATCGGGCCCGGCGAGTCGAGGTAGATCGCGGCCGCGATCACCGGCGCCAGCGGGGCCGCGATCGCGAGCCCGACCAGCGACCCGGCCAGGTCGATCGCCCGCTTGGCAATGCGAACGCTGCGCAGCATTGGATTTCTGCACGCTACCACGAGCGCCCGCGGTCCTGTTATCCTGTAGCCCGATGTCTCCGCCCGCCGTCCGGCTCTCGATGCCCGGCTCGCTGCGCTACCGCGCGGTCGCGGTGCGTGTGGTGGCGGAGGCCTGTCGCCTGGTGAGCCGGCCCGACGCCGAGGGCGACGCGTCGTCACCCGCGTACGACCTCACGCACCCGTTCGACGCCGCCGTGGTCTCCGCGTTCGCCGAGATCTTCAACAACATCGCGATCCACGCCTACGGTCGCCGCGGCGACGGCGGCATCGACATCGCGATCTGGGTGACCGACGACAGCATCGAGGTCGAGCTGCGTGATCACGGCTCACCCTTCGATCTGTCGTCCGTCCCGGTGCCCGCCCTCGACGAGCTGCACGAGGGCGGCATGGGCATCCACATCGCGCGCTCGCTGCTCGACGAGGTCGAGTACGAGCCCGGACCACCGAACCTCTGGCGACTCCGCAAGCGCCTCGAGGCCGCGCCCGCGCGTGCCTCGGCGGGTGGCTAGCGCGGTCGCCACCTCATCTTGTTTGACTGACGCGACGTCGCCGCCGAAACAATCGCGGCCAACCCGGTAAGGTGAGCAACGTGTCGAGCGAGAACTTCAAAGTCACGACCACGGCAGACGAGACGCGGATCCAGGTCCGCGGAATGCTCGACGTCAACACGGCGCCGACGCTGGCGGAGGCCGTCGACGAGCTGATGGCCAAGCGCCCGGCGCGCGTCCTCGTCGACCTCACGGCGCTCGACATCATCGACAGCTCCGGCGTCGCCGTGCTGGTGAAGCTGTACAAGGGCATCCGCGCGCAGGGCGGCCAGGTGCAGATCACCGGGGCACGCGATCAGCCGCTGGCGATCTTCAAGCTGCTGCGCATGGACAAGGTCTTCGCGCTGTAGCGCCATGACCACCGACGCAGCCGCCGCGCGCCTGCGCGTCCTGGTCATCACCAAGATCTTCCCCAACGCCGCCGAGCCGGACTCGGCGCCGTTCAACCGGCAGCAGCTCGGCGCCCTCGCCGCGCACGCCGACCTGTCGATCCTGGCCACGATCCCGTGGTACCCGGGCGCGGGCCTCGCCGGGAAGTGGTCGTCCGCCGCCAAGCTCGCGCGCGTACCTGCGCGCGAGACCATCGACGGCCTCGACGTCCGCCACCCGCGCACGCTGTTCATCCCGCGGATCGCGCACGGGCTGTGGGCGCCGCTGTACGCCGCGTCGGTCGCGCCGTTCGCGCTGGCGTACCGGGGCAAGGTCGACGTCGTGCTCGGCACCTGGGCCTACCCCGACGGCGCCGCCGCGGTCGCGCTCGCGAAGCTGGTCGGCGTACCGGCGGTGATCAAGCTGCACGGCTCCGACATGAACCAGATCGGCAAGCTGCCCGGCCCGCGCCGGGTGCTGCGCCAGGCCCTGCCCCGCGCCGCGCGCGTGGTCGCGGTCAGCCGCGCGCTCGCGGACGAGGCCCGCGGCCTCGGCGTCGCCGACGACCGGATCGCGATCGTCATGAACGGCGTGGATGCGTCGCTGTTCCACCCGCGCGATCGCGCCGCCGCCCGCGCCGAGCTCGGCCTGGCGAAGGACGCGAAGCTCGCGCTCTACGTCGGCAACCTGAAGGAGACCAAGGGCACGCGCGATCTCGCCGCCGCGTTCGATGCGCTGGCGAAGGACGCGCCGGACGTCCACCTCGCGATCGTCGGCGGCGGCCCCGATCGCGGCCTGGTCGACGCGCTCGCGCAGCGCCACCCCGGTCGCGTGACGGTCGCCGGGCCGCGGCCGCTCGCCGAGGTGCCGACCTGGATGGCGGCGTGCGACACGCTGGTGCTGCCGTCGTGGGCCGAGGGCACGCCCAACGTCGTGCTCGAGGCGCTCGCCGCCGGCCGGCGCGTGGTCGGCTCGTCGGTCGGCGGCATCCCCGATCTGCTGGCCGAGCCCGCGCTCGGCGAGCTCGTCCCGCCCCGCGATCCGGCGGCGCTGGCCGCGGCGATCGTGCGCGTCGCCCGCGCGCCCTACGATCCGGTCGCGATCGCGGCGCGCGGCGCCCGCGGTGGCTGGGCCGACAGCGCGCGCCAGCAGCTCGGGGTCCTGACCGACGCGGTCGCCGAGGCGCGCGGATGAGCGAGCCCGCATGAGCGAGCCCGACGACGGCTGGTTCGAAGAAGAGGTCCCGCTCGGGCGCGGCCTCATCTTCGAGCTCTGGCGGGTCAAGCGCCGCGCCAGCGCGCGGCCGTTCGCGGTGCTCGCGCTGACGCTCTTGATGTCCGGCGCGGTGCTCTACAAGGTCGCCGCCAAGGTGCCGCCCAAGATCGCGCGCGTCGTGATCGCGGTGTCCGAGGGCAGCCTCGCCTCGGGGCGCGAGCGCATGCCGGCGCGCGAGCTCGGCGAGTACGTCGCCGGCGTGCTCCTGCCCAACGACGCCCTGCTCGCGCTCATCAAGGAGAAGGATCTGTTCCCGCTCCGCGCCAAGCAGGGCGACGTCTGGGCCATCAACGAGCTGCGCGATCTCGTCGAGATCACCGTCTATCGCAACTACTTCCTCTACCAGTATTACGAGGACGATCGCCGCACCGCGCGCATCGAGCTCGCGGTCACCAACGCCAACGGCGCGCTGGCCTTCGATCTCGCCCGGCGCATGGCGCAGATCATCCTCGAGACCGAGCAGTCGCTCGAGGCCATCGACGCGGCGACGCTGAACGAGCAGTCGCAGGCGGTGTACGATCGGGCAGCCGCGGAGCTCGCCGACCGCGAGAAGGCCGTCGCGACCCGGACACAGGAGGTGCTGGCGCTCGCGCGAGATCCCGCGACCGACCCTGGCCAGCTGGCGCTCGCCCAGAACCAGCTGCAGAAGCTGGAGGCCGAGACCCAGGAGGCCCGTATCCAGCTCGGCCTGATGGCGGAGAACCGCCAGCGCGATCAGAACCAGTCGGCGTCGATGGCCGCCGGCCTGGGCCTGCAGCTCGAGGTCGTCTCGGAGCGCGCCCCGGATGCCAGCGACCCCGGTCGGAACTACCGCATCGCGGTCATCGGCCTCTTGCTGTTCGGCATGCTGCTGCCGGTCGCCGCGATCGCGATCGCCGTGTTCGATCCCCGCATCCACGACACCGAGGACGTCACTCGCCTCGGCTTCACCAACCTGGGCCACGTGCCGGCGTTCGCCGGCGATCGCATCGGCTCCCTGCGCGCCCGTGGCATCCGCCGGCGCCGACTGGCAAGCTATTGACCATGCAGCTCCGCCCGGCGCTGACGCCCCGCGACCGTCTCGACGCGCTCCTCGACTACGCGCGCCGCACCCTGCGCTACTGGTGGGTCGCGGCCGCCATGGTCGTGGTCGGCGGTGCGCTGTCCACGCTCTACGCCCTGCGCCAGCAGCCGCTCTACGCCTCGGAGTCGGTGCTGGTCCACCGCCAGCGCATCCAGGCGGTGGTGCTCGGTGGCCGCGACGCCGAGACCGAGCAGCGCAACCTCGGCGACCGCTACCGCGAGCTCCTGCTGTCGCGCAAGAGCCTGTCCGAGGTGATCCTCGACGAGGCGGTCAGCCCGTTCCCCAAGGCCAAGAAGCCCGAGGAGATCGAGGAGGCCGCCGACGAGATGCGCAGCGCGATCGTCTTCAAGTCGCGCGGCGCCAACACCTTCCGCATCACCTACAGCGACACCGATCCCAAGCGCGCGCAGAAGGTCACGCAGCGGCTGACCGAGGTCCTGATCCACGCCGAGACGCGCCTGCGCCAGGAGTCGGCGCAGGACACCGTCGACTTCGCGCGCAAGCAGAAGAACGAAGCGGACGAGGAGCTGCAGAAGCGCGACCGCGCGTACAGCGAGTTCCTCTCGAAGCACCCCGAGTTCGCGCGCGAGTCCACGCCGGGCGGCAGCGAAGGCGCGGCGATCCGCGCCAGCCAGAAGCCCAAGCCCGCGCCGGCCGGCAACCCGCGGGTGGCCGCGCTGCAGCGCCAGATCGATCGCCTCCGCGACGTGCTGGCCGCCCCGGATGGCGCGCCGCCGCCCGCGCCGCCGCCGCGGACCCGCACGCCCGAGCAACTCGCCGCGCTGGCGCTCGTCGATGACGCCAAGCGCCAGCTGACCGCGGCGCAGCGCGCGTTCGAGGACGTGCGCTCGCGCTTCACCGACAAGCACCCCGACTACATCAAGGCGCAGAACGCGGTGACCGCGGCCCAGGCCCACGTCCGCGACGCGCAGGCGGCGGTCCCGCCCGACGACGACGACCCGGTGCCGCTGGTCGCGACCGGCCCGATCGATCGCCCGAAGCTGCAGAAGGAGCTGTCCGAGCTCGAGCGCCAGCTGGCGATCGAGCGGGCCAAGACCGAGACCACGCCGGCCGACACCCAGACCGCCGACGACGCCAAGGCCGACGCGATCGTCACGCTCGAGACCCAGCACAAGGATCTCAAGCGCGCCGTCGACGAGCAGCGCGAGACGGTGTCGGGCCTGAGCAAGAACGTCTTCAGCGCGATCAACTACGCCGGCCAGCAGATGGCCGAGAACAGCGCCCACCTCGAGGTCGTCGACGAGGCCAACGAGCCGCTCAAGCCCACCGGGCGCGGCAAGAAGTTCGTGGTCATCGCCGGCGTCATCCTGTTCGGCCTGCTCGGCGGCGCGCTTGCGCTCGGGCTCGCCATCCTCGATGATCGGCTCTATCGACGCGCGGACGTCGAACGCCTCGACCTGCTGCCGGTGCTCGCGGTCATCCCGCCGCCGCCGCGCCGCAAGGCCAAGAAATGACCAAACGGACCACGCGCTTCGGTGACCGGCCGCCCTCGCAGGGCGAGAGTCGCGGCGTGCCGCTGCCGCTCGTGACCCAGCCGATGACCGCGGTCACGCCCGGCGGCTTGCTCGACAGCGAGCGGATGATCGACTCGCGCAGCGAGACCCGGGTCGGGCCCGCGCTCGAGCCCAAGACCGCGCTCACGGCGCCGCGCGCCCAGTCGCTCGAGACCCGGCCGCAGAGCGATCGCACGCCGCCCGAGATCGGGCTCACCCAGCACCACCTCCCCGAGGATGCGCCCGGCGATCCGCGGCTGACGCTCGTGGCCGCGCCCGACTCCGAGCGCTCGGCCGCGTTCCGCGTGCTGCGCCACCACCTGCTCGAGGCCGGCCGCCCGCAGGTGGTCGTGGTGTCGTCGGCCGTCGCCGGCGAGGGCAAGACCACGACCGCGGTCAACCTCGCCCTCGCGCTCGCCGAGTGCGGCCGCGCCAAGGTGCTGCTGTGCGAGACCCACCTGCGGCGGCCACAGCTCGCGCAGGTGTTCCGGTTCTCGCCGCCGTGGTGCTTCGCCGAGCAGCTCGCGGCGCACCGCCACCAGCCGATGCTGCCGTGGGGGCTGATCGACATCCCGCAGCTGTGGCTGCACGTCGCCGCGGTCAACCCGCGGATCGAGCAGGGCCAGCTCCTCGACGCGCCCGCGTTCGCGATCGCGATGGAGCGGCTGCGCCTCGGCGGCTACGACCACATCGTGATCGACGCCCCGCCGGTGCTCGGCTCCGCCGACGTCAACCTGATGCAGGACGCCGCCGACGGCGTGGTGCTCGTGCAGCGCAGCCACCTGTCGCGAGCGCGCGAGCTGGGGAAGGCGATCGATCAGCTCGGCGCCGCCAAGATCCTGGGCTCCGTCCTCCTCGAGAAGTAGCCCACACCGACCGTACCGCCGCGGGTTGTGGGCGACGCCCTCACCGACGACGACCGGTGATTTGCGCAAGAACCGGACGGCTGTGAGGCGTTCGTACACGGTTCGCCGCGGAACTGCCTCATTCCGGTGACGCCGACGTGACGACTCGGTGGCACGCCGCTTGAACAACTGCGGTGAGTTGCCGCGTTCAAGCTTGTTCCTCGGCGTCTGGTTGGTGTGTGGGTGGTCGGCGTGGGCTCGGGCCGACGCACCGCGTGACGAGGGATCCGCGCCGACGGACGCCCCCGCGGCCCCCGCGGCGGACGCCGGTGCTCCGACCGACGAGCCCGCGACGGACGAACCCGCGACCGAGCCCGGCAAGCACCACAAGCACCACGAGCACGACGCGGCCGCCGCAGTCGACGGCGATCCGAGCGCGCCGCCGCTCGAGAAGCCGCACAAGAAGAAGAAGAAGAAGCACGGCCATCTCGATTTCGGCGGCCGCGTCCTGATCCGCGGCGCCGCAGTGAAGGAGAAGACCGCGCCCGACACCGTCGCGCAGGGCACCATCAACAGCGCGCGCGTGAAGGCCGAGTACCGCTGGCACGACCTGCGCGCCGAGGTCGAGGTCGAGCTCGCCGGCAAGCCCCGGCTCAAGAACGCCTTCGCGCAGCTCCGGCTCGCCGACGGCGCGACCAAGGTCGACCTGCGCGCCGGCAACTTCAAGATGCCGTTCTCCGCGATCCAGCTGACCTCGATCTGGTCGTTGCCGATGGCCGATCGCGGCCTGCTCGACAACATCCTCGTGCGTCGCCTCCAGGTCGCCGGCCGCGCGGTCGGCGCGATGGCCACGATCGCCCACGGCGGCCCGTGGTCGCCCGAGCTCCGCGCCGGCGTGTTCCAGGGCACCGACGACGGCGGCACGCCGCTCGCCGCGCCGGCGCGCGATCGCTTCGGCATGGACGGCGTCGTCCGACTCACCGTCGAGCCCACCCACGGGCTCACGATCGGCGCCGCCGGCTCCGCGCGGGTCGGCGAGCTGCTCGAGGTCCCCGCGACCGTCAGCCGCGGCTACGCCGGCGAGCTCGACGCGACCCTCGATGTCGACGCCGGCCCCGGTCACCTGACGGTGTGGCTCGAGGGCATGGTCGGCACGTCGTGGCTGGTCGCCGGCAGCGATCCCACGCACCGGCGCGCGACCTTCGCCGAGGGCCGCGGCATCGCCGGCTGGCGCCTGGGCGGCGCGAAGCACGGCAAGCGCTTCTACGAGCTCTACGGCGTGTTCGGCGCGCTCGATCCCGACGCGACGATCCAGCACGACGCCGCGATCGAGGCGACCGGCGGCGTCACCCTCGGCGCCTGGGACGCCTGGCGCGTCCAGCTCGAGCTCGAGCGCTGGCAGGTCGCCTCCAACGCGCCGATCGGCATCGTCGAGCTCGGCATCGGCCCCACCACCTCGACCACCGCGCTCATCCAGCTCGGCGCACGCCTCTGACCCTTCGCCTAGGAGTCCTCATGCGACGTCTCGCGATCTTCACCTCGCTCGTCACCGCAGGCCTCGCCGCTTGCGGCAGCTCGAATCCCGGCGGCGCCGCCGACAGCGCCACCGGCGACGGCAACGGCGGGATCGACGCCTCGGGCGACGCCGTGCTCGGCCCCGACGGCACGCCCGTCGACACCCGCTACAACCCGTGGAAGGTCGGCTCGGTCTGGTCCTACAAGCTCACCGATCCGAACGGCCAGATCCCCGACGCGCTCAACAAGAAGACGACGATCATGAACGAGGTCGACGTCGGTGGGGTTCATGCCGGCACGATGGCGTTCCTGGTCCACGTCGAGCAGCTCCAGGGCAGCAAGGACGTCTACGAGACGTTCAACGGCGATCTCGACGTCCGCTACAAGACCATCCACTACGGCCAGAACGGCGCGATGACCTCGACCGACGTCGACACGCCGTATCGGCTCAAGCTCGACGAGAGCACCGCCCACGTCACGACCGGCGCGACCTTCTCGCAGTCCTTCACCGAGACCACCACCGGCCAGGGCGCGGGCACCTCGAACAAGACCGAGAACTGGCAGGTCATCTCCGACAGCGAGCAGGTCACGGTGATCGCCGGCACCTTCACGACCCTGCACGTGCGCCGCACCGGCAGCAAGCCGCAGGACTACTGGTACGCGCGCGGCGTCGGCAAGGTGAAGGAGACCGGCAGCGGCTCGCAGGACGAGGAGCTGATGTCGTACACGCCATGAGCGACCTGGCCATCCAGCTCGACGGTGAGGCGATCGATGCGCGGATGACCGCGGATCGGCGCGAGGCGAAGTACCTGCTGTCGCCGGCGCAGGCGCGCGCGGTCACCGCCGCGGTCCACCAGCACCTGGTCGTGCATCGCCACCGCGGCGACGGCGCCAACACGCTGCCCGGCGCGCATCACTTCGTCACCACGATCTACTTCGACACGCCCAGCCGTGCGCTGTTCCGCGCCGCGCACGACTCCGCCGACAGCCACATCAAGCTGCGCGCCAAGGAGTACTACGACCTCCACCCGGATCTCACCGAGACCGCGACCGACGCGCGCCAGCTGGTCCGGTTCCAGCCGATCCTGTGGCTCGAGCTCAAGCACCGCGAGGGCGCGAACACCGGCAAGCGCCGCATCGGCATCCCCAAGCGCGACGTGCCCGCGTTCTTCGCCGAGGCGACGATCACGCCCGAGATGGTGCGGATCCAGGAGCAGGCCTACGGCAAGGACGCGCGCGCGGTGCTCGCGGCGGTCGCCGAGCTGTGCGCGAGCTGCGCCGAGCCGATGCGCGCCGACTGCCTCGTCAACTACCGCCGCCTCGCCTGGCAGGATCCCGCAGGCGAGCTGCGCGTGACGATCGACAGCGGCCTCGCGTTCTACGCGCCGCCGACCGATCTCTGGGATCGCGACTGGGCGCTCCTGCGCCAGACGCTCGGGCCGGCGGTCGGCGCCGAGCCGCGCCGCGTGCTCGAGGTCAAGAGCCACCGCGATCCGCCGGCGTGGCTGACCCGCGTCCTCGAGACCGAGCGCGCCGTTCCGCTGGGCTACAGCAAGTTCGACGCGGGGTCGAGCGCGGTCCATGGCTAGCGAGCGCCTGCGTACCGCGCTGCGCTGGCTGCTGACGCTGGCGGTGCTGGCGCTGGTCGTCTCCGACTGGGGCGACGAGCGCGAGCCCGATCGCTCGCAGCCGAGCGACGAGCCCGGCGCGATCGCGGCGTTCCACATCACGTCGATCGGCGAGGCCGACGTCAGCCCCGGCGACGCGCTGGTCGTCGAGTACGTCGGCGCCGCGGCGACGCCGCCGGTCGAGGCGACGATCGCGCACCGCCCCGCCGAGATCCTGGTCCGCAACCCGAGCTCGGTGGTCGTGCGGATCGCGAGCGACACCCCGACCGGCAAGGCCGGCCTGCGCCTGACCCAGGGCGCCTCGCGCACCAAGTCGTGGGACCTGCAGATCCGCGCCAGCAACCAGAAGAAGCTCCTGACCCGCCTCTTCGGCGGCCTCGCGCTGTTCATCTACGGCCTCGGCCTGCTCGCGCGCGGCCTGCGCGGCCTCGCGGGCAACCGCGTGCGCACGCTGCTCGGGCGCTGGACCCGATCGTCGCCGCAGGCGGTGGGCGTCGGGATCCTCGTCGGCGGCCTGACCCAGCTCACGACCTCGGCGGCGGCGTTCGCGATCGGCCTGGTCGACGCGCGACTGCTCGCGATCGGCGCGACCGTCGCGATCTTCGTCGGCGCGCAGCTCGGCGCGGCGCTCACCGGCGCGATGCTGCCGGCGGCGCTGGCGAGCGAGGGCCTGCTGGTCATCGCGCTCGGCGTGATCTGGACGCGGCTCGCGACCGGCCGCCGCGGCGCCGCGATCGCCAAGCTGATGCTCGGCGCGGGCCTCATGCTCTACGGCCTGCACCTCCTGCAGACCAGCGTCGAGCCGCTGGTCAGCGATCCCAAGCTCTTGCCGTACGTCGCGCACCTGCGCGGCGAGGGGCTCGCGGCGATCGTGATCTGCGCGCTCACCGGCGCGGCGCTCGCGCTGGTGCTGCAGGGCCCCGGCCCGGTCTACATCCTGGTGCTCGGCCTGACCCAGACCAGCGGCGTGATGCCGCGCGCCAACGCGCTCGCGATCCTCGCCGGCACCAACCTCGGCGCCGCGCTCGGTATGGCGCTCATCGCCTGGCAGGCCGGGCGCGCCGCGCGGCCGCTGGTCGCGACCCACCTCGCGTTCGGCGCGTTCGCCACGCTGTTCGCGCTCGCGACGCTGCCGCTCTGGGACGCGATCCTGCCCGCGACCGACGTCGTCGACTACGGCCAGCGCATCGTGCGGCCGCTGGTGTCGCGCGACCTCGCGCTGGCGTTCGCGGTGACCGAGCTCGCCGCGGTCGCGCTGTGGCTGATCGCGCTGCCGGCGCTCGCGCGCCGGGCGACCCAGCGGCGGGTCGAGCCCGCGCCATCCATCGTGCCCCACACGCTGGCGTCCGACGTGGAGCGCGCGGTCGCGGCGGTGCTGGCCTCGCACCGCGCGGCGCTCGACGGCGCGCTCGAGATGTCGTGCACGAGCGATCGCGGCCACGCCCACGAGACCGAGGTCGCGCTCGCGGAGGCCCGGCGCCAGCTCGAGCAGCAGTACCGCATCGTCAGCGCCGCGCCGACCAGCCCGGCGCTCGAGCGCGCGACCCAGACCGTGGTCGCGACGCTGCAGCTGCAGCGCCAGGTCGAGCAGCTGGTCAACGTCGCCGAGCTCGGGATCGAGCGCGGCCTGCGGCTCGCGCCCGAGGAGCAGGCCCGGCTGCGCGACATGCACGCGCTCGCGAGCGAGTCGTGCGCCGCCGCGATCGCGACGCTCGAGCGGGGCGTCGCGGTCGATCTCGAGGCCGCCGGCGGGCGCGAGATCCAGCTCAACCTGCTCGAGGCCGAGGCCCGCCGCGCGCGCGCGATCCTGAAGCGCTCGGAGTCGGCGTCGTTCGGGCTCGGGCTCGCCGATCTGATCGACACCTACGAGCACGTGGGCAACCACCTGTACCGCGTCTGCAAGACCATGAGCGCCGACGCCGAGGAGCTGAGCTGATGTTCGTCGTGTTCGAGGGCATCGACGGAGGCGGCAAGACCACGCTGTCGAACCTGGTCGCGACGCTCCTGCGCGAGCGCGGCCGCGCGGTCGAGCACGTGCGCGAGGGCGGCAAGTTCGCGTCGCGGGTCACCCAGGCGATGCGCGAGCTCGGCCGCGATGCGCGCAACCTCGCGATGACCCCGCGCGCCGAGCTGATGATGTACCTGACGCGCGAGATCCAGCTGCTCGAGGAGGCGACCCGCCCGGCGCTGGCCCGCGCCGATGTCGTCATCGCGGATCGCTACGTCTACACCGCGCAGGCGCTGGCGGTGTACGGCCGCGGCATGGCGGCGGCGGACGTCGAGCCGGTGGTCGCGGCCGCGGCCGGCGGGTTGATCCCCGAGCTGGTCGTGCTGGTCGATGTCGATCCGCACGTCGCGCGAGCGCGGCGGCGGGTGTCGAAGCTGCTCGCGCCCGACGATCAGGCGCCGTCGCGCAAGGGCCTGGCCGGGACCGCGTTGCAGCTCCGGCTGCGCGACGGCTACCGCGCGCTCGCCGCGCGCGAGCCCGCGCGCTGGATCGTCGTCGACAACACCGAGGCCGAGCTGCACGCGGTCGCGCACGCCCTCGCCGATGCGATCGATCAGGCGCGCCAGCACCGCGCCGCGCCCGCGCTCGCGATCCCCGCGCCACCGCCCGCGCTGCGCGCCACCGATCTCGCGAGCGCCCGCGCCGCGCTCGTGGCCTGGTGCGATCGGCGCGCGCCGCGCGAGCCCGCGCTCGCCGCCTACGTGCTCGAGGGCCTCGCTGGCGAGGCGTTCGCCGCGCGCCGCCGCGAGCTCGCGACCCGCGCGCCGGTCGGGGTCGCCGCCGGCCTGCGCTGGCTCGACGACGACGATTCCTGGCAGCTGCGGCGCGGCCTGCTCGCGGCGGCGCCGGCGCAGATCGCGCTGTCGCTCGCGAGCCCCGCCGGGCTGCGCGTCGACGGCACCGAGCTCCTGCACGCGCTCCTGCCGGTCGCCCCGCGCGAGGTCGCCGCCGCCCTCCACGGCCGCGACGACGCCGACGCCTGGGCGCTGCGCGACGCGATGCCGCTCGCGCTGGTGATCCGCGCGCTCGGCGGCGTCCCCGGGCCGCGGGCGTGGGCGCTGCGCGAACAGTGGCTCGGCGCGCACGGCGGGCTCGCGCACGTCGCGGATGTCGCGACCGCGACCGTCGCGTGCGAGGCGGTCGACGGGATCGCCGACGATCTCGCGTGGAGCTGGCGCAAGGGGCTGCGCGAGCTCGCGCCGGTCGCGGCGCTCGCGTCGCTGGTCGGCGTCGACGACGAGCGCGCGTGGAAGTGGCGCGCGCGGTACGTCGAGCGCGCGCCCAAGGTCGTGATGCGCACCCTCGGCCAGAGCATCGACACCCGCGCGTGGGCGCTGCGCGCGCGGGTCGCCGACCACTGCGAGGAGACCTTCGACTCGCTGCTCGGTCTCGACACCGCCGAGGCGTGGCACCTGCGCGAGGCCGGGCTCGCGCGCTGGCCGTGGGCGGTCGTGAAGAGCCTCGGCGCGCAGATCGCGACCGCGCGGGGCCGGGCGCTGGTCGCCGAGGCGTTCGCGCGCGCGCCGACCAGCCTCGCGCTGTGGCGCCAGGCGCTGCTCACCGATCAGCGCTGGGCGGCGCGATGACCGCGATCCCGTCCACGCGGCGCACGCACATCGACCCGAAGGACCTGCCCGAAGTCCAGCGGGCCACGCTGCGCCGGATCTTCCGCTACCTGCGGCCGTACCGCGGCCGCACGATGCTGGTGATCGTCGCGATCATCGCCGCGGCCTTGCTCGGCCTGGTCCCGGCGCTGTGCATCAAGGCGATCGTCGACGACGCCATCCCGACCCGCGACCGCGTGGAGCTGGTCGAGCTGTTCGTCGGGATGATCGCCGCGCCGCTGGCCGCCGGCCTGCTCGGCGTCGTCGTGCGCTACCTCGCCGCGTACATCGCGGAGCACGTCGTCTACGACCTGCGCCTGCAGGTGTTCCGCCACGTGCAGCAGCAGTCCTTGACCTACTTCATGACCGCCAAGCCGGGCGAGGTCGTGTCGCGCGTGCTCAACGACGTGCAGGGCGTGGGGCAGATGCTGCAGGACAACCTGGTCAAGGTCCTGCAGAACGCCGTGATCGTGTCGACCGCGATCGCGGCGATCCTGTGGCTCGACTGGCGGCTCGCGCTGGTCGCGCTCGCCTTGTTGCCGGTGTTCATCGTGCCCACGCGCCGGGTCGGGCAGCGCCGCAAGGCGCTCAAGCGCCAGGCCCAGGGCGCGCTGGCCGAGGTCACCGGCGTGCTCCTCGAGACGCTGTCGGTCTCGGGCGCGCTCCTGGTCAAGGTCTCGGGCGCCGAGGCCCACGAGGCCCAGCGGCTCGAGACCAAGGCCGCCGCGCTGCGTGACGTGTCGCTGCGCCACAACCTGGTCGGGCGCTGGTTCCAGATGGCGATGAAGTTCCTCGAGGAGCTCGGGCCGGCGCTGGTCTACCTGTTCGGCGGCTGGTTCGTGATCAGCGGTGACCTCGCGGTCGGCACGGTCGTGGCGTTCGTCGCGATGCTCAAGCGCCTCTACACGCCCGCGTCGGACCTCGCGACCGTCCACGTCGACGTCGTGACCTCGTACGCCTACTTCGATCGGATCTTCACGGTGCTCGACCTCGAGCCGGCGATCAAGGACGCGCCCGGGGCGCGCTCGCTGGTCGCCGCGCGCGGCGCGATCCGCTTCGAGCACGTGGCGTTCGCGTACGGCGACACCGCGACCCTGCGCGACCTCGACCTCGACATCGCGCCGGGCCAGTGCGTCGCGCTGGTCGGCCCGTCGGGCGCCGGCAAGAGCACGCTCGCGGCGCTGGTGTCGCGGCTCTACGATCCGTCGAGCGGGCGGGTGACCGTCGATGGCCACGACGTGCGCGAGCTGACGCTGGCGTCCTTGCGCGCGCACCTCGCGGTCGTGACCCAGGAGACGTATCTGTTCCACGCCTCGATCCTCGACAACCTGCGCTACGGCCGCCCCGACGCGACCCCGGCCGAGGTCGAGGCCGCGGCGCGCTCGGCGCAGATCCACGACGTGATCGCCGCGCTGCCCGAGGGCTACCAGACGATCGTCGGCGATCGCGGCTACCGGCTGTCGGGCGGCGAGCGCCAGCGGATCGCGATCGCGCGGGCGCTGCTCAAGGATCCGCGCATCCTGATCCTCGACGAGGCCACCAGCGCCCTCGACAGCCACAACGAGCTGTTGATCCAGGCCGCGCTCGAGCCGCTGCTCGCCAACCGCACCAGCCTGGTGATCGCCCATCGCCTGTCGACGATCCGCAAGGCCAACCTGATCGTGGTGCTCGACCGGGGCGCGATCGTCGAGCGCGGCACGCACGAGGAGCTGCTCGCGCGCGGCGGCCGCTACGCCGAGCTGGTCGCCGAGCAGGATCGGGTCGCGACCGGCGAGGCTGCCCCCCAGCGTCTGCAGCTGGCCGCGGGCGAGCTAAACTAACCGGCGGTCACCGTTCCGGCGCGGCGTGCAGCGCGGTCACCGCGAGCGCGCAGGTCGTGACCTCGATGGGCTTCATCGAGGGATCCGACTGCAGCTTCTCGCGCTTCACCGCGAGCGTGCCGGTCGCGCGCACGCGATCGCCGATGCGGCGCAGCGCGTTGTCGCTGTCGGTCACCTGGAACGCGCCGGCGCCGACCTCGCTCAGGTTGGGGCCCGGCGCGATCGGCGCCATCGTCAGCGCGCCCTTGCCGGTCGGCAGGGTGACGGTGATCGTCGTCGAGTTGTACTCGGGAGTCGGCACGAGCAGGACCGAGCACGACGCCTGGCACTCGCCGATCATCACCGGTGTCCACAGGTACGCGTTCACGGTGACGGTCGCGCCGTCGTTGGCGAGCTGACAGGCGTCGGCCACGGTCAGCTCGCGGGCCTTCGCGCTGCCACAGCCCGCGAGCGTGAGGAGGATCGCCAGGCGCCACATGCCGCGGACGCTAGCACGCGGCGCGCAGATCGGGCTTGACCCTCGCGCGGCGGCGCTTCATCGTCACGCCGCAATGTCGATGTTCCGCTAAGCAGCGCGAGTCACCGATCGCGTCGGGGAATCGCCCGATCCCTCGACGCTCGTCGCGCGAGCCCTGCCCCGCAGGCGCTCGCGATCGGTCTCGCCATGCCGGTGCCTCGCGCCGGCTGCTCGCGGATCGCGCAGCGATCCGCGCGGAGCCTCGTCATGTCTGCGCTCTCCCTTCGCCGGCACCATCGCCGGCTGCTCGATCACGTCCTGCACCTCGCCCTCGCCGGCTTCGCCGAGCCCGAGGCGCGCGCCGCCTTCGTCGCGCTCCTCGACACCGTCCGCACCCGCTCCGATCTGCTGAGCGCCGCGCCTGCGATCCGCCGCCGCCGCGCGTGCTTCGACCACGTCGATGCGCTCGTCCACCTCGCGCGCTGGTGGCGCGAGCACCGCGCCGCGCCCGAGACCTGGCCGGGTCGCCGCGGCCACCCGCGGGTCGTGCTCCACGATCTGCAGCAGCATCTGTTCGGGCTCTACCCGACGCCTCGGTTCCTCGGCCAGGTCTGGCTCCTCGATCGCCCCGACGCCGACGCCTGGCGCGGCTGGATGATCGCGCACGCCCGCGGCACGGCGCTGCGCGCGCTCGCGCTGCCGATCGCGCTCACCCGCGCGATGGCGCGGCACTTCCTCGCCACGGCGGAACACGTACCGGTGGCGATCGCGCTGCGCGAGGCCGAGGTGCTCGGTCTCGGCGGCAGCCCGGCGCTCGCGCGCGCGGTGTCCGCGACCTGGCTCGGCGGCGCGTTCGAGCACGGCGCGTACTGGCGCGCCGCGCTGGCCTGGATCGCGCGCCACGCGCCGGCGATCGATCAGGTCGGCCCGATCCTCGACTACCTCGAGGCGGCGCGCGCGTGGTCGGCGGTGCCGCCGGTCGCCGGGCGCAGCGTCGCGTCGCTGTGGCGACAGGTCGGCGCCTGGCACGACGCGCTCGGGCGCGTGCGACCCGGCGGCTGCACCTGGGCGAGCACCGGCTGGGCCGGCCGCGACGAGCGCGAGCCCGATGGGGTCCGCCAGATCTGCTGGCAGCTGGTCGAGCTGCGCGACGACGCGGCGCTGGGCGCGGAGGGCGACGCGATGCGCCACTGCGTCTACACCTATCGTTCGCGCTGCTGCCTCGGCCAGGCGTCGATCTGGTCGCTGCGCCGGCGCGTCGAGCAGCCCGGCGACTTCGGCCGCGCGCGCGCCGTCGCCACGATCGAGGTCGACCCGCGCACGCGCACGATCGTGCAGCTGCGCGCCTTCGCCAACGGGCGCGTCAAAGGCCCGGGCGTCGACGTGATCCGGCGGTGGGCGAGCGATCAAGGGCTGCGCTGGTCCGGTGAGGTGCTCGCGACCCTGGCCGCGTGAGGGCGATCCGGACGACCCGATGGCGGCGTGTCATTCATGGTCGTGCGACCTCCAGTTCGATCAGACCGAGTGCCGCGGTCACCTGGGCGCGATCAGGAAGCGGGCTCGCCTGCCTCTGCCTCCTCCGGCTTCACCACGCGCGGCAGCAGGATGTCGTAGGCGCGCGCGTGGGCCTGCTGCTTCAGCTTGCCGGCGTCGGTGTACATCTTCGACTGCGCCGCGGACAGCCGCGGGCTGGTCGCGAAGTTGCCGGTGCCCGCCTCCCAGCGATCGTTCGCGCCGTCGCCCATGTACTGCGGATCCCGCTGGCCCTCGAGCGCGGGCACCGCATCGACGCCGCCACTGCCGTACATGTGGCCGGCCGAGAACAGGAACGCGGTCTGCGGATCGCGCTCCGCCGCCGCCGGGTCGGCCTTGATCTTCTGGCTGGTGGTCACCAGCGTGAAGCGATCGCTCTCGAGCTTCGCGCGCTTCGCCGGGTCCTGCTCGGCTTCGATCTGCTGCGCGAGCTGGTCGGCGCGGGCATCGAGCGCCCCGAGCGCGCGCAGGTAGTTCTCGCGGAACGTCACCTGCAGCGCGCCGCGCCCCTTGAACTCGCCGACGCTCGGTGGATCGGCGTTGGCGCTGTAGTCGGTCATCGCCGCGCCCTCGACGCTGGCGTGCGCCAGGTAGGTCGCGCAGGCCTCGAGCGTATCGAGGCCCATGATCCGGAACGAGCTATTCACCGCCGCGGCGATCGCGCCCGCGTTGGCGTGCAGCGCCGCGAGGGTCTGCTCGTCGAGGCCAGGCGCCTGCGCGATCGTGACGATCTCCTCGGCGGTCAGGGGCATGGTCTCGAGATCGATCCGGGTGCCGCCCCGGTCGTGGGCCGCGCCGCGCTCGACCGCGTTGCGCCCGGTCGCGTACATCGCGTGGTCGAGCTGATCGACCGCGGCATCGCGCACCTGATACCGACGATCCCAGTGATCGGGGTGGTAGCCGTCGTCGGGCATCGTCGCGTTCGCGCCGACCGCATCCTTTGCCATCTCCTCGTCGGGCATCCGCGCGATCGTCGCCGGCATGCGCTGCACGATCGTCGCTGGCTCGCCGAGCACGATCCGGTGCGCGGCCGCGTCGGCCTCGGCTTCCGCCGCGGCGGGCGCCAGCGCGATCGACGCCCGGGGCATCAAGCCCTCCGTCAGGGTGCGCTTGCCGGGCACGCCAGCCGCGCGCCCTGCCGCCACGCCACCACCGCTACTCATCCCGGCTCGATAGGAACGCATGCGGTGACGGCACCCGCTCGCGGGCGATGTGACGGCGATGTGCCCTCGAATGAATCCCGGCGGTTGCGACGCCCATCAGGATTCGCGGCGCCTCATGTCACGCCCCGGCGGGCTGTCTCGTCTCCCGGGCATGACCACCCCACGCATCGTCATCCTCGGAGGCGGCTACGCCGGGGCGCTCGCCGCGAATCGCATCGCCGGGCGCCTCGGGCGCGACGCCGCCGTCACGCTGATCAGCGACCGCGACGATCTCGTCCACCGGGTCCGGCTCCACGAGGTGATCGCGGGCCGCCGCTGGAAGGCCTATCCCCTGGCCCAGCTGTTGCGCCGGCGGATCGCGCGGGTCCGCGCGCGGGTCGTGCGCATCGATCGCGCCGCGCGCACGGTCGAGATCGATCGCGAGGGCGCGCGCGAGCACGTCCCGTTCGATCAGCTGGTGCTCGCGCTGGGCAGCCGGGTCGCCCTCGACGTGCCCGGCGCGGCCGCCTACGCCGGTGGCCTCGCGAGCCTCGACGCCGCCCTGGCGCTGCGCGCGCGGATCGCGGCCTTGCCCGATCGCGCGCCGGTCGTCGTGATCGGCGGCGGCCTCACCGCGATCGAGACCGCGAGCGAGCTCGCCGAGGCGTACCCGCGGCTCGCGGTGACGCTGGCGACCGGCCAGTTCGCGCCGAGCCTGTCCGAGGAGGCGCGCGCCTACGCCCGGCACGTCCTCGAGGACCTCGGCGTCACCGTCCGTACCAGCGTCCGGGTCTCGGACATCACGCCGGCGCACGTCACGACCACCGCGGGCGCGCTGCCCGCGGACGTCGCGATCTGGGCCGCGGGCTTCACCGGACGCTTCCCGTGCGCGAGCGATCTCCCGCTCGATGACGACGGCCGGGTCGTGGTCGACGCGACCCTCGCGGTGCCCGGCGGCGAAGGCCCGGATGCCAGCGTCGCCGTCTGGGCGATCGGCGACGCCGCGGCGCGCCCGCCCGGCCTGCCGTTCCTGCGCATGGCGTGCGCCAGCGCGATGCCGATGGCGGCCCACGCCGCCGACAACGTCGTGCGCGCGGTGCGCGGTGAAGCGGCGCGCCCCTTCCGCTTCGGCATGCTCGGCCAGTGCGTGAGCCTGCCGCTACGTGATCGGCGCGATCCGGGTCGAGCGCCGGGTCGCGGGCAGCTACCGCTGGCCCCGCGCGGTGCTCGCGCTCGGGCCTGGCGCCGAACCGCGCGCCCTCCCCGGTGCGATACTCGGCGCATGACCGCGGTCTCCCCCGACGACCTGGCCCGCGAGCGCCCGTACCTGTTCGGGCTCGCGTACCGGATCCTGGGCAGCGCCGCCGACGCCGACGACGTGCTGCAGGAGGCCTTCCTCCGGGCGCAGGCGATCGACGAGCCGCGCTCGGTGCGCGCGGTGCTGACCACGATCGTGACGCGGCTGTGCCTCGACGAGGTCCGCTCGGCGCGTCGCCGGCGCGAGGAGTATGTCGGGCCGTGGTTGCCCGAGCCGCTCCTCACCGACGAGGCGTGGACCACGAGCACCGCCGAGCGTGTCGAGGATGCCGAGTCGGTGTCGCTCGGCTTCCTGATCATGCTCGAGTCGCTGTCGCCGCTCGAGCGCGCGGTCTACGTGCTGCGCGAGGTGCTCGATCACGACTTCGCCGAGATCGCGACCGCCCTCGACCGCAACGAGGCCGCGTGCCGGCAGCTCTACCATCGCGCGCGCGACCACGTGCACGCGCGGCGCCGGCGGTTCCCGGCCGCGGCCGAGGATCAGCGCCAGCTGTTCGGGGCGTTCGTCGGCGCGATCATGCGCGGCGATCTCGACGCGCTCGCGGCGATGCTGACCGCGGAGGTCACCGCGACCGCCGATCACGGCGGCAAGGCCAAGGCCAACCTGCGCACGATCCACGGCGCGGATCACGCGGCGCGCTACCTGATCGGCCTCGGCCAGAAGTACCAGCGCCACGTGCCCGGCTCCGGCGATCGCTTCGACGCCGCGATCTGCAACGGCGCGCCGGCGGTGCTGGTGTTCGATGGCCCGCGGCTCACGACCGCGCTGCTGCTCGAGATCGCGCGCGACGACGATCAGCCGCGGGTCACCGCGCTGCACGTCGTCCGGAACCCGGACAAGCTCGCGCACCTCGAGCGCGCGATCGCGTCCGGCGCGCGCTGGCACGCGTAGCACGCCAACGTCGTTCCGCGCTGGACCCCGGCGACCCGACGGCTACACTCGCCGCGTGATCGACAGCCACTGCCACCTCGACGGCCCCGCGTTCGACGGCGACCGCGCCGCGGCGCTGGCCCGCGCGCGGCAGGCCGGCGTGGTCGGCGTGCTGGTCCCCGCGACCCGGCCGCGGAGCTGGGCCGCGACCCTCGCGATGCGCGGCCCCGGGGTGGCGATCGCGCTCGGCGTGCATCCGCAGTGCGTGCCCGACCTCGACGCCGCCGAGCTGGCGCAGACCACGCCCGACGCGCTCTGCGCCGCCGCCGCCGGCGCGGTGGCGATCGGCGAGTGCGGCCTCGACGGCGCGACCGCCGATCTCGCGCTCCAGGAGCGGATCTTTCGCGATCAGATCCGCGCGGCGCGCGCGCTCGGGCTACCGCTCGTGGTCCACGTGCTGCGCGCCCACGACCGCGCGCCGCAGATCCTCCGCGAGGAGCGCGCCCACGAGGTCGGCGGCGTGCTGCACAGCTACTCCGGCGGCGCGGCGCTGGTGCCGGTCTACCGCGACCTCGGCCTCGCGTTCTCGTTCGCCGGGCCGATCACCTTCGCCAACGCGCGCCGCCCCGTCGAGGCCGCGCGCCTGGTCCCCGACGAGCTCCTGCTCGCCGAGACCGACGCGCCGGATCAGGCGCCGACCGAGCACCGCGGCGGCCGCAACGAGCCGGCGTTCCTGCCGGCGATCATCGCGGGCCTCGCCCGCGCCCGCACCTCGACCCCCGCGGCGATCGCCGCCGTGACCACCGCCAACGCGCGGCGCCTGTTCCGGGCCGCGTCCTGGGAGCCCGCCGCATGACCACCCCGACCCACCGCCGCTTCGATCGCACCGCGCGCCTGCTCGGCGACGACGGCGTCGCGCGCCTCGGCCGCGCCACGATCACCGTCGTCGGCGTTGGCGGGGTCGGCTCGCACGCCGCCGAGGCGCTGGTCCGCAGCGGCGTGGGCCGGCTGATCCTCGTCGACTTCGATCGCATCTGCGTGACCAACGTCAACCGCCAGGTCCACGCGCTGCGCGGCGCGCTCGGCAAGAGCAAGGTCGCGGTGATGGCCGAGCGGCTGCGGCTCATCAACCCCGACGCCGAGATCGTCGAGCGGCCGATGGCCTACACCGAGCGGACCTCGGCCCAGGTGCTGACGCCCGAGCCCGACGTCATCGTCGACGCGATCGACAACATCGCGGCCAAGATGCACCTGATCGCGACCTGCCTGCGCGAGCGCGTGCGGATCGTCTCGAGCATGGGCGCCGCCGCGCGCCTCGATCCCACCGCGGTGCGCATCGCCGATCTGGCGCACACCAAGGTCGATCCGTTCGCGCGCGAGCTGCGCCGCTTGCTGCGGCTCAAGCACGGCCTCGACAGCGCGCGGCCGCTCGGCGTGACCGCGATCTACTCCGAGGAGGCGCCGATCGCGCCGCACGCGCTGGCCTACGACACCGAGGGCTTCCGCTGCGTGTGCCCGGGCGGCGACAACGGCATCAGCGACTGCGATCACCGCAACCGCGTCGAGGGCTCGATCGCCTACGTGCCCGCGGCGTTCGGCGCCGCGGCGGCGGCCGCCGCGGTCCGGCTCGCCCTCGGCCAGCCCGGTGCGCGCCCGGTCGTCGCGCGGACCACGCATCCGCGCGTGGCGCGCCACCCACCAGCGCCGGAGTCATGAGGCGCGCCCTCGTCATCGTCGTCGGCCTCGCGCTCGCGGCCTGCGGCCAGCTCGGCCCCGCGCCCGCGATCGACGCGCACGGCGACGCCGCGCTCACGCTGTCCGACGCGCGCGTCAAGGATCCGTGCGCCGCGCCGATCGCCGTCGACGATCTCGGCGACTGCGCCGCGCGCGCGGTGTGCGCGGCGGCCTCGCGCTGCGGCCTCGGCGACAGCAGCGCGACCCGCTGCGAGGCGCTCGCGCGGCGCGCCGGAAACTCGCTCGAGGTCGTGCCGCTCGGCGTCAACAGCCGCGCGCTCGCGGCCACGATCCGCGTGACCGAGGCCGCCGGCCGCGCGATCTACGACGGCGACGCCGCCGCCGCGTGCCTCGCCGCGTTCGCTGCCGGCTCGTGCAAGGACGTGCTGCGCTCGCGGACCGTCGATCCGCTCGCGGACTGCGCGCTGTTCCGCGGCAAGGTCGCCGACGGCGACACGTGCGTGGTGCCGTACGAGTGCCGGCCGGGCTCGGCCTGCGTCTACGCCCTCGGCAACTTCTTCGCCGACAGCTGCGGGCTCGACGTCTGCCGGCCGCGCGCCGCGCTCGGCGAGGCGTGCGCGACCGCACCGTGCGCGACCGGCGATCATTGCGTGGCGATGCGCACCGGCGCGACCGGCGATCGCTGCACCACCGGCGCGCTCGGCGCGGCCTGCAACTTCGATGGCGACTGCGACGCCGCGCTGCGCTGCAACTACCAGATCGGCAACCGCGATGATGGCGCCGGCACCTGCGTCGCCGCCAGCCAGGTCGGCGGCGAGTGCTCGAACGACCACCAGTGCGCGGGCGAGCTGCTGTGCGTCGGCGAGATGACCGCGCTCGGCCAGTGCCGCGACGTCTCGACCGTGGGCGCCGCCTGCGACGACCGCTGCGTCGGCCGGCTGGTCTGCGATGCGGACTTCGCCGGTGATCTCGGCCATTGCATCGCCGCGCCCGGCATCGGCGACGCGTGCAGCTCGAGCTGCGGCGAGTTCCTGCGCTGCTTCATCGACTGCGAACCGCTGGGCGACGTCGGCTTCAACTGCAACAACCTCTTCGACTGCCGCACCGACCTCTACTGCGCGTTCGACGGCTTCACCGGGACCTGCGCGCGCCCGCTGCCCGATGGCCAGGGCTGCACCGGCGACGAGCAGTGCGCGAGCGGCGCGTGCGACAGCGGCTTCTGCGGCGCGCCGCGCACCTGCCCGCTGTCAAGCTGACGCGGCCTCGCTGCCATCCCGACGACCTCCCCGAGAATACCGATCGCTCGCCAGATTGTAAATCCCCGCCCGATCGTGAGGATGCACGCATGACTTCCGTCGCCGTCGGCATCGACTTCGGGACCACCAACAGCGCGGTCGCGCTCGCCGGCCCCGAGGGCGCACGCCTCGCCCCGCTGCCGTCCCCGGGCGGCGGCACCACGCCGACCTGGCGCACGGTGCTGTGCTTCGAGCCCGCCGACGACGGCAAGCCGAGCGCGATCACCGCCGGCGCGCCGGCGATCCACCGCTGGGCCGAGCGCGAGGGCGAGGCCCGCCTGATCCAGTCGATCAAGAGCCACCTCGCGAGCTCGACCTTCGTCGACACGATCATCTTCGGCAAGCGCTGGCGCGTCGAGGATCTGATCGCGCGCTACCTGAAGGAGCTGCGCGCCGCGACCCCGGTCGACCTCGGGCGCAAGGCCGTCGTCGGGCGGCCGGTCCGCTACTGGGGCGCCGAGACCGACGAGGACGACGCCCGCGCGGTCGGCCGCATGCGCACCGCGCTCGCCGCCGCCGGCTTCGACGACGTCACCTTCGCGTTCGAGCCGGTCGCCGCGGCCCACGCCTACGCCGCGCGCCTCGATCATGACGAGCTCGTGCTGATCGCCGACTTCGGCGGCGGCACCAGCGACTTCTCCCTGGTCGAGGTCGGCCCGGGCAAGGCCGAGGTCCGCGCGACCACCGGCGTCGCGCTCGCCGGCGACAGCTTCGACGCGCGCATCATCGATCACGTGGTCGCGCCCGCGCTCGGCCGCGGCTCGCGCTACAAGGTCGAGATGGGCGGCGAGGCGCCGGTGCCGTCGTGGCTCTACAACAAGCTGCGCCGCTGGCACCACCTGTCGTTCCTCAAGTCGGCCGACACGCTCGCGCTGCTCGAGCGCATCCGCGACGGCGCGATGGCGCCCCGGGCGATCGAGCAGCTCTGCCACCTGGTCGAGGACGATCTCGGCCTGCCGCTGCACGCCGCGGTCGAGAAGACCAAGCTGGCGCTGTCGCGCGCGCCCGAGACCACGCTCGCGTTCGTCCGCCCCGGCATCGACGTCACCTCCGAGGTCGTGCGCGCCGCGTTCGACCTGTGGATCGTCGACGAGCTGACCGCGATCGACGACGCGATCACCGACGCCCTCGCCAAGGCCGGCGCGACCACCAAGGACGTCGACCGGGTGTTCACGACCGGCGGCTCGTCGCACGTGCCCGCGGTGCGCGGCGTGCTCGCCGGCCGGTTCGGCGCCGAGCGCCTGGTCGGCGGGGAGGAGCTGACCTCGGTCGCGGCCGGCCTCGCCGCGATGGCGCGGCTGTAGTAGCGTCGCGGCGCATGCCGCCCGCGCTGTTTCATCGTCTGCTCATCGCCAACCGCGGCGAGGTCGCGGTCCGCGTCGCGCGCACCTGCCGCGCCCTCGGGGTCACGCCGGTGTTCGCGGTCAGCGAGGCCGATCGCGATGCGCCCTACACCCGCGGCCAGGAGGTCGTGGTGCTCGGCCCGGCGCGCTCGGCGCAGAGCTACCTCGATGTGGAGCGCGTGGTCCAGGCCGCGGTCCAGAGCCGGTGCTCCGCGCTCCACCCCGGCTGGGGCTTCCTGTCGGAGAACCCACTGCTCGCCACGCTCTGCGCGCAGCACGGCGTGACCTTCGTCGGACCGCCGCCGCAGGTGACCACGCTGATGGGCTCGAAGATCGCCGCCAAGCGCGCGATGAAGGCCGCCGGCCTCGACGTGATCCCCGGCTCGGAGGGCGTGCTGCGCGACGTCGACCACGCGCGCGCGGTCGCGGCCGAGGTCGGGTACCCGGTCTTGCTCAAGGCCGAGCGCGGCGGCGGCGGCCGCGGCATGCGCGTCGCCAACACCCCTGATCAGATCGAGTCCGCCTATCACGACGCCCAGGCCGAGGCCCGCGCCGCGTTCGGCGGCGACGGCCTCTACCTCGAGAAGCTGGTGGTCGGCGGCGCCCACGTCGAGATCCAGGTGTTCGCCGATCGCTACGGGAAGGCCGTGCACCTCGGCGAGCGCGACTGCACCGTGCAGCGCCATCACCAGAAGCTGATCGAGGAGTCGCCCTCGCCCGCGATCGACGCCGACCTGCGCGCGCGCACCTGCGCCGCCGCTGCCGCCGCCGCCGCGCGCATCGGCTACGTCGGCGCCGGCACGATGGAGCTGCTCCTCGATCGCAGCGGCCCGACCCCGGTGCTGCGCTTCATGGAGATGAACTGCCGCCTCCAGGTCGAGCACTCGGTCACCGAGGAGCGCACCGGCCTCGATCTCGTCGCCGCCCAGCTCCGCGTCGCCGCCGGCCAGCCCCTGCCGTGGGCCCAGAGCGACATCAAGATGACCGGCCACGCCCTCGAGTGCCGCATCAACGCCGAGGATCCGAGCGCCGGCTTCCAGCCCGCGCCCGGCACGATCACGCGCTGGGTCCCGCCCGCCGGCGACGGCATCCGCGTCGATACGCATGTCGAGACCGGCTACGTCGTGCCGCCGCACTACGACAGCCTGCTCTGCAAGGTGATCACCCGCGGCGCCGATCGCGCCGCCGCGATCGCCACGATGATCTCCGCGCTCGAGCAGCTCGTGTGCGAGGGCGTGCCGACGACGGTGCCGATGCACCTCGCGATCCTGCGGAGCGAAGGATTTCGCACGGGCGCGTACGACACGCGGGCGATTCCTGGCTGGGGATGATTCCCCGGGTCCGGATCTGAGACCGGGTCCGGATCCGAGTCTGAGACCGGGTCCGGATCCGGGTCTGAGACCGGGTCCGGATCCAGTCACGGATCCGGTCGCGGTCACGGCCCCGGATCCGGTCCCGGTCACGGATCCGGATCCGGTCACGGTCACGGTCACGGCCCCGGATCCGGTCCCGGATCCGGCCCTGGCCCCGGCCCCGGCCACCGAGCGCTCGGCTCGATCGGTTTCGGGTTCCATGCCCACGGCGCACGTCCCGCGCCGAGGGCATACGCATCCTTCCTCGGTCATCCGCGACCTCGCATCGCCCTCGTCACGTGACCTGCGCCATCGGGGGCATGAACCCGAACCCGTCGAGCCATCGCTTTCGTGCGTATGACCTCAGCCTCGCGGCGCTGCGCCTCACCCGCGCGCCGCTCGCGCGGATCCGCCGCGTGGATCGCAGCATCGCCGATCAGCTCCAGCGCGCGGCGGCGAGCGTGAGCCTCAACCTCGCCGAGGGCGCCAAGCGCCGCGGTCCCGATCGCGCGCACTTCTACCGCATGGCGGCGGGCAGCGCCGCCGAGGCACGCGCGTGCTTCGACATCGCCGCCGCGCTCGGCCTCGTCGAGCCCGACGCGGCCGCGGCCGCCTGGCAAGCCTTCGATGGCGTCGCCGCGATGCTCTACCGACTCACGCGATGACCGCGATCGGATCCGGGTCCGGACCCGGATCTTGGACCGGATCCGGATCTGGGACCGGATCCGGATCTGGGACCGGGTCCGGATCTGGGACCGGATCCGGATCTGGGACCGGGTCCGAGTCTGGGACCGGGTCCGGATCCGGATGAATCACGAGACGGCGACGGCGGGTGACCCGCGCGACGGTCCCCCGCCGCGCGCAGTTCCGCAGCGTGCTCGCACGAGCACACGCAACGCCCCCGCACGCGCCCCGCACAGCGCCCGCGTTCTCGTCAACGCGAGGACTGTTTGAGCACGGCGGGGGACCTCGCGCGGGGCAGGACCCGCCGTCGCCCTCCCTCGCCTCAAGCCAAGCCTCCCGCAGGGCCCGATACCGACAGCGATCGCCAGCGTTACCTGCCCGCCATCCGCGAGCCGCCGCCTCCCCGATGCTAGGTTCCCCACCGCATGGCGTTCGTCCCGCTCACCCCGATCGGAGATCCGCTCACCAAGGTCGTCGACGCCACCGTCGCCCGCGACCACACCGAGGCGCTCGCCGCCCTCGAGGCCACGCTCGCCTCGCGCCGCAAGGAGGTCGAGGCTGGCTGGGGGCCCTCCTACGTCGAGCGCGTCCACAAGAAGGGCAAGCTCACCGCCCGCGAGCGCCTCGAGCTCGTCAAGGACCCCGGCACGCGCACCTTCGAGGTCGGCACCTTCGTCAACTACGGCGACGTCTTCCCCGGCGACCAGCGCTCGCCCGGCGCCGGCGTCGTCACCGCGTTCGCGCTCGTCAGCGGCCGCTGGTGCATGGTCATCGCCAACGACAACACCGTCGCCTCTGGAGCGTGGTGGCCCCGCACCCCCGAGAAGATCCAGCGCGCGCAGACCATGGCCCTGCGCCTGCGCCTGCCCACGATCTACCTCGTCGATTGCAGCGGCCTGTTCCTGCCCGAGCAGGCCCGCAGCTTCCCGGGCGCGACCGGCGCCGGCCACATCTTCAAGATGAACAGCCTGCTCTCGGCCCACGGCGTACCCCAGATCGCCGGCGTCTTCGGCGACTGCATCGCGGGCGGCGGCTACATGCCGATCATCAGCGATCGGGTCTACATGACCGAGCAGGCGTACATGGTCATCGCCGGCGCCGCGCTCATCAAGGGCGCCAAGAGCCAGAAGATGACCTCGCTCGACATCGGCGGCCCCGAGGTCCACGTCCACCGCTCCGGCTGCGCCGATGTCCGGGTTCCGGACGACGAGACGCTGCTCGCCTGCGTCCGCCGCGAGATCGAGCGCCTGCCGTCGTCCGGCGCGCCGTTCTACCGCGGTGACCTCGCGCCCATCGATCCGCGCTTCCCCGCCCGCGAGCTGTCCGCGATCCTGCCGCGCGATCACCGCGAGGCCTACGACGCCCACCAGGTGCTCGCCCGCCTCGTCGACCAGTCGCTGTTCTGGGAGGTCATGCCCGAGGTCGGCGAGGAGATGATCTGCGGCATCGGCCGCATCGGCGGCCTCTACGCCGGCTTCGTCATCAACCGCCAGGGCCTCGTCGGCGATCCCGAGCGACCCGGCAGCCACCGCCCCGGCGCGATCCTCTACCGCGGCGGCATCGCCAAGATCAGCGCGTTCTCGCGCGCCTGCAACGACGACGGCATCCCGCTGGTCTGGCTCCAGGACATCAGCGGCTTCGACATCGGCGCCGAGGCCGAGGCCCACGGCCTGCTGTCCTACGGCAGTTCGCTCATCTACACCAACAGCACGAACACCACGCCGATGTTCACGGTGCTGCTGCGCAAGGCCTCGGGCGCCGGCTACTACGCGATGAGCGGCCTCCCCTATGATCCGGTCGTGCAGCTCTCGACCAGCCTGTCGCGCCTGTCGGTGATGGAGGGCCGGACCCTCGCGATCGCGGCCTACAACACCAAGCTCGATGACGATTTCCGGGTCATGACCACCGATCCCGAGGAGCGCGCCAAGATCGAGGCCGGCATGCGCGAGACCGAGCAGCGGATCGAGCGCGACATGGATCCGTTCGTCGCCGCGCGCCAGCTCGACACCGACGAGATCATCGAGGTCGACGCGCTCCGCGACTGGCTCAAGACGCTGGTCGAGATGTCGTATCAGGCGACCGGCTATCGCCGGGTCAAGAACCCGCGGATCTGGTCGATGCACGACCTCCGCGAGCTGGTGGGAGGGCTGCGATGAGCGCCGCGAGTGGCCGCATGCACGCGCGCACCCTGACCGCGCTCGTCCGCGATCCGGACAGCGCGCGCATCACGATCGCCGCGCCGTCGGTCGGCTGGTTCCGCCCGGCGATCGCGCTCGGCGATGTCCTGCGCCCGGGCGACGCGCTCGGCATCCTCGAGGTGCTCGGCAGCGCGATCGCGATCGTCGCCCCGAAAGGCACGCGCGGCGCGGTCGTCGAGCGCGTCGGCGATGGCAAGGGCGCGATCGCGGTCGCGCACGGCCAGGCGCTGTGCGTGCTCGATCCCGAGGCCGCGGGTGCCAGCGCGGGCGCTGCCGCCGCGACCGCCGCCACCACCTCCGGCGGCCTGGTGTTCCCGTCGCCGCTCTCCGGTCGGTTCTACGCCCGGCCCGCGCCCGGCAAGCCGGCGTTCGTCGCGGTCGGCGACGTCATCGAGACCGGCCACACCATCGGCATGCTCGAGATCATGAAGACCTTCCATCGCCTCACGTACCGCGGCGAGGGCCTGCCCGCGACCGCGCGGATCGCCGCGATCCTCGTGACCGACGAGGACGACGTCACCACCGGCCAGGCGCTCATCCGCCTCGAGGAGGCGCCGTGAGCACCCCGATCGCGTTCGATCGCATCGTGCGCGGCGCCACCTGCGTCACGCCCGGCGGCCTCGCCGAGGTCGACATCGGCATCCGCGGTGGCCTCATCGCCGCGATCGGCGCGCTCGGCGACGCCGCGACCCTCGACGTTCTCGACGCGCGCGGCCTGCACGTGCTGCCCGGCGTGATCGACGCGCAGGTCCACTTCCGCGAGCCCGGGCCCACGCACAAGGAGGACCTCGCGACCGGCACCGCCGCGGCCGCCCTCGGCGGCGTGACCTGCGTGCTCGAGATGCCGAACACCGACCCGCCGACCACGACCGCGGTCGCGCTCGCCGACAAGGTCGCGCGCCTCGCGCACCGCGCCCACGTCGACGTCGGCTTCTTCGTCGGCGGCTCGCCCGACAACCTCGACGACCTCGACGAGCTCGAGCGCCTGCCCGGCTGCGCCGGCATCAAGATCTTCATGGGCAGCTCGACCGGCACGCTGCTCATCCCTGACGACGCCGCGCTCGCGCGCGCGCTGTCGTCCGGCGTGCGCCGGGTCGCGATCCACGCCGAGGACGAGGACCGCCTGCGCGAGCGCAAGCCGCTCGCGACCTCGGTCGATCAGCACCCGGTGTGGCGCGACGCCGAGACCGCGCTGCGCGCGACCTGGCGCGTGCTCGCGCTGGCCCGCCGCTTCGGCCGCCGCGTCCACATCCTCCACGTCACGACCGGCGACGAGCTCGGCGTGATCGCCGACTGCCGCGACCTCGCGACCTGCGAGACCTCGCCGCAGCACCTGACCTTCGCGGCGCCCGAGATCTACGAGCGCCTCGGCTCGCTCGCGCAGATGAACCCGCCGATCCGCACCGCCGAGCACCGCGCCGCGCTCTGGCGCGCGATCGACGAGGGCGTGATCGATCTGATCGCCACCGATCACGCGCCCCACACGCTCGCCGAGAAGGCCCAGGTCTACCCGGCGAGCCCGTCGGGCATGCCCGGCGTGCAGACGATGGTGCCGGTCATGCTCGACCACGTCGCCGCCGGCCGGCTGTCGCTCACCCGCCTGGTCGAGCTCATCAGCACCGGCCCCGCGCGGGTCTGGGGCCTCGCCGGCAAGGGCCGGCTCGCGGTCGGCTACGACGCCGACCTGACGCTCGTCGATCTGGCCGCGCGCCGCACCGTCCGGAACGTGGACATGGCCTCGAAGTGCGGCTGGTCGCCGTTCGAGGGCCTGAGCCTCACCGGCTGGCCGGTCGCGACGATCGTGCGCGGCCACGTCGTCATGCGCGACGGCCAGCTCGTCGGCGCGCCGTGCGGGCGCGCCGCGCGCTTCATCGAGACGATCGCGCCGACCGCCGCGGCCTGAACGCCACGCCCCGGCTACGACGCGATCGGCGCGGGCCAGCGCGCGCGCCGGCGGCCGCCGGCCGTGCGGTCCGCGCGCTCGTCGGAGCTCGCGCGCAGCACCCACTCGAGCCACGCGGTCACGCTCGCGAACCGCGCGACGACGCGACCGCGCGGATCGCCGAGCACCAGCGCGAGCACCGGTGCGGGCGCGAGGCAGACCGCGTCGCCGCTGTCGCTCGCCGCGATCACGACACCATCGCGGGCCTCCGCGATCGGCACCGGCGCCCACGCGCCGAGCAGGCCGTGGTGGCTGAACAGCGTCAGCGACCCGCTCGGCGTGCACCAGAGGTGATCGATGCCGTCGTGCAGCCGCAGCAGCCACTCGAGCTCGCGCGGCATCGCGAAGCCGCGCGCCTCGAACGCGCGCCGCACCTGCGCCAGGCGCTCGTAGGACGCCGGCGGGTGCGGCCGCACCCGTGGCGCGTCAGCCTCGTCCGCGTCGAGCGTGTCGAGCTCCACCTTGATCGCGATGACGCGCGCGACCAGCGCCGCGAGCCGAGCCGCCTCCTCCACCATGCATCCCCCTCGGTGATGCCGCGCGGCACCGATCTCCTACTCTACGACAGCCGCGCGAAGATTCCGCGCGCCGATCGTGGATCGCGAGCCAGGGCCGCCTCACGCGGCGTCAGAACGGCGGGTTCGTCGACGACGGCCAGCGCCGCCGGCCGATCGTCGTGCGCTCGTCGCGCTCCTCGGTGCTGGTGCGCAGGATCCACTCGAGCCACGTCGTGACGCTGGGGAACCGCGCGACGACGCGGCCGCGCGGATCGACCGAGACGACCGCGGGCAGATCGGTCGCGCCGGGCACCAGGCACACCGCGTCGCCCGCGTCGCTCGCCGCGACCACGACCCCGCCGCGCGCCTCCGGTGCGGTCGGCACGACCTTGGGCACCATCAGATCGTCGTGCCCGAACAGCGACAGCGATCCGCTCGGCGTGCGCCAGAGATGATCGATGCCATCGTGCGCGCGGAGCACCCGCTCGTGATCGCGCGGCATCGGCATCCCGCGCGCCTCGAAGGATCGCCGCGCCTGCACGAGCCGCTCGAGGGACGCCGGCGGGCGCGGCCGCACCGGCGGGCCGCTCTCGTCGAGCGCATCCAGGTCACCCTTGATCGCGATCACCTGCTCGACCAGCAGATGCATCCTCGCCGTGTGATCCACCATGGCTCCTCCCAACCGGACGCGAGACCCGCCTCACCAGCCCGACAATCGCGCCCGCCACCTCCCACTGTATGACGTCACCCCTGAGGGGTGAGAGCACAATCGCCTCCGGATTCGTGATTTCGCTGATTTCGTCGTCGAGAGCAGCCACGTCGGGTGGTCGAGGCTCCCGTTTCGCGTGCATCGCAGCGAACTTCCACGTCCGAAATCCTCGCCCCTCACGGACCGCCGTATCCGCTTCACCGGAGCAAGTTCCGTGATAACGAGCGCGCCAACACGGACGAATTTCCGTTATCGTTGACACCCCAATGACGCGATGCTAGATGTTTGTCCGTGCAAACGGACGTCCTGCATCTGACTCCGTCGGGGGTGTCGTGACGCTCGCCGCGCTCATGCTGATGGCTTTCACGAGCCTCGGCGCCGCCACGGTCTGCGGCGCGCTCGGCTACGGCTACTCGTCGCTGTCGGTGCCGGTCGCGCTGTTCGTGACCACCGCGCGCATCCTCAGCCCGGCGCTGGTGATGATCGAGGTCGTCATCAACCTCTACGCGCTGTACCTCAACCGCAAGGCCGCGCCCCGCGTGTTCCCGCGGGTGATCCCGCTCCTGGTCGGGCTCGTGCCCGGCGTGCTGCTCGGCGCCGCGCTCCTGACCTACGTCGAGAGCGCGCACGTCAAGCTCGGCACGTTCACCGTGCTGCTGCCGCTCATCCTGCTGCAGGCCGCGGGCGTGCGCTGGCCGATCCGCCGCGAGCGCACCGCCGCGGTGCCGCTCGGCGCCGGCGTGGGCGTGCTCTACGGTCTCACCACGATCTCCGGTCCGCCGCTGGCGCTGTTCTGGAACAACCAGGGCCTGTCCAAGGACGACTTCAAGGTCGGCCTCGCGATCGCGCGCACCGTCGAGTCGGTCTTCGCGCTCGCGGCCTACGCGTACCTCGGGACGATCACCGCCGGATCGATCGACCTCCTGCCCTGGCTGGTGCCCGGCGTGCTCGTCGGCATGCCGCTCGGCCACTGGCTGATCCGCCGCATCAACAGCGAGACCTTCCGCCGGGTGTGCATGAGCTTCGACGCGTACCTGGTCGCGCTCGGCCTGTCGAGCGCGGTCGCCGCCGCCGGCATCGTCCCGGCCGCGGTCGCCTACCAGCTGCTGGCGATCACCGCGGTCGTCGACACCATCCTGCTGGTCACGTTCTTCAAGCGCCGGCCGCTCGAGCCAGCTGCGTCGGGCTTCGGACTGGCGATCGCGGAGCCCAACTCGTGACCGCGACGCCCGCCCTCGATCTCGACGCCTCCGCGGCCGCCCTCGAGGGCCAGAGCGCGCTCGAGATCCTCACGTGGGCCGCGCGGTTCGCGCCGCGGATCACGTTCGCGACCGGGTTCGGGGCCGAGGGCTGCGTCGTCATCGATCTGATCGCGCGCCATCGGCTGCCGATCGATCTGTTCACGCTCGACACCGGCGTGCTGTTCCCCGAGACCTACGCGCTGTGGCGCCAGCTCGAGGCGCGCTACGGCGTCACGATCCGCGCGGTCCGCCCGGCGCAGTCGATCGACGAGCAGGCCGCGGCCCACGGCCCGGCGCTGTGGGCCCGCGAGCCCGATCGCTGCTGCGAGCTGCGCAAGCTCGGCCCGCTGCGCGCGCAGCTCGCGGGCTTCGATGCCTGGATCACCGCGATCCGCCGCGACCAGACCGCCGACCGCGCGAACGCGAAGATCGTCGAGCCTGACCGCAAGTTCGGGCTGATCAAGATCAACCCGCTGGCGGCGTGGACCCACAAGGATGTCTGGCGGCACATCGTCACCCACGAGGTGCCGTACAACCCGCTCCACGATCAGGGCTACCCCTCGATCGGCTGCGCGCCGTGCACCAGCCCGGTCGGCGAGGGCGAGGACCCGCGCGCCGGTCGGTGGCGCGGCACCGGCAAGACCGAGTGCGGGCTCCACGTGCTGCCCGTGGTGCGCGAGTGACCGTGGTCGCGCCGCACGGCGGCGAGCTCGTCGATCGCGTCGTCGATGACGCGCGCGCCGCGGCCATCGCCGCCGCCGGGTGGCCGCGCATCGTGTGCGACACGCGCGCGACCGCCGATGCGATCCGCCTGGCGATCGGCGCGTACAGCCCGCTCATCGGCTTCGTCGGCGCCCGCGATCGCGCGGCGATCCTCGCCGAGGGCCGGCTCGCGAACGGCACGGCTCGCGAACGGCACGGTGTGGCCGGTCGCGATCACGCTCACCGTCGATGCGACCACCGCCGCCGCGCTCGCGATCGGCGCGCCCGCAGCGCTCTGGACCCACGCCGGCGCGCTGCTCGGCGCGATCACCGTGCGCGAGCTCGCCGAGCTGGATGATCGCGTCGCGGTCGCCGGCGAGATCGAGCTGGTGCCCGCCGCGATCCCCGCCGAGCTCGACACGCCGCGCGCGATCCGCGCCGCGATCGCCGCGCACGGCTGGCGCCGGGTCGCCGGCCACGCTCCGACCGCCGTGTTCGGCCGCGCCGACGAGCACCTCGGCAAGCTCGCGCTCGCGACCGCCGACGGCCTCGTCATCCTGCGCCCGGCGGAGGCCGCCGATCGGATCGCGCCGACCGCGGCCCGCCTCGCCAGCGCCGCCGTCGTGGCGCGCGGCTACTTCCCCGCGGAGCGCATCGAGCTCGCGACGATGCCCGGCGCGCTCGTGCCCGGCGCCGCCGGCGCGCTGCTCACCGCGCTCGTCGCCAAGAACTACGGCGTCGGCCAGCCGATCGTGATCGACGACGGCACCGGGAACCTCTGCGATCGCTTCGCCGCTCGCGACCTCGGGCTCGCGCCGCTGCGCTACGCGCCGGTCGCGCAGTGCCCGCGCTGCGACGAGCTCACCTCCGCGCGGTGCTGTCCTCACGCCGAGCGCCAGCCCGCGCTCGTCGACGACGCGGTGCTCGCCGATCCCGCGCGCACCGCCGCGCTGCTGCGGCCCGAGGTCGTGCAGCTGCTCGACCGCGCGCACCCGCACGCGACCGCGGCCGCGACGTGGCCCGAGCCGACGCGCGGGTTCATCCTGTGGTTCACCGGCCTCTCGGGCGCCGGCAAGAGCACGCTCGCGGCCGCGGTCGCGCGGGCGCTGCGCGGCGCCGTGCCGCTCGAGATCCTCGATGGCGACGAGGTCCGCGCCCACCTGTCGAAGGGCCTGTCGTTCTCGCGCGCCGATCGCGACATCAACGTCCACCGCATCGCGTTCGTGGCCCGCACCCTCGCCCGCCACGGCGTCGGCGTGATCACCGCGGCGATCTCGCCGTACGCCGAGACCCGCGCCGAGGTCCGCGCGCTCGCCGCGGCGCGCGGCATCCCGTTCCTCGAGGTCTTCGCGCGCGCGCAGCTCGCCTCGCTGGTCGCGCGCGACGTGAAGGGTCTTTATCGTCAGGCCCTCGCCGGCGAGCTGGCACACTTCACCGGCGTGAGCGATCCGTACGAGCCGCCGACCGCGCCCGACGTCGAGGTCGTCACCGACGTCGACACGATCGAACACTGCGCTGGCGCGATCGTCGCCGCGCTCCAGTCCCGCGGGCTGCTCGGCGCGCTGCCGACCACGCACGCCACCCTCACCCGTGCGGATGCCTAGGCGGAGATCGACCATGAGCGCGCTCTACCCCGTGTTCCTCAAGCTCGATGGCTTGCCGGTCGTCGTCGTCGGCGCCGGGCCGGTCGCCGATCAGAAGCTCGACGGCCTGGTCACCGCCGGCGCGCGCATCACCGTGATCGCGCCGGACATCACGCCGGCGATCGCCGCGCGCGCGGCCCGCGGCGAGGTGACGATCATCGCGCGCGAGTTCGCCGACGGCGACCTCGATGGCGCGCGCTGGGTCGTGGCCGCCGCGCCGCCCGCGATCAACCGCGCGGTCGCCGCCGCCGCGGCCGCGCGCAACCTGTTCGTCAACGCCGTCGACGATCCCGAGCCCGCCTCGGCCTACCTGGGCGGCGTGATCCGTCGCGCCGGCGTCACGATCGCGATCTCGACCAGCGGCGACGCGCCCGCGCTCACCGGCCTCATCCGCGAGGCGCTCGACGCGCTCCTGCCCGACAGCGCCGAGCTGACGCGCTGGTTCGACGTCGCCCGCGCGGCCCGCGCCGAGTGGAAGGCCCGGCTCGTGCCGATGGCCGAGCGCCGCCCGCTCTTGCTCCGCAAGCTCTTCCATCTGTACGAGTCCCGGACAACGACCCTCCCCGCACCGACCGCAGCCGCGTCGCTCGGAGCCACGCCATGAACCCTGGCCACGTCTCGCTCGTCGGCGCCGGTCCCGGCGACCCCGAGCTCCTCACCCTGCGCGCGCTGCGCCGCCTGCGCGAGGCCGACCTCGTCCTCAACGACGCGCTGGTCCCGACCGCGCTGGTCGAGCTCGCGCCCCAGGCCCGGCGGTTCTTCGTCGGCAAGCGCGCCGGACGCCACTCGATCGAACAGGACACGATCCACCGGCTGATGATCCGCGCCGCGCGCCGCGGCGATCGCGTCGTGCGCCTCAAGTGCGGTGACCCGTTCGTCTTCGGGCGCGGCGGCGAGGAGGCGCTCGCGCTCGCCGACGCCGGCATTCCGTTCGAGATCGTCCCGGGGCTGTCGTCGGCGCTGGCCGCGCCCGCGCTCGCCGGCATCCCGGTCACGCACC
>JAIOQA010000185.1 GCA_021413675.1 Deltaproteobacteria bacterium | reverse complement strand
GAGCGCGAGCTCGCGGCGATCGACATGGCGCTGTTCGCGCAGGTCGCGCGGCTGCGGCGCGGCGAGGTCGAGGGCGGGCCGGGCGGCGCGGCGCGCGCCGCCGCGGCGAGCGACGGGATGCGCGACAACGGCATCGCGGATCCGGCCGCGATGACCTACATGCTCGCGCCCTGGCGCGTGTAGCGCCGGGTCAGGCGCGGCGGCGGCGCCGCGCGAGCATCGCGATCAGGATCAGCGCCAGCGGCGCCGGCGATCCGGGCGCGGCACCGCAACAGCCGGTGTCGCCGGGCGGCATCGGCGTGCCGGCATCGGGGCCGCCGGGCAGCGCGCCGTCGCCGCCGATCGGCGCGCCATCGGGGGCCGGCGCCGGCGCGCGCTCCCACAGCGCGATCACGTACGCGCCCGCGCCGAACCCGACCATCGGTGTCTCGCCGCTGTAGTCGCCGGTCGTGCGATCGTAGTTCTCGGGCACCAGCTCGAAGTTGGCGCGGGCCTGCGCGGTCACCCACGCGATCAGCTGATCGGCGTCGGCGGTGCGCCCGACCCGCGCGAGCGCGCGCGCGATCCGCATGTCGATGACGATCCACTCGCGCAGATCGTAGTCGCCGCCGTCGTCGTTGCGGCGGTAGCCGTGGCCGACCAGGCCGTTCCACAGGCCGGTGTCGAACGCCGCGAGCGTCGCGTGCGCGGCCGGGCCGTCGGCGGGGAGGACGTCCCAGTTGAAGAGCTCGACCGCCGCCGCGTCGAGGCCGTTCTGCTCCTCGAGGTTGCCCTTGACCACGCCCGAGGGCGCGACGAACCGCGCGGCGACCGCGGCGGCGACCTTGCTGGCCGCCGCCGTGTAGCGCGCCGCATCGCTGGCGCGGCCGGCGCGGGTCGCGAGATCGGCGGCGGCGCGCAGCCCGCGCACGGTCGTCGCCTGGGTGTACGCGAAGTGCTTGCGGCCGCCGTCGTACCAGTGGCTCTCCCAGATCGACGAATCGGCGCGGATGAGGCCGGCGTTCGCGCCGCTCGCCTCGACGAGGCCGACCAGGACGTCCGCGGTCCGGACGAAGACGCGATCGGCGTGGTCGGTGACCAGCGCGAGATCGCCGGTCGCGATCACGTACTCGTCGAGCACCGCCAGCGCCAGCCCGAAGCCGTCGAACTCGACGTTGGGGCCCTGGGCGTTCTCGTCGGACTCCTCGCTGCCGTCGCCGCGGTAGCGCACGACCGAGATGCCGTAGGGCGCGCCGACCCAGGGACCGCCGTCGCGATCGCAGCACACCCACGCGCCCGCGCCGGCGCCCAGCCAGAACCCCAGCGCATCCTTCGCCTCGGCGTGCATGCCGGCCTTGATCATCGCGGTGGTCGCATAGGCCTGATCGCGGACCCAGGCGATGTTCCACTTGCCGGGCGACATCGACGCGATGACCTGGCCGTGGCCGGCGCCGGGATCGCGGACCTGGGCCATGCGCAGCACCGCGAGCTGGCGGCGGTAGACCGCGCGCTCGTCGGCGGTCAGCCCGGCGGGCTCGGTCGCGCCGCCCTGGAACGCGGCCCAGTCGGCGCGCGCCTGATCGAGCAGCGCTGCCGGATCCGCGGGCAGCGCCGCGATCGCGGCGTCGAGCGCGCCGCGATCGCCGTCGGCGCGGTAGCCGAGCACGATCGCCATGCGCTGGTGCGCACCGGGCGCGAGGCCGGTGAGGTTCCACTCGAAGCCCGCGACCGCGTCGTCGCGGGTGCCCGAGCTGTCGGTGGTCGTGAGGTGGCCGCCGCCGAGGACGGCGTCGTACGGGTTGGCCGGCGAGCACGCGTGCGCGGTCGGCGCGGGCAGGGCGCGGTGCACCACCAGGCCGCGGGCGCCGCGCTCGGCGTACTCGCCGGTGTCGGCCTGCCAGGCGAGCGACTCGCCGACGGTGCCGTCGCCGCCGCCGACGTGCAGGTTCTGGATCGAGAACAGCGCGCTGTCGCCGAGCGCCGCGGCGCCGGTGTTCTCGACATCGACGACGACGACCTCGACCGGCGCGGTCACGGCGAACGGCGCGAACCAGGTCTGGGTGACCCGCAGGTCGCCCTGGTGCTGCACGACCTGGGCGAGGCCGCTGTCGCCGTCGTAGCCGGCGCTGTCGATCGGCCGGGTGGTCAGCCAGGCGTTCTGGCCGGCGACGCGGACGCCGAGGTAGGCGTCGTACATCAGCTCGTGCGCGGCGGTGCCGCTGTCGATCTGCGCGAAGAGGTGATCGCGAAACCCGCGGGCGCGGCGCGCGCCCAGGTCGAAGAACCCCGCGGTGTAGCCGTTGGCCCAGGCCAGCGCGTCGAACGAGCGGTGGGCGGGGATCGCCTGGGCGCGGGCCGGGCTCGCCTCGAGCACGGCCAGGGCGACGACGAGAGCGGACGCGCGCATCCGCGATCGCAAAGCAGCTGGCGTGCCGAGAATCAGCCTCGCCGAACCGCGCTCGGTGCCATCGTCTCGGCGCCGCGAAACGCCGCCGGCGTTGTCTTCGTGGACGCCCATGCGCCAACGTGGCACACGGCGGGCCAAGCCTCTGCGACAAAAGGCGAACGACGGCGATCCCGCGCTGCGGTCGAACCGCGCGGCGACGGCCTGTCACACCTCGTGATACGGTGGGCCCGTGGAAGCCGATCTCGTCGAGATCGCGGACGGGGATCCGCCGATCGTGGTCGGGCAGCGCCAGGACCTGGGCGCGCGCGCCGATGCCGCGGTCTCGCTCGGCGAGGCGCCGGACGGCTTGCCGCTGGTGCTCGAGGTCGAGCGCGCTCGCCGCATCGGCGACGCGGTCCGCGCTGCGCTTGGCGGGCCGGTGGTCGGCGAGGTCGCGGTCGCGCTGACCGCCCTCGAGGAGTCGATCGCAGCCCAGGCCCGGCGCGCCGGCGTGTTCGATCTCGGCACGACCCGCGTCTACCGGACCAGCGCGCCGGTCGGGGCGCTGTTCGGCCACACGATGCTGGTGCGCCTGCTCGGCGGCCACGGCCCGCTGCTCACCGGCACCGAGCCGATCCCGCAGGCCACGCCGCGCACGCCGCTCCGCGATCGTCCGTCGCCGGTCACGCGCATGCGCGTCGGGGTCGCGGCCCAGCGCCACGTCGCGGTGCCGCTCGCCAACGGGCCGGTGCTGCTCGTCGAGGACGGCGAGCGCATCGAGCCCGAGACCATCGAGCCGCTGCGCCTCGAGGATCTGCGCTGGCTCGCGACCGCGCGCTTCCACGCCGACGGCTTCGACGGGCCGCTCGCCGATCAGGAGGGCTATCGCGCCGCGCTCGCCGCCACGCCGCGGATCGGCTGGAGCGTCGGCGGCTCCGATGTCGCGCGGCTGATCGCGGGCCTCGGCCGCAGCCTCACGACGCTCCACGACGAGGGCCGCGTCCACGGCGACGTGAAGCCGGCCAACGCGCTGGTGACGGCGCACGGCGCGGTCGCGATCGATCCGCTCGGCGTCGCGGTCGGCGACGTCGCGACCGGCGCGACCCCGGGCTGGGCCGCCCCCGAGCAGCTGCTCGCGCGGCCGCTGGGTCCGGCGACCGATATCTATCCGCTCGGCCTGATGCTGGCGCGGCTGTTCGGCGCCGTGGTCTGCGGCGAGGAGCGGACCTTCGTCGTGCCGTCGGCGCCGGGGCTAGGTCGGCGGGTCCGGCTGCTCGCCGATCACGACATCTACCTCGATCCCGAGCGCGCCGACTCGCTGCCCGGGCCGGTGCTCGCGGCGTGGCAGGAGTTCATCCGCCAGTGCCTCGAGTTCGATCCCGACGATCGCCCGGTCGGCGCGATCTACGTCGCCGATCGCGTCGACGAGCTGGTCGACGCCGCGCCGCTCGCGTTCGATCTCGCCTGCGCCGCCGGGCCGGGCACGCTGCGGCGCGCGGTCGAGGTCGACGGCGCGCGCGCCCCCGGCTGGGTCGTCCGCGACGCGCGCTAGCCGCGTTTCGCCCTCCGGGCGGACGCGGCCAGCGTCGATCCAAGGGAACGTGCCGTTACGTGCCGTTCCCCTCGTCGGGGGCAAGCCCCGCCGAGCCTCCCTTTCGCTTTCGGCGGCACTCGCCGCCGGGCGCGTCCGTGTCGCGCCGTTCACTCGGCCTGCGGCCTCGATCAGCGGCCCCCTGACGAGCCTCCCGTTCGCCGCTCGCCTTCCAGCGCTACGCGCGGCCGCCGCGCAGCACCTTGAGCTGCGCGCGCACGTTCATCCGCGCGAGGGGCTCGAGACCGGCGCGCAGGATCGGCGAGCCCGGGCACCGCTCGAGGCCGAGCTCGAACACCGCGATCGCGGCGGCCCGGTCGCCCATCGCGTCGAGCATCGTCGCGCGCTCGTAGAAGAGATCCTCGAGCAGCCAGTCGTCGCCCTTGCCGAGGTACTTGAACGCGCGGTCGAGCGCGGCCAGCCCGTCCTTGTAGCGGCCGAGGTCGCCGAGGATCGCGGCGCGCCAGTAGTGCGGTTCGGCGCGGCGCGGGGTGCGGCGGACCGCCATCTCGGCACACGCGAGCGCCGCGGCGTCGTCGCCCTGCGCCGAGAGGATCTGGCACTTCACCAGCCAGGCGCTGGCGTCGTTGGGACGCGCCGCGAGGGCGCGGCTCGCGGCCGCCGAGGCCTCGGCCAGCGCACGCGCATCGTCGGTCGCGCCGAGCAGGTCGCGCGCGCGCTCGAGACTGACCAGGAAGTCGTCGCCTTCGTCCATGCGGGGGCTCCCCGCGGACGATGCTACCACTCAACCCGGGCCGCGCTGCCGCTGAAATCGTGCGCGGTGGCACGCCTCACGCGCGGCGGAACTATCCTGCTCTCCGATTATCGGAAGAGGCCGCGGCGCTTGCTGCGGAGGTCGTCGACCATCGCCTGGATCTGCGCGCGGACCTGCTCGGCGAGCCGGCCGACCAGGAGGCGATCGTCAGCGCCGCCCGGGCCGTACTCCGAGGCGAGATCGATCGGCGGGCCGATCGCCACGTGCCACTTGGACGGCAGCGGCAGCAGGCCCGCAGGCCCGAACCACGGGAAGGTCGGCGTGACCGGCACGTAGGGCAGGCCGACCGAGCGCGCGAACCAGGTCACCTTGCCGAGCATCGGCACGGCTTCCTCGGCGCCGACCACCGCGACCGGGATCAGCGGCGCGCCCGAGCGCAGCGCCAGCTTGATGAAGCCGCCGCGCCCGAACCGCTGCAGCTGGTAGCGATCCCGCCACAGCTTGCCCATGCCCTTCACGCCCTCGGGGAACACCGCGACCAGCTCGTCGTTGGCGAGCAGCCGCATCGCGTTCTCGGGACAGGCGCGCACGCCGCCGATGCGGCTCATGAGCGGGCCGAGCCAGGGCAGGTGGAAGACCGCGTCCTCGATCAGCGGGCGCACGTCGCGGCGCGACGGGTGATCGCGGCGGATCGCGTGCATCACCATCGCGGAGTCGTAGGGCAGCGTGCCGCCGTGGTTGCCGACCATCAGCGCGCGGCCGGTCGACGGCACGTGCTCGAGGCCGGTGGTCTCGACCCGGAACCAGCGCGCGTAGAGGAAGTCGAGCAGCGGCTCCCAGCGGGCCGTCGCGATCGGATCGCGGCCGAAATCGTCGACGACCTCGCTCTTGCCCATCATCGCGACCTTGCGCCAGCGCTTCCACAGGAAGGGCAGGCGCACGCGGTTGCGCAGATCGAGCGGGAACGCGGGCGTGCGGTGCGCGTCGACCCGGCGCTCGAGCTCGCGCAGCTCGGGCTCGTCGGCCTGGTGCGCGCGCGACGCGACGTGGCCGTACTCGCCCGGCGGTACGACCGCCTCTTCGCCGAGAAAGACGTCGTCCTCGAACGCGCCGCCGCGGGCGACGCCGTCGGGCCAGGCCATCGCGTCGGGCACCGCGCCCGACCAGTCGCCGTCGCCGTAGGTGTCGCCGTCGTCGTCGGCCGCATCGCTGGCGTCGTCGCGGGTGGCATCGGGCGGAGCGCCCAGCTCGTTCACGGTGTCGTCGCCAGTCGGATCGTCGGGAAGGTCGGCCATCTCAGCCCTGCGCTCGCGCGATGTCGGTCGCGCCGTCCTCGGGGGCGACCCCGAGGAAGTCGTGGATCGTCCGCTTGATGCCGAGCCGGGCGCTGTAGCCCAGCTCCTTGCGCGCGCGCGTGCCATCGGCGACGCAGACGTAGGTCAGAAAATCGAGGAACGACGGTGGCGAGTCGAAGACCTGCGTCGCCCACAGCGCCTTCGACAGCTGCCGCGCGATCAGGTACGGCATCGGCATCGGTACGCGGCCCATCATCGCCAGCACCGTCGAGTACGGCAGCACGCCCTTGCCGACGATGTTGAACGGCCCGCGCGCGTCCGAGTCGACCGCGGTCTTGAGCGCCCACGCGGCATCCGACTCGTGCACGAACTGCCACATCGGATCGTGGCCCATCATCACGGGCGCCATCGGCCGCGAGAAGAACCGGGTGTAGAGGTTCGAGATCGTGGGCCCGAGGATCGGCGCGAACCGCAGCACGCAGACCGCGGTGTTCGGGTTCTCGCGCGCGAACCGCGCCGCCTGCTTCTCGGCCTTGACCTTGTCGTTGATGAACCGCGACTCGGGGTGGCCGCGCAGCTCGGAGTCCTCGGTGAGGAACGCCGGGTTGTCGCGGTTGGCGCCGTAGACCGAGGTGGTCGAGACCATCACGACCCGACGCGGCGCGGCCGAGGCACAGGCGTTGAGCACGTGCATCGTGCCCACGTCCTCGAACTCGTGCGCCCACTCGGTGGCGTGGGTCGGGTGCGAGAGGAACGCGCCGTGGACGACGGTGTCGACCTTGGCCTGCAGGAGCAAGGTGGCGATGTCGCCGTCGATCGTGGGCTGGGTCAGATCGATCTTGATGAACTCGATCTTGCTGCCCGCGCCGGTGGTCACCGGCGGTTGCCGCACGTCGAGCGCGAGGATCCGCGTCCAGCGACGATCCTCCTCGAGGCGCCGCAACAGCTCGGTGCCGAGGAAAGTACACGCGCCGGTGATGGCCACCACACGGCCGGTGCGCGAGTCCGTCGCCATATGTCGCGACCCTAATGGAAGTCCACCGCCGAGGCAACGTCACGGGGGCACAGGTCTCGATCCTGAGGTGTCGCACGCGCGTGCTAGTCCTTGGAGCGTGACCGTCGCCGACGTCATCGAGGTGCTGCCCGATCACGTCGTCGATCAGATCGCGGCGGGCGAGGTGGTCGAGCGTCCGGCCTCGGTGGTCAAGGAGCTGGTCGAGAACGCCCTCGACGCCGGCGCCCGGCTGGTGACGATCGACGTCATCGGCGGCGGTCGGCAGCTCATCCGCGTCGTCGACGACGGCCGCGGCATGACCCCGCGCGACGCGCGGCTGGCGCTGTCGCGGCACGCGACCTCCAAGCTGCGCTCGGTCGACGATCTGTGGGGCATCGGCACGATGGGCTTCCGCGGCGAGGCGCTGCCATCGATCGCGTCGGTCGCGCGCCTCACGCTCACGACCCGCACCGCGGACGCCCTGGCCGCCACCCGGATCGTCGTCGAGGGCGGCCGGGTCGGCGAGGTCACCGAGGTCGGCGCGCCGGTCGGCACGACGATCGAGGTCGCGGACCTGTTCGCGAACGTGCCCGCGCGCCTGAAGTTCCTGAAGGGCGATGCCACCGAGGCCAGCCACGTCACCGACGCGGTCTCGCGCCTGGCGATGGCCCACCCCGAGATCCACCTGCGGCTGCGTCACGCCGGCCGGGTCGCGCTCGACGCGCCACCGGCGCCCAGCGCGATCGAGCGCGCGCGCCAGCTGCTGGGGCCGCGCCTCGCCGGGCGCCTGCACCCGGTCACCGTCGAGGACGGGGGTATCCGCGTGACCGCGCTCCTGGCCGCGCCCGAGCTGGCGCAGTCGACCGCGCGCGGCGTGCAGCTCTATGTCGGGCGGCGCGCGGTGCGCGATCGCGGCCTCCTGCACGCGGTCGCGATGGGCTACGGCGAGCTGGTGCCGCGCGGCCGCTACCCGGTCGCGATCGTGCTCGTCGATGTGCCGGCGGGCGCGGTCGACGTCAACGTGCACCCGCAGAAGCTCGAGGTCCGGTTCTCCGACGCCGCGGCGGTCGCGACCGCGGTCCGGCACGCGGTCCGGCGCGGGGTGGCGGGCGCGCCGTGGCTCGCCGAGGCCGCGTCGGCGGCGCCGGTGCAGGTCCGCGCGATCTCGAGCATGGCGCCGCCGCGCACGTACTCGGCCGAGCCGGTGGGCGGCTACGCGCGCACGCCGCCGTCGTCGCAGGGCGCGTTCGATCTCGCGCCAGCGGCCGCGCCCGCGCCGAGCGCCGATGCCTGGGCCGAGCGGATGCGCGCGCAGATCGCGGCGCGCGCGCAGACCCCGCGGGCGGCGGCGATGGCGCCGGAGCCGCGGGCCCGCGCGTTGCCGATCGTCGACAGCGCGCCGGTCGACGATCCCGACGACGGCGCGATCGCGGCCGGGCAGGGCGATCTCGGCCTCGGCACGGGCATCGGCCTCGCCCCGGCGCCTGCCCCGATGCCCGCGTTCTTCGCGACCCTGCGCTACCTCGGCCAGCTCGATCGCACGTACCTGGTGTGCGAAGGCGATGGCGAGCTCGTGCTGATCGATCAGCACGCCGCCCACGAGCGCGTCGAGTTCCAGCGCCTGCGCGAGCGCAGCGCCGCGCACGAGGTCCCGGTCCAGCGCCTGCTGTTCCCGACCACGATCGAGGTCGACGCGGCCTCGATCGCGATCGTCGCCGACGCCGCCGACGTGCTGGCCGCCGCCGGCTTCGAGGTCGAGCCGTTCGGCGGCACCTCGGTCGCGATCAAGGCGGTGCCCGCCGGGCTGCGCCACACCGAGCCGGCGGCGGTGCTGCGCCAGCTGCTCGGCGAGCTGGCCGAGGTCGACGGCTCACGCGCGGTCGAGGCCCACCTCGATCACGTGCTCGCGACCATCGCCTGCCACTCGGTGGTCCGCGCCGGCGATGTCCTCGACGGACACGAGGCCGAGGCGCTCCTGCGCGCGATGGACGGCGTCGACTTCCGCGCGCACTGCCCGCACGGGCGCCCGGTGCTGCTCCGTCTGCCGGTCGGCGAGCTGGCCCGGCGCTTCGGGCGCTGAGCGATACCGCGCCGGCGATCGCTACCGCGATCGCTACCGCTACCGCGCGAGCTCGGCCAGCCACGCGCTGACCGCGGCGCGCTCGCCGCGGAAGCGAGCGCTGTCGGGCGCGGCGCGCGTGTACAGATCGAGGGCCGAGCGCGCGAGCTCGGCGGCGAGCGCGCGATCCGGCGGCCGCAGCGCCGCCACCGCCTGCGACCGGCCGAACCGGAGCTGCGCCAGCGTCAGCGGGCTGGCCTCGTCGGGATCCGCGTCGCGATCGGCCTGCGCGAGCTCGGCGACAGCGGCCGCGGTCTGGCCATCGTGGTAGAGCGCCGAACCCAGCGCGAGCCGCTCGGCGATGATGTTCGGGTGCCGCGGGTTGAACGGCCCGTAGGTCTCGATCGTCGCGGCCAGCGTGGCGCGGTGGACCGCGACCTCGCGGCGCGTGTCGCCGTGCTTGCCCGCGAGATCCGCCAGCTCGCCGCGCGCGTCGAGCGCGAGCTCGGCGTCGGCGATCGGCTCGACCTGCGCGAACAGCGCCCGCGCGGCCTCGGCGTGCCCGAGCTTGACCTCGGCCCGGCCGAGGTAGAGCCGCAGGCGCCCGAGCAGCGGCGCGTCGTCGGGCGCGACCCGCTCGAGCACGTGCAGCGCGTCGGTGCACTCCGCCGCGCCCGCGGCGTAGTCGCCCAGCTCGATCAACCCGCGGCACAGGTACGAGCGCATCTCCACCGTCCGCGGGTGGTCGGCGCCGTTCTCGCGGCCCGAGAGCTCGACGCCGCGGCGCAGCCAGTGGATCGCGTCCGCGGGATCGCCGGCCTCGGTCGCGGCGCTGCCGAGCGCCGTGACCAGCCATTCGCTGGGCAGCCCGATCTGGTCGCGCCGCGCCGCGAGCGCGCGCAGGCACGCGAGGCGGGTGCGCGGTTTGCCGAGCCAGTGGTTGGCCATGCAGCCGAGCTGATCGACGAACAGCCCGACGCCGATCGCGTCGGCGCGGCCCGCGACCCGCAGCGCGAGGCGCTCCCAGCGATGGAACTCCGCCAGGTGCCCGGCCCACAGCTCCTCCTGCGCGACGCGGGCCGCGGCGTCGGCCGCGATCCGATCCTCGCCCGCGCCCAGCGCGGTCGCGAAGGTCTCGTCGAACAGCGCGGTCGCCGGCGCGCCGCCCTCGCGATCAGCGACCGCGCGCCCGCGCCAGTACAGCGCGCGGGCCAGGGTCGGCGCGTAGCCGACCGTGCGCGCGTCGGCGATCACGCGATCGGCGAGCGGCTCGAGGTGGACCACGTCGCCGATCGCGTAGAGCGCGTTCATGCGCGCGAGATCGCCCTCGAGCGCCTCGACCCGCGCGGCCGTGGCGGCGTCGGCGGGGCGCGCGACCTCGCGCAGGCGCGCGGCGTCGGCGCACGCCGCGACCGCGGGCAGCTCGTCGATCGCGGTGCCGGCGTTGCGCAGCGCCTCGCGATCGCCCTGGCGGACCACGGTGATCAGCGCGCCGAGCGCGCGCAGCTCGCGATCGAGGCAGGCCATGCGCAGGTCCATCGCCTCGGGCGACTGCTCGCCGCGGATCCGCGTGGCCTCGCACGCGCTGCGGTGCATGTCCCGCCATCCGCGGGTCCAGCCGTCGACGCGATCGACGAACGCGGTCGCGGCGGTCCGGGCCCACGGGACCGGCTGCGCGGCCGCGCCGCCGCGGATCGCCGCCTGCACGCCGGGGTTCCAGATCGCCTCGACCCGCGCGGCGCCGCCGTCGCAGGTCGGCGCGGCCTCGACCGCGCGCGCCGGCGTCATCATCCACGTCGTCACCGCGGCGGTGCCCGCGACCGCGAGCCCGGTCGCGCCGAAGAAGGCGCCGCGGCGCGCCGCGCGGGCGGGATCGCGATCGATCGCGGCGAGCAGCGCGTCGATGCTCGCGTAGCGGTGCACGGGATCGACGGCGAGGCCGCGATCGACCGCCTTGCGCAGCCACGTCGGCACGTCGCTGTTCGCGGGCGGCGGTGCGGCCAGGCTGTGCGGCTCGCGCGCGCCGGCGGCGCGCTTGCCGATCACGGTCTCGGCGTCACCGAGCTCGGCGGCCGCGGGCCGGGTCGCGAACGGGCGCTGGCGATACAGGCCCTCGTAGAGCGTCGCGCAGAAGCTGAACTGATCGGAGCGCTCGTCGGCCTCGGGCGCGCGCGTCCGCTGCTCCGGCGGCATGTACGCCGGCGTGCCGACGATGTTGCCGTGCGCGGTGATCGTCTCGAGCGGGCGCATCGCGCTCGCGTCGAGCACCTCGATCGGCGCGATCCCCAGCCCGAGCTCCTCGGGCGTGAACGCCGGCGTCGGCCCCGAGTTGCTGAGCTCGCCGGACCGATCGCCGAGATCGCGCGCGAGCCCGAAGTCGACGAGCTTCACCGCGCCGCTGGTCGCGATGACGATGTTGTCGGGCTTGATGTCGCGGTGGACGATGCCGGCGGCGTGGGCGGCGGCCAGCCCGCGCCCGGCGGCCGCCATGACGCGGACCACCTCGCGCCACGGCCGCGGCGTCGCGAGCCACTTGCGCAGGGTCTGGCCGTCGACCAGCTCCATCGCGACGAAGGTGTCGTCGCCGAGATCGCCGACGTCGAACACGGTGACGACGTTGCCGTGCGACAGCCGCGCGAGCGCCTGCGCCTCGCGGTGCAGTCGCTGGCGGTGGGTCGCGGTCATCTTGTCGGCGCGCACGACCTTGAGCGCGACCCGGCGATCGAGCTCCGGATCGTAGGCCGCGTAGACCACCGACATGCCGCCCTTGCCGAGCTCCTGCAGCACGACGTAGCGGCCGAGCAACCGCCCGGTGATGCGGCGGCTCCGGCGGGTGCGCGCGGGGCCATCGATCTGGGTGGGCGTCTCTTCGGGGGAGGAGTCGCGGTCCATGCATCGCGCGAAGCGCGCGGAACTCTCACGCTACACCGCGCGACGCTGGCGTCGCCAGCGTTCTTCTCACGCCGGCGCGAACCATGGTTTCGTCGACGCGGATCGTGCGCACCCCGCGCTACACTCGTCCGTCACGTGACCCGCCTCGTCGTCATCGTCGGACCGACCGCGTCCGGCAAGACCCGGCTCGCGGTCGACCTCGCGCGCCGCACCGGCGGCGAGGTCGTGTCCGCCGACTCGCAGCAGGTCTACGCCGGGATGGACATCGGCACCGGCAAGGCCACCGCCGACGAGCGCGCCGCGGTCCCGCACCACCTGATCGACATCGTCGCGCCCGACGACACGATGACCGCGGCGCGGTTCATCACGCTCGCCGACGCCGCGATCGCCGACATCGCCGCGCGCGGCCGTCCGGTGATCGTGTGCGGCGGCACCGGCCTCTACATCCGCGCGCTGCTCCTCGGGCTGTTCGAGGGCCCGCCCGCCGACGCCGCGCTGCGCGCCGAGCTCGACGCCGCCGCCGATGCGCACGGCACCGCACACCTGCACGCGCGGCTGGCCGCGATCGATCCCGCGATGGCGCGCAAGATCGATCCCCACGATCAGAAGCGCCTGGTGCGCGCCCTCGAGGTCCACCAGCTGACGGGTGTGCCGATGTCGGAGCACCAGGCCCGCCATGATCACCGCACCGCAGCGGCGCGCTACCCGCACGTGCTGGTCGGCCTGAGCCCGGAGCGCGCAACCTTGCACGCGCGGATCGAGGCCCGGGTCGACGCGATGATCGCCGCCGGCCTGGTCGACGAGGTCGCGGGGCTGCGGGCGCGGGGCTTCGCTCCACCGATGCGGTCACAGGGCGCGATCGGCTACGCCGAGGTCCACGATCACCTCGCGGGAGTTCACTCGCTCGCCACGATGATCGAGCTGATCAAAAGGAATTCGAGGCGTTATGCGCGGCGCCAGATCTCGTGGCACCGGCCCGACCCATTGGTGCGCTGGCACTCCGAGGCGTCCGACGTTGACCTCGGTTCGCTGGAGCGGTACCTAGGCTCGTGATCGCGCCACCGTGGTCCGCGTAGCCCATGTCGACGGAGACCCTAGACACCCCCATCGTTGCGGCGACTCCGGTCGTCGCCGAGCCGCCCCCGCCGCGCCCGGAGCCGCTCTCGGATCGCATGATCCTCGAGTTCGAGCGCCCGGTGGTCGAGCTCGAGCGCAAGCTCGACGAGCTCCGCGCGCTCTCGTCGGAGACCGTCGACTTCTCGAACGAGATCCGGCGCCTCGAGCAGAAGGCCCGCAAGCTGCAGAAGGAGGTCTTCGCCGACCTCACCCCGCAGCAGAAGGTCCAGCTGTCGCGCCACCCCGGCCGACCGTACATGCTCGACTACGCCCGCCTCCTCTGCGAGGACTGGTTCGAGCTGCACGGCGATCGCTCGTTCCGCGATGACCCCGCGATCGTCGGCGCGATGGCGCGCTTCGACGAGTGGGAGGTCCTGGTGCTCGGCCATCAGAAGGGCCGCAACACCAAGGAGAACCTGCACCGCAACTTCGGCATGGCTCGGCCCGAGGGCTACCGCAAGGCCACGCGCCTCATGCGCATGGCGGCGCGGTTCGGCCGGCCGATCCTGTGCTTCATCGACACGCCCGGCGCCTACCCCGGCCTCGGCGCCGAGGAGCGCGGCCAGGCCGAGGCGATCGCCAAGGCGCTGCAGGTCATGGCCTCGCTCGATGTCCCGATCATCTCGGTGGTGATCGGCGAGGGCGGCTCGGGCGGCGCGCTCGCGCTCGGCGTCGCCGATCGCGTGCTCATGCTCGAGTACTCGATCTACTCGGTCATCTCGCCCGAGGGCTGCGCGTCGATCCTCTGGCGCGCTCCGTCGAAGGTCCCCGAGGCCGCCGCGCAGCTGAAGCTCACCGCCCAGGACCTCGTCGGGCTGAAGGTCTGCGACGAGATCATCCCGGAGGCGCCGGGCGGCGCGCACCGCGATCTCGCCGTCACCGCCGCCAAGGTCCGCATGGCGATCAAGCGCCACCTGCGCGAGCTGTCGGCGCTGCCGCCGGCCGAGCTGGTCGAGCGCCGCTACCAGAAGTTCCGCGCGATCGGCGCGTTCATCGACACCGCGACCTGATCGACGGCGACGCCCGACCGCGGGCGTCGGCGTGCTAGTCATTCTCACGATGCTGTTCGAACTCGCGCTCCTGTCGGTCGCGGTCTCGGCGACCGTCTGGGGCGTGACGATGGTCCGTCGCCGGGCCCCGGCAGGCATCGCGTTCGCGCTGTGCGCCACCGCGGTGCTGGCGTGGGTCGCCTACGCCGGGCGCCGCAACGAGGGCCCGCCGATCTTCGATCTGCTGGGCGCGATCGCGATCGGCGCCGGCGCGTGCCTGCTGGTGATCGGCCCGGCAGTGCGCGAGGCGGCGCGCTGGGCGATCGCCCACGATCGCCTGCAGCTCGCGGGCGCGCTCCTCGAGGTCCACGCGGTCCTGCAGCCCGGCATGGGCGGGCGTGACGATCAGGCCACGCTGCGCGCGCTGCGCGCCGTCCGTCGCGGCGAGGTCGACGATGTCGTCGCGGCGCTGCGCGGCGCCCGCCAGGAGGCGCCGCCGGTCGCGCGCCGCATGTTCGACGAGCGCATCGCGCTGCTCTATGTCGTCGCGATGCGCTGGCCCGAGGCGATCGCGCACGCCGAGGCCACGCTCGCCGCGCACAGCCCCGCCTACCGGGCGATCCTCGACGATCCGCTCGCGGCGATCGCGCGCGCCCAGGCCCACGATCCCGCCGCGCCGGTGCCCACGACCCCGGGCGACGTCGCGCACGCGCTCGGGATGTCGCCGCCGGTATGGATCGAGCTGTGCGCTGCGTACGGCCGGGTCGGGCGCCTCGATCACGCCGCCGCGCTCGCCGCCGTCTTCGAGCGGGTGA
>JAIOQA010000184.1 GCA_021413675.1 Deltaproteobacteria bacterium | reverse complement strand
GTGGCGTCGACCAGCTGCACCCGCAGGGTCTGGTTCTCGGCGCCCAGGTAGCCGGTGGCGATGGCCGGCGTGCACAGATCGCCGACCGCGCCGCCAGTGAAGCCGACGGTCAGCGCGGCGTCGACCGTGCGCTCACCGGTGGCGTCGACGACGCCGGCCCCGGCCGCGGCCCAGCCCGCAACCAGCGCCTGCCATGCTCCGGGGCAGTCGGCGCCGGAGACACCGGGCGCGACCCGCACGCGCCACATCGTGCGCAGGCGGGTCGAGGTGTCGGGGCCGCCCAGCGCGGCCTCGAACAGCTCGCCGTCCTCGACCGCGGTCACCGGTTGCTGCCACGCCTCGACGTAGACCAGGTCCGCGCGATCGACCACGAGTCCGGGACGATCGGCCGCGACCTGTCCCAGCCAGTCGTCCTGCAGCGCGAAGCTCGCGGTGGTCGGGTTCCACAGGCGCAGGCCGCCGAGGTAGAGCGTGCCGGCGCCGATGTCGAAGTCGCAGCGGCCGCCGGTCAGGTGACCGTTGCCGATCGCGAAGCCCTGGTCGGGGCTGCCGACCGGGCCGATCACGTCGAGCTGATGGCGGAGCTCGTCCTCGAGCCGGATCCGCTCGGCCTCGTTCCAGTCGTCGTCGACGAGCACCCGCCCGAGCTGCATCCCGACCCCGGCGTAGCGCTTGGTGGGATCGAATGCGTCGCGGCTCTTCTCTTCGGTGGCCATGGTTCGTCCCTTCAGGTCTCGCGGATGAACATCGGGGCCAGCCCGAACGGCAGGTACTCTTCGACCTTGCGCGCCAGGCTGTCCTCTTTGATCGGGTTCAAGGACGCGCTCCACGCGCCCAGCTCGCTGCCGTTCTCGGCGCCGCGGCGCAGCGCCTCGGGCGCCGCCTCGGCCAGCCAGGCGTAGCCAGGGTCGCCGAAGCGCAGCGACGCGAACACCGGGCCGCCGTCCCACGTCACCGCGCGGAACGGATGCGGCAGGCGACTGCCCGCCGGGGCCGCCGAGAACCGGAAGCAGCCCGCCTGGGTGTCGGTCACGTCGACCAGCCCGGTGATCAGCGCCTCGGTCGCCTCGAGGCGCTCGACGTCGACCCGGCCCAGCACGGTGACCCGCGCCAGGTTGACGGTGCCGGGCGTGAGCGCGATCGCGGCGCCGCCGGCCACGCGCTGCGCGTCGACGATCGCGTCGCGCACGGTCAGCGTGTCGATCACGCCGTCGCCGGCGGTGGTGATCGCCGCCGCGATCGCGTGGTCGATCACCAGGTCGTCGATCTGCCCCTCGACCCGGATCGTCACCGGGTGCAGCGCCGCGCCGTCGACGTCGACCCCGCCGGGATCGAGCGTCACGCCGCGCAGCTCGACCGTGTGCCAGGTGCCAGCCAGCACCAGCGCCGCCGGCGTCCGCGCGCCGAGCCACAGCCCGTCGAGCGCGAGCGTCGCCTCGAGGCCGGCCGCCGCGGTGAGCGTCCAGTCGCCCGCGAGCCGCAGGTACGGCCGGGCGAAGTTTGCGGCCTGGATCGTCAACCGCTCGACGTCGTTCGCATCGGCGGTGACGTCGTAGGTGCCGCTGTCGGGGATCTCGACGGCGCCGACCAGGTTGCCGGTGAGCAGGTCGGCCGGGTAGTCGGCGCCGCCGAGCGCACCGGCCGCGCCGACCGCAGCCGCGACCACGACGTCGGGCGCGTCGAGCACCGTCGCGCGGCGGTCGTAGGTGCCGGCGCCGATGTCACCGCCGGAGCCATAGGTGTAGTCGGCGCGGAGCGCGGTGGGATCGGCCGGCGGCGTCAGCGCCTTGCCGCGGCCGCGCACCGGATCGACCAGCAGCTCGAGGTGCGACGCGGTCCGCGTGAAGTCGTGCAGGCTGGCGGAGCCGACCCGGTGGCGCGGGACCGCGGTCGGCGTGCGCACCGCGACCGCGGCCGGCCACAGCGCGGCCTTGCCGCAGTCGTCGATCAGCGCGGCCGCGCGCAGCGCGTCGTAGTTGCCGGGCGCCAGCAACGCGCCGGCGTTGGCGGCGACCGCGAGGAAGTCGTGGAGCGCGTCCTCGGTGACGAACCGGCCACCGAGCGCGGTCGCGAGCTCGGCCACCGCAGCGGCGGCGGTGCCGTGCGCCGCCATCGCCGCGAGCACCGCGGCGTCGATCACGTACTCGGCGTGGCCGAGCACGCGGCACGCCATCGGCGCCGGCACCTCCCACGGACGCGCGCTCTGCCAGTCGTCCCAGGCGTAGCTGGCGTCGCGGTGCCGCGGCATGAACAGCGGCGCGTCGCGCCCCGACGGATCGAAGGTGAACGTCACGCCGTCGGCGCGCACGTGCGGGATGACGTCGGTGACGCGGTACGCGCCCAGCCGGAACAGGTGGAAGCTGACGCGCGGGATGTTCCAGCGGCCGTCGCGGCCACGCGCCCGGCGCAGATCGGGGGTGTGCGCGAAGCCGTCCCACGGCCCGCCGGCCTGCTCGGTCAGCCGCGGCTGCCGCAGGTCGGCCCAGCCGCGCGCCGGCTCGAGCCGCTCCGCCAGCGGTGGATCGAGGTGGTGCGCCGCCCGCGCCAGGCCGCGGAAGCTCTCGACGACCTTGCCGTCCCAGCCGGTGATGTCGGCGATCAGCTCCTCGAGCACGCGCGGCGTGCCCTTGCGCCGGCGGTAGTAGATGGTCTTGGCGACGTCGACCCGGCGAGCCCGACGGTTGAGCGCCGACACCATCCGCGTGCCGACCAGATCGCCGAGGTAGGGGACCGCCCAGTCGTCGCACAGATCGATGAACGCGTCGTCCCACAGGCGATCGTGGCCGCGGCGCAGCACCGCGACCTGCTCGCCGATCAGCTCGACCAGCGCCCGCAGCGTCCCGGGGCGCTCGGCGATGCCGTCCTCGTGGCGGTACAAGGACGGGATCCACTCCCACAGCTTCTCGATGTAGTACTGCTCGAAGCGATCGTCGGCGATGGGCGCGTCGGCCATGGGTCAGCTCCCGGTCACCGCCGCGGTCGCGGCGAGGTCGAAGTAGGCGCCCGGGCCAGGCGCCACGCCGTAGTCGAGCAGCGCGGCGCCGTTCCAGCTCAGCGCGCGCACCCCGGTGACGCCGGGGAGCGACAGCAGGTCGGCGATCAAGCGGCTGCGCAGCAGCGGCCGATCGATGCCCAGCACCGGCGGTGTCAGCCAGCCGTCGTCGCCGAACAGCGCCGCGGTGGCGGACGCGAGCACGGCGGTCGCGACCTGGCGCGGATCGAGCTCGAGATCGATGGCGAGGTTCGCGGCGACCGGCGTGGCGTCCGCGACCGCGATCGGCGTGTCGGGCTCGGCCAGCGCGCGCAGCCGCGCCTCGACCGCCGCGCGCACGCCGACGCCGCCGAGGATCCACACCTTCACCACCGGCCGCTGGCGCGCGCCATCCCAGGCCCAGTCGGCGCGCGCGGCGCTG
>JAIOQA010000255.1 GCA_021413675.1 Deltaproteobacteria bacterium | reverse complement strand
CACTAGGTTCTTCTCGAACTCGGCAAACACGTCGGCGGCTCGCACGCCCGCTCCGACGTCGATACCGGCATCCAGGTCAGTCACCAAAGCGATTGCCGCGTAACACATCTCCAGTTCGCGCGCCAGAACCGCCTCGGGGTACCCGGTCATGTTGATCAGCGTGAACCCCTCCCGCGCGAACCAGTTGCTCTCAGCGCGGGTGGAGAACCGCGGCCCCTGCACCACCACCATGGTGCCGCCGTCGACCACCCCGGGCAGCTCAGTGGCCGCCGCGCGCAGCGTCGGACAGTACGGGTCGGCCCGTGTGGGGGGCGGCCGCGCTGCCGCGGTGGCAGGTCGCGCAGTCGTTGGCGTGGGTCTGGTGCGAGAGCGTGAGCGCCCAGTCGCGATCGAACGCGTACGGCGGGTACGCGACGGTCAAGGGCGTCGGGGTGCCGGCGACCCGCGCCGCGAGCGCGGAACCGGCGTGGCATCGGGCGCACAGCGGCACCTGCGCCGCCGGCACGACGAGCGTGCGGCCGCGGCCCGGCGCGGGGCCGTGGCACGCGCCGAAGCACGCCGCGTGGCCGGGCCGGCCGCGCGGGCGACCGTCGTCGGTCAGGTCGTGGCACGCGCGGCACGCGATCGGCTCGGCGCCGGAGGTGCCGACCTGGCGATCGTGCTTGATGTGATCGAAGCCGAGCGGCGTCGTGCGGGTCGCGTCGAAGGTGGGCGGCGCGTCCTTGAGCGCGGCGAGATCGGGGGCGAGCATCGCGTCGGGCTCGGTGTCGGGCGAGTCGTCGTCGAGGCTGTCGCCATCGGCGTCGACGCCAGCGTCGCGCGCGGTCGCGGTTGCCGGCGCGTTGCCGGCGCGGGGCGCGAGCCCGAGCGCGCCGACGCAGAGCGCGATCACGCCGATCGCGATCGCCAGGCGGCTGCGCGGGCTCACAGCGTGCCCTCCAGCGCGATCCGCAGGTTCTTGTAGCCCGTGATCTCGGGAACCCGCGCGAGCGTCGTCGACAGGTCGTACTCGAACCGCAGCCGCACGCGCGGCGTGATCCACGCCGCCAGCACGAACTGGCCGCCGCCGCGGACCTCGGTGCCGTCGAAGTCGGTCAGCGGGTTGACCGGGTAGAGCTTGTGCCAGCGCACCCGCCGCGCGACCAGCTCCGCCGACGCCGACAGCGTGCGCGCGCCGCCCTGGTAGCGCGCCGACACGCCGACCTCGACGAACGACATCTCGCCGGTGAGCGGCGACGCGAACAGCGGCGAGCTGATCGCGGGCGCGACCGCGTCCATCGGCCCGGGCTCGGGCAGGCTGTCGCGCAGGTACTTGCGGACCAGGGTCGAGGCGCCGATCGCGAGCGTGCGCCGTGCCCGGACCTCGAGCGCGGCGCCGAGCTCGCCCCAGGTCGCCGCGTAGCTGCTGTCGGCGACCTCGTGGCGCTTCTGATCGAGCGCGCCGGCGCCGCGGACCAGGAGATCGATGTTGCCGAGGAGGACCGTGCCGGCGCGCACCGACGCCACGCCGCGCGGGCCGACCGCGCCGAGATCGAGGTAGCGCCGCGCCGCGCCGGGCTCGGTGGTCGAGACGTACTCGGGATCCCAGCGCCAGTCGTACGACGATCGGTGATCGAGCGCGGCCGACAGGAGCGTGACGTCCGAGATCTTGAAGCGCGCGGTGACCTGCTCGTGGGCGAGGCGGCCGTCGAGGCTGCGGACCGCGCCGCGCAGCGCGAAGCCGCGCCCGCGGGTCACGCTGGTCGCGAACCGCGCGTGGTCGTGATCGCCGTAGCTGAACGCCGCGGCGTCGAGCACCATCGGGAAGCCGCGCCAGCGCTGCAGATCGAGGTGCGCGTCGACACCGGTGATCGCGCCGCGCGCGAGCGAGCGGTCGTCGAAGTCGGGCACGCGGCTGCCGGCGTAGAGGTGCACCGCCACGACCCGCTGCTCCCAGCCGAGGACCGCGCCGTCGAAGTGGGTCGGCGCCACGCCGTAGATCCACTGCCGCCCGGCGCGCACACGGATCGGCGCGAGCCAGCGCTGCTCGAACAGATCGTCGGCCTCGGCCCAGGCCGCGCGGATCCGCAGCGCGTCGCCGCGATCGTAGACCGAGGCCAGCGGCTGCACGCCGGTGAGGTCGCCCTGGAAGGTGGCGTGGGCGGCGAGGTAGGTCGACAGGCTGGGCAGGAGCAGGCCGCGGCTGCCGGCGTAGAGATCGCCGAAGCCGTAGCCGCGGGTCTCGTCGTAGTTGCCCTGGATCGCATGGCCGGCGAGCGTCGCGGCGTTCTTGTCGAGGGCCGCGCCATCGATCGCGAAGCCGAGATCCATGCGGAAGCGCAGCGCGGCGGCGGTGTCGGTCGGCGCGACGCCGAGCTCGG
>JAIOQA010000162.1 GCA_021413675.1 Deltaproteobacteria bacterium | reverse complement strand
ACGGTGATCGACACCGGCGCGCCGTTGACCGCGCACTTCGCGGCCTGGTGCGCGGCGTTCGCGGTGTTCGCGCTGGCGTTCCACGTGGGCGCGAGCGCACCCGAGGGCCGACGCACCCGGCGGCTGCTCGCCCTCGCAGCGCAGACGCCGGCGATGCTCGCGATGGCGGCGATCCTGCCCTGCCACTTCGGCGCGCTGGCCGTGGTCATCGTCGCGTCGCAGGCCGCGCTGGTCCTGTCGCGCGCCCAGGTCGCCGGCTGGATCGCGGTGCAGACGCTGGTGGTCGGCGTCTCCCTGTCGCGGGTCTGCCCGCTCTACGACACCGTCGCGGCGATGGTCGCGCTGCTCGGCTTCCAGAGCTTCGCGGCGGTCGCGGTGTTCGTGGTGCGCGGCGAGTCCGAGGCGCGCCGCGCGCTGGCCCACGCCAACGCCGAGCTGCGCGCGACGCGCGTCCTGCTCGCCGACGCGAGCCGCGCCCAGGAGCGCACGCGGATCGCGCGCGAGCTGCACGACGTGCTCGGCCACGACCTGACCGCGCTCGGGCTGCAGCTCGAGATCGCGTCCCACGTCACGCCGGAGCAGGCGCCGGTCCACGTCGGCAAGGCCCGCGACGTCAGCGCGCGCCTCTTGCGCAACGTGCGCGAGGTGGTCTCCGCGATCCGCGTGCCCGACGGCCCCGGCCTCGCGATCGCGCTGCGCACGCTGGTCGAGGACGTCCCCGGGCTGACGGTGCACCTCGCGCTGCCCGACGAACTCCGCGTCGACGAGGCCGCGCGCGCCCACTGCGTACTGCGCTGCGTGCAGGAGATCGTGACCAACACGCTGCGCCACGCCCACGCGCGCAACCTGTGGATCGCGATCGCGCACGACGGCGCCGCGATCACCGTCGATGCCCACGACGACGGCCGCGGCGCGACCACCGTGGCCGCCGGCGCCGGGCTGCGCGGCATGCAGGCGCGGATCGAGGAGCTGGGCGGCGCGCTGCGGATCGCGCCGGCGCCGTCGTTCGCGCTGCGCGCGATGCTGCCGCTGGGAGCGCAGCCGTGATCCGCATCGTGCTGGTCGACGATCACACGCTGGTGCGCGAGGGCATCCGCACGCTGCTCGGCCTGGTCGAGGATCTCGCGCTGGTCGGCGAGGCCGCGAGCGGCGCGGAAGCGATCGCCGTCGTCCTCGCGACCCGCCCGGATGTGCTGCTGCTCGACATGCGCCTGCCCGAGGGCGATGGCCTGCACGTCGTCACCGCGCTGGCGGCGCGCGGCGCCCTGCCGCCCACGCTGATCCTCACGACCTTCGACGACGACGCCGCGGCGATCGAGGTGGTGCGCGCCGGCGCGCGCGGGTTCCTGCTCAAGGACGTCACGCTGTCGCGCCTGGTCGCGGCGGTGCGCGCGCTGGCGGCAGGCGAGACGCTCATCCAGCCGGCGCTGACCGCGCGCGCCGAGCAGAACCTCGCGGCCGCGCGCCCGCCCGCCACCACCGCCGAGGGCGAGCCGCTGTCGCCGCGCGAGCGCGAGGTGCTGCGCCTGCTGGCCGCCGGCTACTCGAACAAGGAGATCGCGCGCGCGCTGTTCGTCGCCGAGGGCACGGTCAAGAACCACGTCTCGAACATCCTGACCAAGATGGCGGTGCGCGACCGGACCCGCGCGGTGCTCAAGGCTGCCGAGCGCGGCCTCTTGTAGCCACCCGAGAGATCGCGGGCGCCGCCGCTCTCGCGTTATTCTCACGCCTCATGTCTCGCGGTCCCTCGCGTCGCTCGTTCCTGGCCGGCACGGCCGGCATGGCCAGCCTCGGCATGTTCGGGCTGCTCGGCAGCGCCTGCCGCAGCCACCTCAGCCTCGATCCGCGGGTGTCCGGGCGCCGGACCGGCGCGTTCGCCGACTGGTCGCTCATCACGCCGCAGGACGAGCTCCTGACCACCGCGCGCACCGAGGTCGTGATCGTCGGGTCGGGCTACGGCGGCGCGGTCAGCGCGGCCCGCCTCGCCGCCGGCGGCGCGAAGGTGATGGTGCTCGAGCGCGGCCTCGAGTGGCTGCCCGGCGACTTCCCCGAGACGATGTACCAGCTGTCGAGCGCGACCCGGCAGCGCGATCCGCTCGAGCTGTTCGATCTCTACACGCCGATGGGCGGCGACCTCGACATCATCGCGGGCTCGGGCATCGGCGGCACCTCGCTCATCAACGCCGCGATCTCGACGCGCCCGCCCGACATCGTGCTCGAGCAGCCGCAGTGGCCCGCGGCGATCCGCGCGGCCCACGCCGATGGCTCGCTCGCGCGCTACTACGATCGCGCGGCCGCGGTGCTGCAGCCCAACCAGTTCGCCGGCGAGGATCCCGCGAAGGTCGCGATGCACCGCGCGCTCGCGGCGACGATCGCCGACGGCGGCGAGTTCCAGTACCTGCCGCTCAACATCAGCTACCAGGCCGCGCGGCGCGGCGATCCGCAGCGCCCGGTGCAGCAGCACGCGTGCGCCTTGTGCGGCAACTGCACCACGGGCTGCAACGTCGGCGCGAAGAGCACGCTCCAGGCCAACTACCTGCCGATGGCGCGCGCGAAGGGCGCGTCGATCTTCGCCGGCGTGGAGGTCGATCGGATCGAGCGCGCGGGCGCGACGTGGCGCGTGCACTACACCGCGCGCTCCAAGGGCGAGCGCATCACCGGCGCGATCCTCGCCGATCGCGTGATCGTCGCCGCCAGCTCGCTGGGCTCGACCGAGGTCATGATGCGCAGCGCGGCGGCGGGCCTCGCGGTGTCGCCGGCGCTCGGCACGCGGGTGTCGACGAACGGCGACATGCTGGGCTTCTGCTACAACGGCGACGCGCCGACCAACCTCGTCGGGCGGCGCCCCGATCGCGTCGCCGAGCCAGTGGGCACCGCGCTGATGGGCGTCATCGACTACCGGGGCGTGCACGCCCACGGCCCGCGGCTCGAGGACTCGTTCCTCTTGCTCGAGGGCACGATCCCGGTGGCGCTCGGCGGCGCGGTCGCCAAGGCGCTGGCCGCGTACGCTCACGGCCAGGCCCGCGAGCTCACCACTGATCAGCTCGATCGCCTGCGGCTCGATCTCGACGCGCCCGACGGCTACCACCCCGACGGCGCGCTGGCGCACTCCACGCTCTACCTCGCGTGCGGCCACGACGACTCCGGCGGGCGCTACGTCTACCGCGCCGGCGATCGACCGCAGATCGTGTGGCCGCACGTCGGCGAGTCGCCGTTCGTCCCGACCATCGAGGCCGAGATGCGCCGCTACACCGAGCGCCGCGGCGGCATGTTCTTCCGCAACCCGCGCAGCGTGCTGTTCGGCGGCCGGCTGATCGTGCCCCACCCGCTCGGCGGCTGCCCGATGGCCGACGACGCGCGCGCCGGCGTCGTCGATCACTACGGCCGGGTCTTCGACAACGCCGGCGGCGTGCACCGCGGCCTGCACGTCCTCGACGGCTCGACGATCCCGCGCTCGCTCGCGGCGACGCCCTTGCTCACGATCTCGGCGCTGGCCGAGCGCGCGAGCGAGGCGATCCTCGCCGGCAACGCCTGATCACGGCGGGCAGCGGGTGTCGGAGGCCCGCGCGCCGATCACCGGCACACGGCCCGCGCGTCGGATCGCGGCGGCGGCGGCGCGCACGCCCTCGATCGGCGCGCCGCCATCGGGCACGATCTCGATCACGCGATCGCAGGCACCGCCGGTGCACGCGGTGGCGATCGCGCCGAGCAGCCGTTCGATCGCGGCGGCGTCGCCTGCCGGCGCGCTCTCCGCCAGCGCCTTGCCGTCGACGCACGCCGCGATCGCCGCGCCGCGCACCGCGAGCACCGGGCGCGCGTGAGGCACGACCTCGACAGGCGCGCCGCGCGGCGCCATCGCGAACGCGCTCGCGAACACCGCGACGCCGCCCTGGGCGATCGCGAGCACGACATCGTGGCCCGGGCCTGCCCAGGCGATCGCCTGCTCGATCCGCGCGGCCGGCGCCGCGGGATCGGCGATCACGAGGACCGTCGCATCGGCGGCGATCGTCGGCGGCCGCTCCGCTGCCAGGTGCACGACCGTACCGTCGAGCCGCAGGTCGCTCGCCCCGACCTCGACGACGGCGTAGCCGGCGCGGCTCACCCGCCACGGCGCCGGTGCGCCGCGCGTGAAGTCGCAGGCCGTCGGCAGCGCCGTGATCCCGACGAGCGCCTCGCTCACGCACGCCTCGATCGCCGCGTCGCCGTAGCCGCCGGTCGCGACCGCGACGATCGCGCCGCGATTGTCGGCGCGCAGCACCGCGCGCAGCGAGCCATCCGGCGCAGCGGCGGGGAAGCACGCGGTGATCGCCGGCAGGCGGGCGGCGACCGCGGCCTGGCTCGCGCCGGTCGCGCCGTCGCTCGCGGGCAGCGACGGGATCTCCGAGCGCCGCGCGAACGAGGTCCACGCCGTGGGCGGCGGTGGTGCGGGCGGCGGCGGCGGCGTCGCGGTCACCCAGTCGGCGGCGCCAGGTCGCGGCTTCGCCGGCCGCTCGTGGTCGTGCGGCGTCAGCGTGAACGCCACGCGCGCCGCGACCGTGCCGCCATCCCGCGGCGCGGGAAACTCGATCCCGAGCACGTAGCGACCGACGCACGCGGCGATCGCGGGATCGACGCCGCGGGCGCGCGCCGTCGACACGGTGCCATCTGCCGCGATCGTCCACTCCACGTCGACCGCACCGCGCAGCCCGGGCGTGATCACCAGCTGCTTCTCGTAGCAGTAGGTGAACTTCGCGGCGTTGCGGCGCAGGTACCGCTTCACGATCGCCACGTCGAGTGGGCCGGTCGCGGTCACCGCTCCCATGACGGCCTCGGCGTACGGATGCGTGCCGCCGCCGTGGCCACCCACGCCGTATCCCGAGCCGGTCCCGCTGTCGTGCGTGACCGTGCCGTAGCGGGCCGGGTCGACCTGGCCGCTCGCCGCGACCTCGCGCGTCGGCAAGAGCTCGACCTCGCCGCAGCGCTCGAGGCGCACCGTCGGCGGCGCTGGCGGCGCCACGACATCGGCGCCACTGGCGCGCCCCGCGACCGGCGCGGTCGCCTCGCTGCCGCATCCGGCGATCGCGATCGCGATCAGCGCGCCCCGCAATGAGCTCCCCATCCGCCGACGCTACCGCGTCGGCCGGATCTCCGGTACCGCCTCAGCTCTGCCGGTAGTGCTCGGGCTGCTTGCGCCCGATCTTGGTCATCACCAGCTGGTAGAGCTGGCCATCGCGCGAGCGCGACGCGCCGGCGGCCGCCAGCAGGTAGAACTTCCACATCCGGTAGAACTTCTGATCGTACGTGTGCGCGATCTCGTTGTACGTGCGGTCGAAGTTCTCCCACCACGCCATCAGCGTCGGGTCGTAGTCCGGCCCGATGTTGTGCAGGTCCTCGAGGACGAAGATGCCCTCCATCGCCTTGCCGAGCTGCGCCATCGACGGCGCGACCGCGTTCGGGAAGATGTACTTCTCGATGAACGGCGTGCCGTGGCGCAGGCTGCGGTTGTTCGCGATCGTGTGGATCAGCGCCACGCCGTCGTCGACCATGCAGCGATCGATCACGCGCATGACATCGCGGTGATTCTTGGGGCCGACGTGCTCCATCATGCCGATCGACACGACGCGGTCGAACGTGCCGGTGACGTCGCGGTAGTCGCACAGCCGCAGCTCGACGGGCAGGTGCTTCCACAGCTGGTTGCCGAGCGAGACCTGGTCCTTCGACAGGGTCACGCCGACCACCGAGCAGCCGTACTTCTCGGCGGCCCAGCTCGCGAACCCGCCCCAGCCACAGCCGAGGTCGAGGACGCGCATGCCGGGCTTGAGGCCGACCTTGCGCGCGACCAGGTCGAGCTTGTGCTCCTGGGCCTCGGTCAGGTTCTTCGCGTTCTTCCAGTAGCCGCAGGTGTAGACCATGCGGGGATCGAGCATGCGGGTGTACAGCTCGTTGCCGACGTCGTAGTGCGCCTCGACCGAGCTACCCGAGCGCGCCTTCGACTGCAGGTTGAGCAGCACGGCCTTGACCGTGAGCGCGCGCAGACGCCAGCTGCCCTGGACCTTCTGCTTGAGGTTCGCGCGCATGACCTTGTCGATGAACACGTCGAGCGCGTCGGTGTCCCACCAGCCCTCCATGTACGACTCGCCGAGGCCGATCGACGCGTCGCGCAGGAGGCGCTCGTAGAAGCGCGGATCGTGGACCGTGATGTCGCCCGGCGCCGTGCCGCCGATCGTGATGCCGGCGAGGCTGAACAGCTCGCGCACCACGCTCTCCGATTCGCCCGCGCGCGTCGGCATGCGCATGGCCGGCATGACCTTGCCGATGAGCTCGCGCACCATCGCCGGTGCTCCCGTCCCGAACGGCTGAGGTCCGCGACCTTCGCTCCCCGTCTGCGTATTCATCATGTGGGCGTCTGTCTCACGGTTCGGGACCGGCCACAACCGGGAACTCCGCGTAGCCGCGGCCGCCTCACGCCTCACTGCGGCGGGTGCGGGCGGCGCTCGGCGCGGCGCGCGTCCTCGGTCTGCCAGTACTCGGTGATGATCGTCGACGCGGCCGGGCGCTGAGCCTCGTCGAAGCCGGCGAGCGCACGCTCGGCGTAGCTGCGCTGAAGCTTCGCCATCTGATCCTCGAGATCGTCGATGTGCTGGACCTTCACGCGCAGCGCCTCGCGATCGATGGGCGGGCGACGATCTCCGGGCGGGCCGCCGCCACCCGGGCCGTCCATGCCGCCGCCGCCACCCGGGCCGCCCATGCCGCCGCCCGGGCCGCCCATGCCGCCACCCGGGCCGCCCATGCCGCCGCCGCCCATGCCGCCGCCGCCCATGCCGCCGGGCGGTCCACCACCGCCTCCCGGACCGCGACCGCCGCGCCGACCGCCCTCGCCTTCGCCGCGCGGGGGCATCGACTCGCGGAGCTCGTGCTCGAGCGTTTCGCGATCCTGCTCGAGCGGGTCCAGCGCGGCGCGCAGCTCGTCGTCGAGGGCGCGCAGCGCGCGCTGCTGGTCGTCGCGCAGCGCCAGCTCGGCCTCGCGGTGGCGCAGCGCTCCGATCACGGTCGGTGACTCGGGCGGCAGCGGCGGGACGTCGAGCGCAGGCCGGGGCGCGGTCGAGGCGCACGCCGCCAGGGAGAAGAACAGGAGCGCAATGGCGATGGAGGATCGAGACATCGGTCGCAACTGACCGGGCCGAGCTCGCTACCGTTGCGCGCCGGAAGATTGCAGACTGTTTCGCTGCCACCGGGCGCGGATGTTCAGCGAGCGTGAGGGCCCGCGGCGTTGGCGCTCGGTTGCGGCTCACCGAATCCTCGGTCACGCGCAAGTTCTGACGCGTGCGCAAGCCGTGCGGGTCTCCCGCCGTTCCCGATCGCGGCCCCGCGATCGAAGTGATTGCTATGACGTAGACGCGCGCTCACGGAACTGTTGCGCGTCGGGAGTGCTGCTCCACTGGATTTTTCCTCGGAGACACGCGCGGCCGCCAGAGCGCCCGTCGAGTTCCGCGCAAGCGTTGCAGCTGAGTGCGTGTGGATCGCACCGCATGCGCGATCGAGACCCGATCGAAGGTGCCGCAGCGTGGCACGCATGTTGAGTAAGCGTCCGCGTATGCGTCGCCTCCTCGTGATGGTCTTGGTCATGGCCGCGGCGTGTGAGGGGCCAGCAGGACCCCAGGGGATCCCCGGCGGGGATGGGACGCAGGGCATCCCCGGCGAGCCCGGCCAGCTCGGCGACCCGGGCGACCCGGGTCCGACGGGACCCCCGGGAGGGTCACCGTGGTTGACCTCGCGCGGCCTCGCGCTCTCGATCACCGGGCTCACGTTCACGGGCACCCAGGCGACGGTCGCGTTCACGGTCACCGATCCCAAGGGGGTCGGCCTCGATCGCGCGGGCCTCTTCACCGATGGCACCGTCTCGGTCAGCTTCGCGCTGGCGCAGCTGGCCCAGAACCCCGACGGCAGCCCCGCGCAGTACACCGCCTACACCACGCGGGTCCAGACCACGCCCGGCGGCGTCAGCGCGACCCAGGCCGCCGCGGAGTCGACCGGCACGATCGCCGTCGTCGACATGACCAAGGGCCAGTACACGTACACGTTCGCCGCGGATCTCTCGGCCCACGACGCGCAGCTCACGCAGACCGTCGCCGGCACCGCGACCCGCACGATGTTCGACGGCGGCCAGTACCTCTCCGACACGTTCTTCTCGATCGGCCCGACGACGACGCCGGCCAAGCGCCAGGTCATCACCGAGGCCGCGTGCAACAAGTGCCACGGCGATCTCGCGGCGCACGGTAGCCACTGGAGCTCGACCGAGCAGTGCGTGCTCTGCCACCAGCCGCAGTCGAGCGATCCCGACACCGGCAACACCGTCGACTTCCGCGTGATGATCCACAAGATCCACCGCGGCGAGAACCTGCCCAGCGTGAAGCTCGGAGGCAGCTATCACATCGTCGGCTACGCCCAGACCGACGTCGACTTCTCGGACGTCGGCTTCCCGGGCGCGCTCAACAAGTGCGACACCTGCCACGCGACCGATGCGCTGCAGCCGACCACCTGGCAGGTCGCGTCGATCGAGACCTGCACCTCGTGCCACGACAACACGGTCTTCAAGAACACCGAGATCGTGGTCGGCAAGACCGTGATCCACACCGCCGGTGAGGAAGCCCCGGGCAGCTGCCCGGTCTGCCACGGCCCTGGTGGCATCAAGCCGGTCAAGACGCTTCACTACACCGGCACGCTCGACGACACCAAGCCGCAGCTCGCGCTGACGATCGACAGCATCACCAACACCGGGCCCAACAAGGTGCCCGTGGTCGCGTTCACCGTCACCGACCACGGCGTGGGGCGCAACCTCACGACCGCGCCGCTGACCACGCTCACCGCGACGATCGCGGGACCGAACACCGACTTCGCCAGCTACTGGCAGTGGAAGCTCGTCGGCGGCACCGGCACGCTGACCACGATCGACGCCGCCGCCGGCAAGTACTCGTACCAGTTCGCCAGCGATCAGGTGATCCCTGCCAGCGCCGCGGGCAGCTACACCCTCGGCCTCGAGGCCAACTACACCGACCCGGTGACCTCGGTCCGCTACGCGCCGGTGAGCCCGGTGGCGGCGTTCGCCGTCACCGACCCGGTCGCGGTCGCCCGCCGCACCGTGATCGCGCCGTCGAACTGCAACAACTGCCACGGTGACCTCAGCGGCCACGGCGGCGGTCGCAGGGGCGCGGCCTACTGCGTGCTTTGCCACCAGCCCAACAACGTCAACGACGAGCGCGTCGCGCGCTTCGAGACCCCGAACACCGCGCTCGCCGAGAGCGTCGACATGAAGGTCTTCATCCACAAGATCCACATGGGCGAGCGCCTGACCGAGGCGTACACGCTCGGCGGCTTCCCGGTGCCGACGCCGGCCAACCCGGCGGGCACGCCGCTCGACTTCACGCGCACCACGTATCCGCGCGATCAGGCGACCTGCACCGCGTGCCACACCGGCACGACCTACGCGGTGCCGATGCCGGCCGGCGTGCTGCCGGCGAACGTCGCGCTGATGTCGTGCGGCGAGACGCCGTCGGCTGACACCAACAACTACTGCGACGCCCCGTGGGGGATCTCGCAGCTCACGCCGATCGCGCCCGAGGCGGCGGTCTGCACCAGCTGCCACGACGCGGGCTACGTCGCGGTCCACGCCGCGCTCAACACCGCGCCGAGCGGCGCGACCGCCTGCGCCACCTGCCACGGCGCCGGCAAGACCGAGGACGTCGCCGTCGTCCACCACCTCAACTAGTCATGCGCGCCGCGCTCAACATCCTGCTGCTCGTGCTCGTGACGGCGTGCAGCGCCGAGCGCGGCCTGGGCGATGGCGGTGCCTCGGTGCACGGCCCCGGCATCCTCGATCCGGCGAGCGACAACTTCCACGGCAAGGTCGCGGAGCGCGCAGCGTGGGACGTCGCGGTCTGCATGACCTGCCACGATCAGACCAAGACCGACGCGGCACCGCCCTGCGCGAAGTGCCACGCCGACGGCCCGAGCGGCTGCACCTCGTGTCACAAGATGCCGCCGATGACCGGCGCGCACCTCAAGCACGCCGGTGATGGCGCGCCCGCGAGCTGCGCGAAGTGCCACCCGGTGCCGACCAACTGGACCGATCCGGGCCACTTCGCGGCGAAGGCGATCCTCGCGTTCGCGCCGATCGCCGGGCCGAACGCCACGTTTGACGGCACGCGCTGCCAGAACGTCGCCTGCCACGGCGCCACCCTCGCGGACGGCGGCGCGACCAACACCGCGCCGGCGTGGAACGGCGGCCCGGCCGAGGCCACCTGCGGCACCTGCCACGGCGCGCCGCCCGCGACCCACGTCCAGCAGGGCGGCTACGCGTGCGTCACGTGCCACCCCGCCGGCTCGCCGCACGTCGACGGCACGCTCAACATCGGGCGCACCACCGGCTGCGATGGCTGCCACGGCACCGCCGCGTCACTGGCGCCGCCGGTCGATCTGAGCGGCAACACGCTCACCACCGCGCTCACGGTCGGCGCCCACCAGGCCCACCTGCTGGTGCCGACCAAGCTGCGCGGGCCCATCGCATGCATCACCTGCCATGCGGTACCCGCGATGATCACGACCGTCGGTCATATCGACAGCCCCGCGCCCGCCGAGGTCAACGCCGAGATCGGCTGGGACCGCACGACCGCGACCTGCACCGCGTCGTGCCACGGCACGTCGCGCCCGACCTGGACCTCGACCGGCGCCGCGGTCTGCGGCGCATGCCACGGCATCCCCCCGAACGACGCGTCGCACACGCCGACGATGCAACTCTCCGACTGCGCGACCTGCCATCCCGGTTCGGTCGACGCCACCGGTTATCCCATCATCACCAGTGGCCCCAACGGCCCTACCAGCGAGCACATCAATGGGCACGTTGACCTCTGATCCGCTCGGCATGGTCGCGGTCGGTTCCGCCGCGATCGCCGCGCTCATCCTCCTCTGGTACCTGATCCGGCGGCCGCCGCTGACCAACGCGACCCGGTTCCTGCTGCTGCTCGGCATCGGCGCGTTCCCGCTGCTCACCGCCGGCAGCGGCAACCTCCACGGCTACAACGCGACCAAGACCCGGCGCTTCTGCGGCGCGTGCCACGTGATGACGCCGTACTCCGACGACTCGGAGGACCCGAAGAGCCAGTCGCTCGCGGCGCGCCACGCGCGCAACCCCGAGTTCGGCGAGGACAACTGCTACTACTGCCACGCCGACTACGGCATGTTCGGCACGATCACCACCAAGCTGGGCGGCATGCGCCACGTCTACGAGTACATGTTCAACTACCGGAACATGTCGCTCGAGGAGGCGCGCCAGTCGATCCACCTGCGCGGCCGGTTCAAGAACTCGAACTGCATGCAGTGCCACTCGACCGAGTTGCTCAGCTGGCAGCAGATCGATGGCCACAAGGGCCAGCTCGAGGAGATCCGCTCGGGCGACACCAGCTGCGCGAGCTCCGGGTGCCACGGCCCGTCGCACCCGTTCTCGAAGGATCCGGAGCCCGCGCCCGACGCGGCGCCCGCGCCCGACGCGGCGGTGTCCTTCGATGCCGCGCCGCCGGTCGATGCCGGCGCGCCCGACGCGAAGCCCGGCAAGGCGGTGCCGCGGTGAAGCCCCCCAAGATTCCCGCGCTCCTGCTGATCTCGGCGATCCTGACGCTGATCGGCCTGGCGCTCATGGTGTGGTCGGTGCTCCAGCCGACGCCGCTGCCGACGATCCTCGCGATGTCGCTGGGCCAGGTGTTCGGCACCGCAGCGTTCGGGCTGTTCCTGTTCGCGATCATCATCGACCTCCGCCGCGACGCGCGCGAGCGCAAGCGGATGCTCGACGCGATGGCCGAGTCGAACAAGGTGACCGGCCTGGTCCTGCCGCTGACGACCGACGAGATCGCGACGATCAAGCCGGCCCAGGCCGAGGCCGCGAAGAACGCGACCGACAAGGTCGCGAAGGACGCGACCGCGCTCGCCGTGAAGGCCACGGCCGAGGCGCGCGAGGCCGAGACCCAGGCCGCTCCCGACACCACGCCGCCGAAGGAGAGCGGACCGCCGTGAGCCGAGCTCCGCACATCGCCGCTCTCCTGGTGCTCGCCGCTGCCGCGCGAGCCGAGGCCGAGCCGCTTCGCCTGCGCGCCGATGCGTTCGCGTCGTCGGCCTCGCCGGTCGGCCTGGTCGACGTGACCGCCGGCGGCGAGATCAACGACTGGCTGCGCGCCGATGCGGTCGTCTGGCTCGGCGCCGGCGCGGCGATCGACGATCCCGACGCCGACGTGCTGGTGATCGCGGCCCACGCGCGCTCGCCCAAGGGCCACGGCGAGGCCACGCTCGGCCGCTTCGTGCTGAACGTCGGCGCGCTGCGACCGCTGCACCTCGATGGCCTCGACGCGCGCGTCCACCTGCCCTACCGCCTCACCGCCGAGGCCTTCGCCGGCGCGCCGGTGGTGCAGGGCCTCGACAGCCGATCGTGGGACTGGCTCGCGGGTGGCCGCATCGGTCGCCGCCTCGGCGACTGGGGCTCGGCCGGCGTCGCGTTCCTCGAGGAGCGCGACCACGGCGAGCTGTCGACCCAGGAGCTCGGTCTCGACGCCGGCGGCGCGATCGATCGCAAGAGCGACGCGAGCGCGCGGCTCGCGATCGATCTGATCTCGTCGGCGGTCGCGCTCGCCGAGGTCTCCGCGGTGCGCCGCATGGGCGACGTCCGCGTCGAGCTGTACGCGACCCATCGCTCGCCCTCGCACCTCATCCCCGCGACCTCGCTGTTCTCGGTGCTCGGCGACTCGCCGGCCCAGCACGGCGGCGGGCGCGCGCGCTGGCGCATCGCGCCGCGCCTCGATCTCGATCTCGACGCCGGCTTGCGCCGCGCCGGGGGCGAGACCGGCATCGACATCACCGGCAAGGCCACGCTGCGCCTCGACGACAAGGGCCGCGGCATGCTGTCGATCGAGCTGCGGCGCGAGGACGCGCCGGTCTGCGGCCAGACGGTCACCACCGGCGCGATCGCGCGCTCGGGCAGCGACGGCTCGGGCATCTGCGGCGGCGGCTGGACCGGCGCCCGCGGCGCGGCCCGCGTGCCGATCGACGCGCACTTCACCGCCTCGACCGAGCTCGAGCTGGTGCGCCCCGACGATCAGACCCGCGGTAACTGGTGGCCGTGGGCGATCGCGGCGCTCGGCTGGCGCGCCGGCAACTGGGACGCGGCGCTCGCCACCGAGGCCAGCGCGTCGCCCGAGTACAGCCATCGCGTCGACGTCATCGCGCGGCTCGGCCGACGCTGGGAGCTGCCATGAGGCGAGCATGCGAGCCGGCTCCGCGTCCGGAGGAGATCCGGACCCGCGTCCTCGCGGGGGCGGATCGATCCATGAGGATGTCTCGTCGCGCCATCGCGATCGCGCTCGCCCTCGGGCTGGCGGCGTGCGCCGGCGTGCTCGGCCTGCGCAGCGGCGGCCCGACCTCGTTCCCGCACCGCGCGCACGTGCTCAAGGGCATCGCGTGCACGACCTGCCACAAGACCGTCGCCACCTCGGGTGACGACGACGCGCTGCACCTGCCCGACGACGCGACCTGCACGTCGTCGGCGTGCCACGCCAAGCCTCACGATCCCAAGCCGTGCCTCGGCTGCCACGCCGATCCGATGGCGATCGCCGGCGCCGCCGAGGCCCGCGTGCACCTCAAGTTCTCGCACGTGCGCCACCTGCCCAAGTTCAGCGGCAACTGCATGCGCTGCCACGTCGGCGTCGCCGACAGCGACGTCCAGCTGCGCCCGACGATGCAGACCTGCTTCGGCTGCCACGATCACGAGGCCCACCAGAACGCGCGCCAGTGCGACGCGTGCCACAAGGATCTCGCCGACGAGGGCACGCTGCCCCAGAGCCACCTCACCCACGACGGCGACTGGCTGCACGAGCACGGCGCGCGCGCCGGCGCCGCGGCCGAGGCCTGCGCGTCGTGTCACCAGCAGGAGTCGTTCTGCGCGCAGTGCCACGGCGTCACGGTCGCGGCGCTGCCCGCGCGGCTGCACATGGACGATCCGTTCACCGCGAGCGTGCACCGCGCCGGCTTCCGCAGCCGCCACGCGATCGAGGCCCGCGCCGAACCCGGCGCGTGCGCGACCTGCCACACGCCCACCACCTGCGAGTCGTGCCACAGCCGCGAAGGCGTGGCCGCCGGCTCGAACCACAACCCGCACCCGCCTGGCTGGATCGGCCTGACCCGCGCGACGGATCAACACGGCCGCGCGGCGCGCTCCGATCCGGCGTCGTGCGCGGCCTGCCACGGCGGCGCCGGTGAGACCCTCTGCGTCCGTTGCCACCAGGTCGGCGGCATCGGCGGCAACCCGCACCCGCCCGGCTGGTCGAGCCGGCAGCCCCTCGGCGCCCTGCCCTGTCGCCGCTGCCACGTCCTCGGTTCGACGGTCCCATGAAGCTCTCCCGCCGCATCAAGATCGCGCTCGCCGCCGTCACCTTGCTGGCGCTCGGCGCGGGCGTCGGCATGGTCCTGCTCATCGCGAAGCTGACCGCCGAGCAGGAGGTCGGCCCCAGCAAGGACGTGCCGCGCGCGTGGCGCGACGTCCGCGACAGCGTCGGCCACGTGAGCCACGTCGTCTACAACAAGGTGCCGTGCGCGAAGTGCCACACGGACAACTTCAAGAAGCCCGACGTGCCCAAGCTGTGCACCACCTGCCACGCGCAGGTGACCGCGCCGCTGCACAAGGCGATGGCGCACGGCGCCAAGGGCCCGACCTGCACCGACTGCCACGCGTTCGGCGCGAACCGCGCGCCCGCGACGTCGGCGTGCATGCGCTGCCACAGCCAGCCCCAGGGCGAGCTACCCGCGATCGGCGTGCACGGCGCCGAGGCGTGCAACCAGTGCCACCAGCCCCACGGCCTGGTCGCGACCACGCCGCGTAACTGCGTCGAGTGCCACCCGCAGCAGCGCTCGACCCACGAGCGCATCGCCGGCGCGCAGCAGTGCCTCGATTGCCACAAGCCCCACGAGGGCGCCAACGCCGCCGATGGCTCGTGCGTGAACTGTCACGCGACCCAGAAGCCGATCGTCGGGTCGAAGGCGCTGTTCGCCAGCGGTCACGTCACCTGCACCGGCTGCCACGTGCCCCACGCGTTCGCGCGCGCCGAGGTCAAGACCTGCGCCACGTGCCACACCAGCCAGCACGTGCTCGGCATGAGCCGCGGCGTGCACCGCGAGTGCACGACCTGCCACGACAACCACGATGTCCGCACCCCGCGGACCTGCATGAGCTGCCACAACCAGATCGCGAACCACCCGGTGGGCACGGCGCCGGGCATCAAGCCGCGCGGCGAGACCCGCGCGATCGGCGCCGAGGCCTGCCTCGGCTGCCACCCGATCCACCAGCCGCCCGATCAGGGCAAGGCGCTGGCCTGCGCGACCTGCCACATCGGCCACTCGGGCCACGCCCGGGCCGCCTGCCTCGATTGCCACAAGCCGCACACGCCCAAGCCGGTGCTCACCGCGTCGCTGTGCACGACCTGCCACGGCGAGAAGGCGCGCACCACCGCCGGCACCGGCCACGGCGCGTGCTTGCAGTGTCACCGCAGCGCCGCGCACGTGCCCGAGGCGCCGCGCCCGGCCTGCACCACCTGCCACACCGCCGAGGCGTCGTCCGCGCCCGCCGGGCACTCGAACTGCATCAGCTGCCACGCCGGCGCCGAGCACAACCCGCGCACGCCGCGGCCCGCGTGCGCCAGCTGCCACAAGGATCGCGTCCGCGGCCACGGCGCGGCGCTCGCGTGCACCACCTGCCACCGCGCGCACGGCCCGAGCGGCGTCGCGGTCAAGCCGGCGTGCACGACCTGCCACGCGATCGCCGCGCTGCCCGGCCTCCACCAGCAGGCCAAGCACCAGAACTGCACCACCTGCCACGACGCGCACGGCGCGCAGCCGCGCAGCGATCGCGCCACCTGCACGACCTGCCACAAGGACCGCGTGGCCCACGAGCCGCTCGCCGAGAAGTGCTCCGGCTGCCACCCGTTCTCGAGCGCGGCCGGACCGAAGGTCACGCTGCGGACCCGGCCGACGCCCGCGCCGTAGGCGACGATCGCGCAACAGCCGCGAGGTGCGTGCGATAACCGGCCCATGCGTCGGTTGGTCGTCGTCGGGGTGCTCGCCTGCGTCGCGCTGGGCGGGTGCAAGCGGGTGCGCGAGCGGCTCGCCGCGCGCGGCAGCGCGACGGGCAGCGCGGTGACCGACGACGGCTCCGCCGCCGAACCACCGCCGCGACCGCCCGCGCCGCTGCCGTCCGGCCCCGGCCTCGCGCCCGGGCAATACCGCCTCGCGGAGGTCCAGGTCACGGCGCTGCCGACCAAGGCGACCGGCCTGCCCTGGGACGCCGGCGCGAGCTACCGCGAGCCCGACCTGTCCGTCACGGTCACCCTCGACGGCGTTCCGGTCGACGATTGCCGCATCGCCGGCGACGCGCTCGGCGGGAGCTGCGAGCTCGACAAGGTCGTCACGATCGGCCCCGACGCGGTGCTCGCGCTGCGCGTGATCGATCGCGATCTCTCCGCCGACGATCCGGTCGGCGACGCCGAGCTCGGCCAGCCATCGCGGTGGGGCGTGGACATGGCGCTGCCGATGCAGCCGAGCGGTCAGGTCGCCACGGCCTCGATCATCCTCGCGCCCGGGCCGAGCTGGTGGGATCGCAACGGCACGCTGTTCATGCTGATCGCCGGGCTCGGCGGCGGGCTCGCGATCTGGATCGTGATCCGCCAGATCTCGCACCGCGCCGAGGTCCAGGCGATCCGCCGGGCCGAGGAGGCCAAGCTCCGGGCCTGCGCGCACTGCGCGACCCGCATCGCGATCCGCGACGCGCGCTGCAGCCACTGCGGCGCGCCGCAGCCGCCGATCGAGGACGCGGCCTGATGGCGATGCTGTTCGCGGTGGCGTACCCGGGCGGCGAGCGCACGATCGCGACCGGCTATCCCGGCGCGATCGTCGTCGTCCGCGAGGTGCCGCGCGGCCCCGAGGCATGCCTGTTCGACGAGCTCGAGATCGCCGCAACCGACGAACCCGGTGAGCTCGGCCCGCTGTTCCGGGTGGTGCGCATCGCTGGCGGCCCGCGCCGCCCGACGCTCCGCGTCCGCCTCGACGCGGCAGCCGATCGCGACGCCTGGCTCGACGCGCGCGAAGCCGAGGGCTGGTGGACCGCGACCGCGCCCGGCGATCCCGACGACCTCTGGCTGGTGCGCCCCGACGCGGCCGCCGGCGTCACCATCGATGATGATCGCCGCACCCTCGCGCAGCTCGGCGCGCGCGTCGTCCCCTGACGGCACGCACACCCAGGTGGCAACGTGTGGCACCCGCGCAGCGCGCGTGCGACTTCGTCCGGCCACCGGGTCCTGGGGAGGCACCCACGTGGGTGCGCCCAAGGAGACACCGCCATGAAGAAGAAGCTCGAGACCAAGAAGCTCGTCCTCACCGCCCGCACCATCGCCGTCATCGATCTGTCCCGCGCGAGCGGCGGCATGATGGACCCGACGCTGGGCGTCTGTGGCGATAGCCGTGGCCGTCATTGCCCCACGTACGCCTGCGGCTGAGCGCGAGCAGCCCACCGTGCGGCGCGTCGAGGCATCGGCGCGCCGCGCCCATTTCAGAACCGCGCGCCGACGTGCACCGTCGCGACGAGCTGCACCGGCGCCAGCGCGTAGCGCTCGCCGTCGAGCACCGGCCGCGCGCCGAGCGCGACCTGCGGGCCGAGCCCGAGCCACGGATCGATCGCCAGCCCGCGCGGCCCGAACGGCAACCAGCGATAGCCCACGCGACCGATCACCTCGAGCACGTGCAGCGGCGCGCTCGCACCGCCGCGCTCGATCCGCGCGCGCATCGCGTTGACGAACCCGCCGACGTGCCAGCCCCCGACGAAGCGATCGACGTAGAGCGTGCCCGCGATCGTCACGTCGTGGCGCCAGCCCTCCCCGGCGTTGGCGCCCGCGAGCTCGACCGCGAACCGCGGCAGGCGCATCGACCACAGCTCGGCGCCCAGCCGCCAACGCGGCCAGGCCGCGGGCTCGACCGCCCCGATCACCGAGAAGCCATCGAGCGCCCACGGCGCGAGATCGGTCGCGACCGAGACCCGCGTCGGCGGGGCTGACCGCCGCGCCGGTGCCGCGGCGACCGGGCGAGACACGAGCACGAACAGGGCGACGAGACAGGCGCGCGTGGACATGCCTCGGTTGTGCCGGACCGCGCTCCGCGGGGCATTGGTACGTTCGTACCCAGCGCTACCGCCCGGCCGCGAGCTCCAGCACCGCGAGCCGCACGACATCGGCGCGGTTCGCCGCGCCCAGCCGCGCGAACACCCGCACGAGATGGTTGCGCAGCGTGTTCGGCGACAGGCGCAGCGCCCGGGCGATCGCCGCGTTGGTGTGGCCCAGCGCCACGTACTCGACGATCTCGCGCTGCCGCGGCGTCAGCCGCTGATCGAGGCACGCCACCCGCTCGCGCAGCCCGCGCCGCCGCCCCGGGTGCGGGCGCGCGTCGCCGAGCGCGATCACCGGGATCGCCGCGCGCAGGAGCGCGCGCTCGTCGGGCGTGAACGGGCGCGCGCGCCGCCGCCCGAGCACCACCGCCGCCGCGATGCGACCCACGCCCTCGCCGCCGCGCGCCGGGACGTGCAGCACCGCGAGCGTGCGCACCCCGAGCGCCCCGGCGACCTCGTCGAACGCGCGCCGCGCCGGGCCGCGCCGCGGGATCGCCTCGTCGTCGCAGGCCAGGCCACCGCGGGTCCGCGCCGCGGCGAGGAAGCCGCCGAGCGCGACCGCGAGCTCGTCCCACCGCGGTACCGTCCGCGCGATCGCCGCGGGCGCCGCGCCGCGCAGCACCATCGTCGCGAGCGGCACGCGCGGGCTGAGCGCGTGGAACAGCCCGAGGTCGTACGCCACGCGCGCCGCGAGCCGATCGAGCACCTCGCCGCGAAAGTCGGCGCGCGAGCGCGCCGCGAGCCCCGCCTCCGCCAGGCCGGTCAGCCAGCGCAGCTCCGCCGTCACGCGGCCCCCGATCGCGAGGTCATCGCGGCGTGCATCGTCGCACGCCGGTGCCCGATGTGGCGTCAGCCCGATCCAGGTGAACCAGCGTGGACCGGCCGAGGGTGGACCTGGTCCATGCGACCGCGGTCGTCGGCGAGTGCGCGCGCGCAGTTGCCGCGGGCACGCAGCTTGCTCGTGTCGCGAGGCCTATGAAGAAGATCAACAAGCGTCTCGTGCTCCGCGTGGAGACTGTCCGGGCCCTCGACGCCGAGCGCGTCGGTGACGTCGCCGGTGGGAAGCCCATCATCATCACGAAGACGCAGTACACTTGCGAGATCATCAAGTGCATCCCGAACACCAATCGGTCGGTGTGCGACCTCTGCTAGCCGTCTAGCCATCCGCGGCGCGTCGATGCATCGGCGCGCCGCGTCGCGGCTATCATCGGCGCACGCCGATGCCCGACGCACCGCCGATCGTCCCCGCTGCCAACCCGTACCTGCGCGGCAACTTCGCGCCGGTCGCTGACGAATTGACCGCATTCGACCTTCCGGTCACCGGCGCCCTGCCGCCGGGCCTCACCGGCACGTACCTGCGCAACGGCCCCAACCCGCTCGCGCCGCCCGACGACCACCACTGGTTCACCGGCGCCGGCATGCTCCACGGCGTGCGGCTCGAGGACGGGCACGCCCGCTGGTACCGCAGCCGCTTCGTGCGCACCGAGCGCCTCGCCGCCGCCCGCCCCGATCTCGCGGCTGCCGGCGGTGCGCCCGAGCCGAGCGGCCGCTCGACCGGCAGCAACACCGCGGTGCTCGCGCACCATGGCGGCGTCTTCGCGCTGAGCGAGCCCGCGACCCTGCCCCACCGCATCGGGCCGGAGCTCGCGTCGCTCGGCCGCGACGATTTCGGCGGCGCGCTCACCCGCCTCGGCATGAACGCCCACCCGCGGATCGATCCCGCGACCGGCGAGCTGTTCGCGCTGGGCTACGGCGGCCGCCCGTGGCTGCGGCTCCATCACCTCGACGCCGCCGGCCAGCTCGTCGCCGCCATCGACATCGACCTGCCCACGCCGACGATCGTCCACGATCTCGCGATCACCGCGCGCCACGTGCTGATCTTCGATCTGCCGCTGCACCTCGATCTGCCCCGCGCGATGCGCGGCGTGCCGTATCCGATCGTGTGGCGCCCCGAGGCCGGCGGGCGCATTGGCGTGCTGCCGCGCACCGCCACCGACGCCAGCGCGATCCAGTGGGTGCCGTGTCCGCCGCGGTTCGTCTATCACGCGGCCAACGCGTTCGATGACGGCGACGCGATCGTCGTCGACGTCGTCACGCACGCCTCGCAGGGCCTGCGCGATCGCGTCGGACCCTTCGATGGCCCCACGCCGCTCGAGCGCTGGCGCGTCGAACCGCTGGCCGGGCGCACGACCACCGTCGTCGTCGACGAGCGCCACACCGAGTTCCCGACGATCGATCCGCGCCGCGTCGGGCGGCCCTATCGCCGCGCCTACGGCGTCGCGCTCCACGACGTCGGCGGACCCGACTTCCGCTACGGCGGCCTGCGCGGCTACGATCTCGCGACCGGCGCGGTGGTCACCCACGACGAGGGCCCCGGGGTCCACTTCGACGAGGGCGTGTTCGTCCCCGCCCACCCCCAGGCCGCCGAGGACGAGGGCCACGTGCTCGCGTTCGCCTGGGATCGCGCGCGCGATCGCAGCGAGCTGGTCGTGCTCGATGCCAGCGACCTCGCGGGCCCCGCGATCGCGCGGGTCGCGCTGCCGACCCGGGTGCCGCACGGCTTCCACGGCGCGTGGATCCCGCGCTGATCTCGCCTCAGCATTTCACTCGCAGGATTCGCGTGCGCTGCATCACCGCGATGCGACCTCGTCGCGGCGCGCGCCCTCTGGTAACGTGCTTGTAATGTTGCGCGAGGGCGCATCGTGGAGGGTGATCGTGCACGTACGGCTGTCAGCACTGCTACTCGTGGCGTTCGTGGGATGCGGCGGTTCCGCCGGTCCCGAGACGCCGACCATCGATTCCGTGTCGCCAGCGTTCGGTCCGCTGGCTGGCAACATCACCATCACGATCACCGGCACCGGCTTCACCTTCGACGGCGCCGAGCCGAACAAGGTGGTCGTCGCGGGTCAGGAGGCGATCCTGGCCAGCGCGATCGACGACAACACCCTCGAGGTGGTGGTCCCACCCGGCACCGCCGCGGGTGACGCGCCGATCTTCATCTACAACCAGAACGGCCACGTCACGACCAACGGCAAGTTCGCGTACACCGCGCTGCCGACGATCACGCAGGTCACGCCGCGCGACATCGTCTACGACTCGCTCACGACCAAGGTGACCGTCTCGGGCTCGGGCTTCATGGACCAGGGCGCGGGCGAGGTGACCGTCAACGTCGCCGGCGCGCCGGCGGTCGACGTCGTCGTCAACAGCGACAGCGAGCTGACCTTCACCGCGACCCCGGGCGTGCCGCTGTCGCTGCACGATCTCGAGATCGTCGACGGGCGCGGCGCGGTGACCAAGTCCAACGCGATCCGCTACGTGCCGAGCCTGGCCAAGGGCTTCCTGATGTTCTCGAAGAGCCCGGCGACGTTCGCGTGGTTCTACGATCCGGTCGGCAAGCAGCTGGTCCGCATCCCGAACTCGCCCGATCGCGTCCCGACCAGCCGCCCGGGCTACCGCGCGCTCGTCGTCGATGCCGCCGGCCAGTACTGGGCCCACAGCCGCGACAGCCTGTTCGGCAAGATCGACTTCCAGACCCAGTCGTTCGATACCCCGATCCCGATCGGCGCGCGCGTCAACGCGTTCGTCCGCAAGGGCGCCGAGATCTTCGCGATCACCCACAACGGCCGGTTCGGCAAGGTCGACCTCGAGACCGGCTCGTTCACGCTCATCGGCAGCGCCACGATCGACTGCTGCGGCTTCGGCCTGGCCCTGCTGAACGGCACGATGTACGCGGCCAGCGAGAGCGGCATCTCCACGATCGATCCGGTCACCGGCCTGCGCGGCGCGCTGGTGCCGATGTCGCCCAGCTACCACTTCGCCGACATGCGCGAGCTCGACGGCGTGCTCTACGGCGTCACCCGCTACGGCCAGCTGGTCTCGATCGATCCGACCAACGGCATCAGCTCGCTCGTCCAGGACTTCGGCGTCGAGGTCTCGGCCATGGAGACGTTCCAGTGAAGACTGCGATCCACCTCGCGCTCGCCGGCGCGCTCGTCGGCGCCTGCGGCTCGGTGTCGACCGGCGACAAGCCCGGCGCGCCCACCATCACCACCATCACGCCCGACCACGGCCCCGTCGGTGGCGGCGTGCAGATCACGATCGCCGGCACCGGGTTCCAGGCCGAGGGCGGCGAACCGCTGGTCCTCGTCGGTGGGCACCTGTCGACCACGGTGACCGCGACCAGCGACACCGAGCTGACGTTCACGCTCCCGGCCGGTGATGCCGATGGCGTCAAGGTCGACGTCGAGGTCGCGAGCCAGGGCGGGTTCGCCACGCTCGCCGACGGCTTCCGCTACCACGCCCGCCCGATCGTCCTGGCGATCTCGCCGACGATCGGCCGCAGCGCGGGCGGCACCGCCATCACGCTGACCGGCCGCGGCTTCCAGGCCGACGACGCCGGCGTCCCGACGATCGATCTCGGCGGCGCGACCGCGACCAACGTCCAGATCGTCAGCGACACGCAGATCACCGCGACCACTGGCGCGGCGGCCCCGGGCACGGCGGCGTTCACGCCGCGCGACGTGTCCTTCACCAACGCCAACGGCAGCCACACGCTGGCGACCGCGTTCTCGGTGACCGCCCCCGGCATGCTCGCGATCGAGCGCGGCGAGGGCCAGTCGCGCATCTTCCACGTCGACCTCACGACCAAGCGGGTCTCGACCGTCACGGCCGCGGAGCGCAAGCTCATCGGCTGCGCGGTCAGCCCGAGCGGCGTGCTGTTCTCCACCACCGGCCAGAGCAGCGGCAACACGCCCCACCAGCTGGTGACGGTCGATCCGCTGACGGGCGCGGTCACGGTCATCGGCCCCCTGATCACCCCCGACAACGTCCCGCACGGGATCAGCGCGCTCGCGTTCATCGCGAACACGCTGTACGGCACCGACAGCGGCTGCTGCGCGGCGACCCAACACCTGGTGTCGATCGATCCGGCCACCGGACGCGTCACGATCCTCGGTAGCCAGGCGCCGCTGACCAACGGCAACGCGATCGCCGCGAAGGATGGCGCGTCGCTCTGGTACGCCAACAACTCGGGCGGCGCGCTGTTCAGCCTCGACGTCGCCAGCTCGGGCCTCGCGCCGGGCCCGGCGCTGACCGGCAGCATCCAGCCCAACACGGTCCAGGGCATGGTGCAGATCGCCGACGTGCTGTACCTCGGCGAGCGCTCGTTCCCGTCGACGATCCTGACGGTCGACAAGAACACCGGCGTGATGACGCCGTTCGCGTCGATGCCGGTGACGATCAACGGGCTCTGCCCGACGCCCGCGAATTTCTGATCCAGACGCACACCGAACGGCGGGGCCTCACGGCCCCGTCGGCGTTTTCGGCGGCGTGTGGGCGGAGGTACGGCGACACGCCTCACGCTGCGGTGGTGTTGTCGCCATGATGTCCTGGATCGCGGCGTGGCGATCTGCGACACCTCGGGGCAATGCGCTGGCCTCTGTCCGTCCCGAAGCTGTGTCTCACGTTGCTGTTCTCGGTCTGGGTCATCGCCTGCGGCGGTGACAACAAGTTCCCTGACGGCAGCAACCTGAAGATCAGCCCCACGACCGCCGCGGTCGAGGTCGGCCAGAACACCACGCTGACCGCGACCGCGTCCTTCGGCGGGCAGACCGCGGTCGCCACCGAGGCGACCTGGACGACGTCGGATCCGACGATCGCGTCCTTGCGCTCGACCGACGCCGGTGTCGCCGTCATCCACGGCGAGAAGGCCGGCGCGGCGACGATCACCGCCACCCTCGGCGATCTGACCGCGACCGCGACGGTCACGGTCAACGCGCCGCACGTCGTGAGCATCGATCTGACGCCCGCGTCGCCGAGCCTGGCCGCCGGCACCGCGGTCGATCTCGTCGCGACCGCGACCTACAGCGACACGACCACCGCCGATGTCACGGCGATGGCGACCTGGACGTCGAGCGCGAGCGCGACCGCGACCGTCGATGGCGGGCACGTCGCCGGCCTCGTCGCGGGCACCGCCGAGATCAGCGCGGCGCTGGACGGCGTCACCGGCACCACCACGGTCACCGTGACCGCGGCGACGCTGGTCTCGATCGCGGTCACGCCGACCAACCCGTCGGTCGCCAAGGGCCTCACCCGCCAGTTCACCGCGACCGCGACGTTCTCCGACGACAGCACCCAGGACCTCACGACCCAGGCGACCTGGACCACCGGCGCGGCCGCGACCGCCACGATCACCAGCACCGGCCTCGCGACCGCGGTCGCGGTTGGCACCACGCCGGTGACCGCCAGCTTCGGCGGCATGTCGGGCTCGACCGACCTCACCGTCACCGCCGCGACCCTCGAGTCGATCGCCGTCACGCCCGCGGGCAGCTCGATCGCCAAGGGCCTCAGCCAGCAGTTCACCGCGACCGGCACGCTGTCCGACACCACCCACGTCGATCTCACCACGCAGGCGACCTGGACCACCGGCGACAGCGCCAAGGCCACCGTCTCGACCTCCGGCATGGTCGCCGGCGTCGGGGTCGGCACGACCTCGGTCACCGCGACCGTCAACGGCATCTCGGGCGCGACCGACGTCACCGTCACCTCCGCCACGCTCGAATCGATCAGCGTCACGCCGACCACCCCCTCGGTCGCCAAGGGCCTCACCCAGCAGTTCACCGCGACCGGCACCTACTCCGACGCCAGCTTCGTGAACATCACCGATCAGGTGACGTGGTCGGCGTCGGACATCAGCGTCGTGACGATCTCCAACGCCGCCGGTAGCCGCGGCCTGGCCACCGCCTCCGGAACCGGCACGTCGATCATCGGCGCGACGCTCGCGGGCGTCTCGGGCACGACGACGCTGACCGTCTCCGCCGCGACCATCACCGGCATCTCGGTGACGCCGACGGCGCCGTCGATCGCCAAGGGCCTCACCCAGCAGTTCACCGCGGTCGCCACGCTCACCGACGGCAGCCACGTCGACGTCACCACCCAGGCGATGTGGCAGTCGTCGGACCTCGCGGTCGCGACCGTCTCGAGCGCCGCGGGCAGCGAGGGCCTCGCGACCGGCGTCGGCGTCGGCACGTCCTCGATCTCGGCGACCCTCGGCGGCCAGACCGGCGCGACCGACCTCGCGGTCAGCGCGGCGACCCTCGCGTCGATCGCGGTCACGCCGACCAACCCGTCGCTCGCCAAGGGCCTCACCCAGCAGTTCACCGCGATCGGCACCTTCACCGATACCCACACCCAGGACCTCACGACCCAGGTCACGTGGGCGTCGTCGCTGCCGATCGCGACGATCTCGAACGCCGCCGGCACCGAGGGCCTCGCCAAGGGCACCGCGGTCGGCGACACCACCATCAGCGCGACCCTCAACGGCAAGACCGGCACGACCACGCTGACGGTCAGCGCCGCGACGCTGACCTCGATCGCGGTCACGCCGACCACGCCGACCCTGGCCAAGGGCCTGACCCTGCAGTTCACCGCGACCGGCACGTTCACCGACAACAGCAACCGCGACATCACCGATCAGGTCACGTGGGGCTCGTCGAGCGGCGCGGCCTCGATCTCCAACGCCGCGGGCAGCGGCGGCCTGGCCACCGGCACCGCGGTCGGCGACACGATCATCAGCGCGGCGCTCGACGGCAAGACCGGCACGACCACGCTGAGCGTCACCGCCGCGACCGTCACCAGCATCGCGGTCACGCCCACCACGCCGTCCCTCGCCAAGGGCCTGACCCTGCAGTTCACCGCGACCGGCACGTTCACCGACAACAGCACCGCCGACATCACGACCCAGGTCACCTGGGGCTCGTCGACCGGCGCGGCCGCGATCTCCGGCGCGGCCGGCAGCGAGGGCCTCGCGACCGGCAGCGCGGTCGGTGACACGGTGATCAGCGCGAGCCTCGGCGGCGTCACCGGCACGACGACGCTGCACGTGACCGCCGCGTCCATCACCTCGATCGCGGTCACGCCGACCACGCCGTCCCTGGCCAAGGGCCTCACCCAGCAGTTCACCGCGACCGCGACCCTGACCGATCAGTCCACGGTCAACGTCACCACGCAGGTGACGTGGGCGTCGTCGACCGGCGCCGCGGCGATCTCCAACGCCGCCGGCAGCGAGGGCCTGGCGACCGGCACCGCGGTCGGCACCACGACCATCAGCGCGACCCTGAGCGGCAAGACCGGCTCGACCACGCTGAGCGTGACGGCCGCGACGATCGTCTCGATCGCGGTCACGCCGGCGACGCCCGCGGTGGCCAAGGGGCTCACCCTGCAGTTCACCGCCACCGCGACCCTCACCGACACGACCAGCATCGACGTCACGACCCAGGTCACCTGGAGCTCGTCGGACGACGCGATCGCGACCGTCTCGAACGCCGCCGACAGCGAGGGCCTCGCCACCGCGGTCGCGCCGGGCACGACGACGATCCACGCGGCCCTGTCGGGCAAGACCGGCTCGACCGACCTCACCGTCAAGCAGGCGGCGCTCACGTCGATCGCGGTCACGCCGACCAACCCGACCGTGGCCGTCGGCCTGACCCGCCAGTTCACGGCGATCGGCACGTTCACCGATCACACCAGCGCCGACATCACGGCCCAGGTCACGTGGGCGTCGTCGGACACCGCGGTCGCGCAGATCTCCAACGCCAGCGGCAGCGAGGGCCTCGCGAACGCGCTGACCACCGGCCCGTCGACGATCTCGGCCAGCCTCAACGGCGTCACCGGGACCACCGCGCTGACGGTGTCGGGCGCGACGCTGCTGTCGATCGCGGTCACGCCGACCGACGACACGGTCGCCAGCGGCTTCTCGGTGCAGTTCACCGCGATCGGCACGTTCAGCGACACCAGCCACGCCGATCTCACCACCCAGGTGACGTGGGGCTCGTCGGATGGCGAGATCGCCGCGATCTCCAACGCGGTCGGCAGCGAGGGCCTCGCGGACACCGCGGCCACCGGCACCGCGACCATCACCGCGAAGCTCGATGGCATCACGGGCTCGACCACGCTGACCGTCACGCCGGCGGTGCTGACCTCGATCGCGATCACGCCGACCAACCCGTCGGTGACGCTCGGCATCGACCAGCAGCTCGGCGCGACCGGCACGTTCAGCGATGGCTCGACCCAGGACCTCACCACCCAGGTGACGTGGGGCTCGTCGGACGAGGCGGTCGCGATCATCGGCAACTCGTCGGAGATCTACGGCGTGGTCACCGGCGTCAGCGTCGGCACCGCGACCATCACGGCCACGCTCGACGGCGTCACCGGCTCGACCACCGCGACGGTGACCGCGGCGACGCTCACCTCGATCGACATCACGCCGACCAACCCGGGGCTCGCGGTCGGCCTGACCCAGGCCTTCACCGCGACCGGCACGTTCAGCGATCAGTCGACCAGGGACCTCACCACGCAGGTCACCTGGGACTCGTCGGACACCGAGACCGCGACGATCTCCAACGCGCCTGGCGAGGAGGGCGTCGCCAGCGGCGGCGCGCCCGGCCAGACGCTGATCAGCGCGTCGCTGAACGGCGTCACCGGCACGACCACGCTGACCGTCACCGACGCCGAGCTGGTGTCGATCGAGGTCACGCCGACCGAGCAGTCGCTGGCCAAGGGCCTGACGCTGCAGTTCACCGCGACCGGCACGTTCACCGACCAGTCGCAGCGCGACCTGACCACGCAGGTGACCTGGGACACCGATGACCACGCGGTCGCGGTGATCGAGAACGCCGCGGGCTCGAACGGCCTCGCGACCGGCAAGGGCGTGGGCGTGACCCAGGTGTCGGCGACCCTCGGCGGCGTCACGGGCTCGACCGCGCTGGCGGTGACCGCGGCCAACCTGACCTCGATCGAGGTCACGCCGGCGAACACGACCGCGACCGCAGGCCTGCTCCGCGTGTTCACCGCGACCGGCACGTTCAGCGATCAGACGGTCCAGGACATCACCACGCAGGTGACGTGGACGTCGTCCGACGAGACCGTCGCCGTGATCTCCAACGCGTCGCTGACCGAAGGTCTCGCGTCCGCCCTCGCGCCCGGCACCACGACGATCTCGGCCACGCTGAGCGGCAAGACTGGCTCGACGACGCTCGACGTCGTACCCGCGGCGCTGGCATCGATCAAGGTGACGCCGGCGGACCCGACGGTCGCGATCGGCGGCACCCAGCAGTTCGTCGCGACCGGCACGTTCACCGACAACCACACCCAGGACCTCACGACCCAGGTGACGTGGGCCTCCGACAACACCGCGTTCGCGACGGTCTCGAACGCGACCGGGACGAACGGCCTGGCGACCGGCACGGGCACCGGCACCGCGACGATCTCGGCCACGCTGAGCGGCAAGACCGGCTCGACGACGCTCACGGTGTCGGGGCCGCAGCTGCTGTCGATCACGGTCACCGCGACCAACCCGACCTTGATGCAGCAGCAGCGGCTGCAGCTGAAGGCGATCGCGAACTACAGCGACCTGACCACGGTCAACGTGACCTCGACGGCGGTGTGGGCGTCGGACAACACGGCGAGCGCGACGGTCGGCACCGGCGGCACCAACCCGGGCCGCGTCGACACGCTGCAGGCGGCGGGCGTCGCGAACATCTCGGCGACGTTCGGCGGCGTGGCCGGGACGACGGTCGTGACGGTGTCGGCGGTGCAGTGCCACATCGTGATCAACGAGGTTCAGGCCGGTGGCACCGGGATGACGAACCCGTCGGCGGACGAGTGGGTCGAGATCTACAACCCGTGCACCGGAACGATCGACGCGACGAGCTACACGTTGGTGTATCGCGCGGCGACCACCACAGGCAGCACCGACACCGCGACGCTGGGCGCGGTCGGCGTGATGATGGCGCCCGGGGATCTGCGGATGCATGCCCACGTCGCCGCCTCCACCGCCGGTGCCAACGTGACGTTCGGGACCGGGACCAGCGGCCAGCTCGCCGGCGCCAACGGCGCGGTGGGGCTGCGATCGGGCCCGCTCAACACCGGCACCCTCGTCGACGCCGTCGCGTACGGCGCGGTGAACGCCAACCACCCGTTCGCCGAAGGCGGCACGTCGTCGACCGCGCCGGCGCTGGTCAATGGCAAGTCGGTCAGCCGCTCGCCGAACTTCCCGTGACGCGCTGACGATCCCGCGATCGACAGTCGAGGGCCGCGAGCATCCCGCTCGCGGCCCTTCGCGTTTCGGTCAGCGTCGGCGACGACGCCGCGCGAGCGTGAGCCCGACGAGCAGCATCACGCCCGCGCCGCCCTCGCCGCCCGCCGCGCATCCGCCGCCGCCGCCGGCGTCGAGATCGTCGGGGAACCCGTCGCCGTCAGCGTCGGCGTCGCAAGCGTCGCCCGTGTGATCGCCATCGGCGTCGGCCTGATCGGGGTTCGCGATCGCGACGCAGTCGTCGTCAGGATCGAGCACGCCGTCGCCGTCCTGATCATCGATGCAGACATCGGGCATCGCGCCCGCGCACTGCCAGCCAGCCTCGACCGCGCACGCCGCCGAGCATCCATCGGCGGCCGCGGCGTTGCCGTCGTCGCAGGCCTCGAGCCCGGCGCGGATGCCGTCGCCGCAGGTCGTCGCGCAGGCCGACGGCGCGGTGCCGGAGCAGCCCCAGCCGAGTTCCACCGCGCAGGTCGCCGAGCAGCCATCGCCGTCGGTGGTGTTGCCGTCGTCGCAGATCTCGGCGTGCGCCACCACGCCATCGCCGCAGCTCGAGACGCACACGCTCGGATCGCCAGCGCAGCTCCAGCCGGCCTCGATCGCGCACGCCGCCGAGCAGCCATCGCCGAGGTCGGCGTTGCCGTCGTCGCAGGCCTCGCTGCCACGGACCAGGCCATCGCCGCAGCCGGTCGTGCAGACATCGGGGCTCGCGCCCGCGCAGCTCCAGCCGCTCTCCACGACACAGGCCGCACAGCCATCGCCGGCGACCCCATCTCCGTCGTCGCAGGCCTCCGCGCCCGCGCGGATCCCATCGCCGCAGCTCGTCTCGCAGATCGAAGGCTCGGTGCCCGCGCAGCTCCAGCCGAGCTCGATCGCGCACGCCGCCGAGCAGCCATCGCCCGCGACCGCATCGCCGTCGTCGCAGCCCTCGGTGCCGGCCGCGATTCCATCGCCGCAGGTGGTCGCGCAGAGGCTCGCCACACCGATCGCGCCGGTGCAGGTCCAGCCGTGCTCGATCGCGCAGCCTGCGCAGCCATCACCCGCGACCGCATCGCCATCGTCGCAGGCCTCGGCGGCCGCGCGCACGCCGTCGCCGCAGCTCGCGGCGCAGACGCTCGCGCTGCCCACGCCGCCGACACATCCATAGCCGATGTCGATCGCGCACGCGGTGCAGCCATCGCCAGAGGCGCCGTTGCCGTCGTCGCACGCTTCGCTCGCCGCGCGCACGCCATCGCCGCAGCTCGCGCTGCAGGCGCTCGCGCTGCCGACGCCACCGCTACACGCATAGCCGGTGTCGACCGCGCACGCGGTGCAGCCATCGCCGCCGACGCCGTTGCCGTCGTCGCACGCCTCGCTGGCCGCACGCACGCCATCGCCGCACGTGGCCGCGCAGTCGCTGAGCCCGCCGACCGGGCCGACACATCCGTAGCCGACGTCGATCGCGCAGCCGGTGCAGCCGTCGCCATCGACACCATTGCCGTCGTCGCACGCCTCGGCGGCCGCGCGCACGCCATCGCCGCACGCGGCCGCGCAGCTGCTCTGCGCGCCGATCACGCCGACGCAGGTGTAGCCAGTCTCGATCGCGCAGCTCGCGCAACCATCGCCGCCGACGCCGTTGCCATCGTCGCAGGCCTCGGAGGCCGCGCGCACGCCATCGCCGCAGCCCGCCGCGCACACGCTCGGGCTCCCGGCGCACGCGTAGCCGATGTCGATCGCGCAGCCCGAACAGCCGTCGCCGCCGATCCCGTTGCCATCGTCGCAGGCCTCGGCGCCCGCCGGGATGCCATCGCCGCACGCGGTCGCGCACACGCTCGGCGCGCCGGCGCATCCGTAGCCCAGCTCGACCGCGCAGCTCGCCGAGCAGCCATCGCCATCGACGAGCCCACCGTCGTCACACTGCTCACCGCCGGTGATCGCGCCGTCGCCGCAGATCGGCGCGCACGCGCTCGGCGCGCCAGCGCATCCATAGCCCGGCTCGATCGCGCACGCCGCCGAGCAGCCATCGCCATCGATCGCCGCGCCGTCGTCGCACTGTTCACCAGCGACGATCGCGCCATCGCCACACACCGGGGCGCACGCGCTCGGCGAACCGATGCACAGCCAGCCCGGCTCGATCGCGCAGCTCGCCGAGCAGCCATCGCCATCGTCCGGATCGCCGGCGTCGCACTGCTCACCGCCGCGCTGCAGGCCATCGCCGCAGATCGGCGCGCACCCCGCGCCACCGCAGCTCCAGCCGACCTCGACGTCGCAGCTCGCCGAGCAGCCATCGCCGGACACCGCGCCGCCGTCATCGCAGGCCTCGCCACCGACGCGGACGCCGTCGCCGCAGACCGGCGCGCACACGCTGGGCGAGCCGCTGCACGCGTAGCCCGGCTCGATCGCGCAGGTCGCCGAGCAGCCGTCGCCGCCGGTCGTGCCGCCGTCGTCACACGCATCGAAGCCGATCGCGAGCCCATCGCCGCACACCGGCGCGGGCGCCGCGAGCGAGAATGCCTGCCGGTAACGGATCGTCACCGGCGCGGTGATCGCGCCCAGCGTCCACTGCACGCCGACGCCGCTGTCGGTGTTCACGTTGGTGTCGAGGTTGTCGCCGAGATCGCCGCCGCTGGCGATCTGCGCGAACGCGGTGCCCACGAACGCCGAGTAGTACGCGGTCCACGGCGTGTCCCCGGCGATGAACACCTCGTACTGCCCGCCGCGGGTCACGCCGATCACCGTCGGGATCGTCGGCGGCGGGTTGGTCGCGCCGTTCGGCTGCCAGTAGGCCGCGCCGGTGTCCACGCCGCCGAGGAACGCGTCGGTCAGGTGGTAGAGCTTCACGATCGCGGTGTTGCTCGCGGGCGGCGTGACCACGATCTGCACGTCGAGCGCGTCGTCGGGCAGCGCGTAGCGCACCGACTCGGTGAGCGTGAAGCCCGCCGCGTTCTGCACCACCGTCACCACCTGCCACGGGTCCGCGGCAGTGCCCGCGCCGGTCACCGCCGATTGCGACACCTGGGTCCACGCGGTCGCGCCCAGGACGTTGCCGCCCGAGACCGCGGTGCCGACCGCGAGGTTCGGGCCCGCGGGCGCCGCGAGCTGCGCAGCCCCGGCGCGCACGATCTGGAACGCGGCGGTCGGCTGGATCACGATGCGCAGCCCGTCGCCCGCGGTCGTGCCGCCGGTCGGGTTGATCGTCGTCGCGGCCGAGGCCGCGCGCGCCAGTGCGAGCATCGCAAGGACAAGGGCGATCGCGGCGTGACTGGCTCTCGGGGTTCGCATACGGCCTCGCGACGACCGGCCGCCGCGGGCGCAGCCGTGTCCTCGACGGAAAATGGTATCGGGTCTCGCGCGGCGGTGCCAGATTTCGCCCGGCCCGCCCCCGCTCACTCCGGCGCGAGCCGCTGCCCGCGCAGGTACACCGCGCGCGGCCGCGCCACCACCGCCGGCGTCTGCGCCGGATCGCCGTCGACGATCACGAACGACGCGGTCATGCCCGGCGCGATCGCGCCCAGCGTGTCGAGGCCGAACCAGCGCGCCGGCGCCGCGGTCATCGCGTCGACGATCGCCGCGCCATCGAGCCCGGCCTGCCCGAGCAGCTCGATCTCGGCGGCGCTCGGCCCGGCCTCGCGGCGGTTGCCCAGGTCGGTGCCGTACAGCACGGTCACGCCGGCTGCGCGCAATCGCCGCAGGTTCGCGACCGTCTCGGGAGCGCCGCCGAAGGCCGCGAGCGTCGACACCACCGCGCGGCCGCGCCACGCCGCCACCGTCGCGTCGCTCAGCCGCTCGACCGGCGTGTGCGCGAGCAGGTCCACGCCGGCGTCGGCGGCCAGCCGCGCGTCGCGATCGCCGAGCGCGTGGGCCGCGACCTTCAGCTTGTGCGCGTGGGCCGCTGCCACCGCGACCGGGATCAGCTCCGGATCGAGGCCATCGTCGGCGATCGCGAGCTTGATGATGCGCCCGCCGCGCGCCGCGATGGTCTCGACCACCGCCTCGACCGTCGCGCGATCCGGGCACGCGACCCCAAAGCCGTCCGCGCCCCAGGCGTCGAGCGGATAGCCGCCGGGCCGGGTCAGGATCGGTCCGGCCACGATCGTCGGGAGCCGCGCCGCCTGCAGGGTCGCCATCGCGTCGCCGGGGGCGCCCAGGTCGACCGCCGCCGCGATCCCGTGCCGCGCGAGCTCGTCGCTGACCGGCCAGTACGCGAGGTGCACGTGCGCGTCGATCAGCCCCGGCACCAGCCAGCCGTCGTCGGCGCGGGGCGCCACGGCCGTGACCCGCGCGATCCGCTCGCCGTCGAAGCCGAGCTCCACCGCGCCGGCGCCGAGCCGGCCGCGGACCACCTCGCCGTGCGACACGCCTCCGCGGGGCGGCGCCGCGCACGCCACCAGCATCAGCGCGAGCGCGGCTCTCACGGCCGGTCGATCATACGCGCCTCCGCCGCCGGTGCATCACGTGCCGTCGGCGTAGTAAGGTCGCGAACCATGAATCAGGAGTCCCCGCTGGTCCTCATCATGGCCGCTGGCCTCGGCACGCGCATGAAGAGCGATCGCTCGAAGGTGCTGCACGAGCTCGCTGGCCGTTCGATGATCGCCTGGGTGGTCGAGGCCGCGCGCAGCGCCGGCGCCGGCCGCGTGGTCGCGATCCTCGGTCACCAGCACGAGCAGGTGAAGGCCCACCTCGACGCGCGCTACGGCGCCGGCGTCATCGGCGTGGCGCTGCAGGCCGAGCAGAAGGGCACCGGCCACGCGGTGCGCTGCGCGCTGCCCGCGCTCGAGCGCGAGCCCGACGATCGCATCGTCGTGATCCTGAGCGGTGACGCGCCGCTGTTGCGCAGCGAGCGCATCGCGCAGCTCACCACCGCGTGCGCCGCGTCGCCCGCCGGCATGGCGCTCCTGTCGACGATCCCCGATCGGCCGATGCCCTACGGTCGCCTGGTCCGCGACGATGCCGGCAAGCTGCTGCGCATCGTCGAGCACGTCGACGCGACGCCGGCCGAGCGCGAGATCAAGGACACCAACGCCGGCTTCTACGCGGTGCGCCTCGGTCACCTGCGCGCCGATCTCGCCACGCTCCAGGCCAACAACGCCAAGGGCGAGCTGTACCTCACCGATCTGGTCGCGCGCGCCGCGGCCCGCGGCGGCGCCACCGCGATCGACGCGCCGTTCGAGGAGTGCAGCGGCATCAACGATCGCGTCGATCTCGCCGCGGTCGACGCCGCCGCGCGCCGCCGCATCAACGCCGACTGGATGCGCGCCGGCGTCACCTTCGTCGATCCGGCCGCGACCTACGTCGACGCCGACGTCGGGCCGATCGGCCAGGACGTGTGGATCGGCCCCGGCGTGTGCCTGCGCGGCAAGACCTCGATCGGCGCGCGCACCCGCATCGACGTGGGCTGCATCATCACCGACACCACCGTCGCCGACGACGTGAACCTCAAGCCGTACAGCATCTTCAGCGAGGCCCAGATCGGGCCGCGCGGCCAGATCGGCCCGTTCTCCCACGGTCGCCCGGGCACGCGCCTCGACGAGGACGTCCACATGGGCAACTTCGTCGAGACCAAGAAGGCCCACCTCATGGCCGGCGCCAAGGCCAACCACCTCGCGTACCTCGGCGATGCCTCGGTCGGCTCCAAGGCCAACATCGGCGCCGGTACGATCACCTGCAACTACGACGGCTTCTTCAAGCACAAGACCACGATCGAGGCGGGCGCGTTCATCGGCTCCGACTCGCAGCTGGTCGCGCCGGTGACGATCGGCCGCGGCGCGTTCGTCGCCGCCGGTTCGACGATCACCAAGGACGTCCCGCGCGACTCGCTGGCGCTGACCCGCGTCAAGCAGGCGGTCGTCGAGGGCTGGGCCGATCGCTTTCGCGAGGCTCAGGCCCGGCGCAAGAACCGCGACGGCAAGTCGGGCGAGACCAAGGTCGATCCGATCGACCCGCCGACCGACCCGGGCAAGCCCGGCGACAAGTAGCGCGGGATGGCGCGCTGGCCGTCGGTCCGGGTCGCGCTGATCATCGCCGCGGGCGTCCTCGGGCTCGCGGCGATCTCGCTCGTCAACGCGCTGTCGGGGCCCGGCGCGGGCTCCGGCGATGCGCCGCCCGACGCCGCGATCGCGCTCGACGCGGCCCCCACCGCCGACGCCGCACCGCCCGCGCCGCCGGCCCCACCGCCGACGGTGTGGCCCGAGCTCGCGGATCGCACGATCGCGCTGCCGTCGCGCGTCGTCGAGCTGCCGATCGCCGATCCCGATCGCGCGGAGACGAGCTCGAGCGCGCCGCTCGTCATGGGCGACCTCGCGATCGTCGCGACCGCGCGCGCCGGCTTCGTCGCCGTCGATCTGCCGACCGCGACCGTGCGCTGGGCGCGGCCCGCGGGCGCGCACGTCGCGCCGCCCGCGGCGCTCGGTGACCACGTCGTGCTCCTCGGCGACTGCACCACCGCGCCGCCGCCGGTGCGCGGCCAGGTCGCGCTCGGCTGCTTCGACATCGTCGATCCGAGACGCATCACCGACACCCAGGCCGGCGTGGTCAGCGGACCCGCGCGCGACCTCGCCGCCTTCGCCACCGCGACCGGCGAGGAGCGCACCGCGGTCGACGCGCGCGGCGCGCTGATCTGGCGCCGCGGCGCGATCGCGCTCGCGATCGACCTCGCGACCGGCGCGGCGCATCGCTTGCCCGCACCGCCCATCGAGGTCGTGCCCCACATCGACCTCGACTACCACGGCGATCACTGGACCTACGCGTACGAGGACGGCGTGCTGATCGGGCGGTTCGTGAGCCGCTCGGATCCGCAGGCCAAGCGGGTCGAGCGCTGGCGCTTCGACGCGCGCGGCGCGGTCATGGCCGGCGCGTTCGGCGCGACCCCGCCGCGGGTGCCGATCGTGCGGCTCGCGGGCGGTCGCGGCCGGCGCGATCCCGATCGCCCGGCGAACAAGCCCGCGCCTCGCCCGCGCACGTCGTACCTGCTGCTGCTCGACATCGATGCCGTGGCCGGCGAACTCGGCCAGGTCTCGCGCGCGTTCCCGGGCGAGCGCGCGCTGTCCGCGGCGTTCGGCGAGGATGGCCTCACCGCGGTGGCGGTCCGGCTCCCGGACAATGCCTCGAGCGCCGGCGCGAGCGCGCCCCGCGACTACGTCGCGCTGTTCGACGGCAACGCGCTGTTCCTGTGGGCGTACCCGCTCCCCGAGTCCGGGCCGGGCCCGGGCGCCGACCGCCCCGCGCCCGGCCTCGCGATCGACCGCGACACGATCGTGGTGCTTTCCGACGATCGCCTTGCGCTCATCCCGGTCGTGCCGGACTCTCCTACGGTCCCTCCCGGTCCGTCGCAAAACCCCACACCGTAAGCTCGCGAGATCGCAGGCAAGCACGCCGGCACGCCGCGTGCTCATGGGTTCTTCCACGAACAATGGAGGCTCCCATGCGCACCCTTCGCTCGCTGACCATCGCCGCTGCCCTCACCGCCATCGCCGCCACCGGCTGCGTCCAGCCGAATGACGACCTGCACCCCGCCGCGCGGGTGATCCCGACCTCGGAGCAGGTCGCGATCAAGCTGCCGGACAAGGGCACCGCGCGCACCGTGGGCCAGCTCGCGCCCTGGTACGTCGCGACCCGCAACGTCACGCGCACGCTCAACGGCGGCACCGCGTGGGTGCTGGTCGTCGTGCACGCGGTCGTGCAGTTCCCGCCGACCGAGACCAACGGCGACACCGCGACCTGGGGCCCGTGGGATGACGGCCCGCTCGCGCCGGCGCGGTACCGCCTCACCGTCACCGCGCTCGCCGACGGCAGCTACGACTGGTCGCTCGACGGTCAGAACAAGACCAACCCCGGCTCGGGCTTCATCTCGGTCGTCAACGGCAACGCCGTCCCGAGCGTGCCCGAGGGCGAGGGCACCGGTCACTTCTCGATCGACTTCGACAACGGCGCGATCGTGAACCCGGTCGACAACGGCGACGCCCGCGGCACCCTCGATGTCGCCTACGACCTCGCCGCGCGCACCCTCGACATCGACGCCGTCTCCGCCGAGGACCGCGGCGGCGTGCTGGTGCCGGTGCAGTACCACTACACCTACGGCGAGGCCGTCGACGGCTCGGGCAACATGACCTTCGCGACCCACGGCGACACCGAGGACGCCGGCACCGCCGCCGAGGACGGCGTGGTCCGCTCGCGCTGGCTCGCGACCGGCGCCGGTCGCACCGACCTCCGCCTCTCGGGCGGCGACCTCGGCGCCGTCCAGGTCACCGCGTCGGAGTGCTGGGACACCAGCTTCCGCGAGACCTACTACACCGACTCGGCCAGCTACCTGCCGACCGAGGGCGACCCGGCCTCGTGCGTCTACGCCGACCAGGACCTGCCCTCGCTGTGAGCCTCACCTGATTCCGGCGACGGTGCGGATGCCTTTCCGCCCCTTCCCCGCACCGCCGCCAGGACCGCGCCCAATTCCGGGCGCGGTTCGTTTTTTCGGCGTCGATCAGACGTCAGCTCGGTAGCGACGTGCGGATGAACGCATCGAGCGCCGGCCACTCGGTCGCGAGACACGCGAACTCCTCGACGCGCGCCGGCCGCAGGGCATCGAGGTGCATCGAAGCGGCACCCGCACCGCGCGCGCCGTTCACCGACGCCAGCGCGAACGCGCGCAGCAAGCGCAGCGGGCGCAGCGCCTCGCCGGTGAGCGTGCGCTCCATCTCGGGCCAGTGCCGCGCGAAGTACGTGACGACATCGTCGAACTTGTCGCGGCGAAGGTCGATCACCACCTCGGCCAGCGCCAGGTTGAACCGCCACGGCACGAAGGTCGCCGCGCGCGCCTGCGCCTCGACGAACCAGCGCTCGGCCGGCTCGAGGTCGCCGCGCAGTCCATGAAACAACGACAGCCGGGCGGCGATCGACCAGTCATGGCCGAAGACCCCGCCCTGTCGATCGATCTCGCTCAGGATCTCGATGGCGTCGGCGAGGCGGCCCTGGCGGAGCACCAGCTGCGCGAGCTGATAGCCGGCGTATCGATCAACGTGGCGCGGTCGAGGAAACGCGCGTCGCAGCGCCACGGCCTCGCGCTCCGCCAGCGCGAAGTTGCCGGTGCGCAGCGCGCTGTTGAGCGCCACCGCCGCGACGCCATGGCGCGCCATCGCGCGATGCAGCCACCAGCGCCACAGCAGCGGCGCGCCCACCGCGATCGCGAGCGCGCTCCAGCGCCAGCTGCCCGGCACCAGCACCACCGCGAACATCGCGGCGATCGCGTAGGTCGCGACCGCGAGCCACCAGCGGGCCCGCACCTCGAGACGAGAGCGGACGTGCCGCCCGGGAAGGTACGCTGCCACAACGCCGACCGGCTCCACCGAGATCCGCGTACCACGGCGTCGCCCGCGACGCGAGCCTCAGGGGGCGTCGACGTCGAGCACGACCGCGCCGGCCTCGGTCAGCTCGTTGCCGAACGTGACCTTGACGTTGGGCACCGTCGCAGCCGCGCCGATGCCGTTCGGCGGGTTGCCGTTGTCGATCGCCTGGACCGACAGCGTGTACGTGTCGAGCGGCAGCGGATACGTGGTGCCCTGCAGATCGCTGCACGTGAAGATGTCGCCGACCAGCGACGCGCCGGTGCCGGTCTCGTCGAAGGCGACGCCGGCGATCGCCGGGCGCTGCGCGCACGTGATCGCCTGGTTCTGGGCGCTGATCAGGCTCCAGCTCGCGTGCACGTAGCCGCGGTTGACCTGGTACGTGAACGCGACGTTGGTGTTCTGGTTCGCGACCACCGTCGCCTGCACCGAGCCCGACTGCGCGTAGAGCAGGGTGTTGGCGTGATTGACGACCTCGGTCCAGACCGTGTACGTGCCCGGCGGCAGGCCGAAGGTCGTGCCCGAGCCGTCGGCGCAGGTGAAGAGATCGGTGAACGCGTTGGCAGGATCGGTCTGCCCCGCCGCCAGCGCGTACACGATCACCGTGTCGGCGCCCGATGGGCACGCCGCGGCGATCGGCTGGCCGGTGTTGTCGTTCCAGTCCTGCAGCGTCCACGTCGCGTGGATCGTGCCCAGCGTCTGGGACGCGGCGTCGGCCGGGGGCGCGGCGTCGGGCGTGAGGTTCGCGTCGGGGTTGCTGACCACGCGCGCATCGGGAGACGAGCCCGTCGTCCCGCCACCGCATGCCGCCATCGAGATCGCGAACATCGCTCCGAGAATTTTCCGCATAGCCCCGGATACCACGACACCGCGCCGGCGATCCAACAGAGCGACACGGGCCTGCACCGTCCGCGTGACACTCCCGACACTCGATCTAGTGATACGCGCGCCAGAAGAAGTACGCGGTCATCCCCCACCCGACGACGGTGACGAACGTGCGCACCCGGGCCGCCGCCACTCGCCGCGCGAGGCGCGCCCCGACCCAGCCGCCACTGATCGCGCCGCCGATCATCACCAGGCCGGGCGTCCAGGCGATCGCGCCGGCGCTCACGAACGCGACGATCGCCACGCCGTTGATGATCACCGCGAGCACCGCCTTGAGCCCGTTCATCGCGTGGATGTCGGTCATGCCGATCGCCGCGAAGTAGGCGAGCATCATGATGCCCATGCCGCCGCCGAAGTAGCCGCCGTAGGTCGCGATCGCCAGCTGCAGCGCGAACGCCCCGATCATCGCCCCGCGCGACGGGCCGTGGCCGCCCTCGCGCCGCCGCGCGAACCGCGCGCCGAACGTGAAGGTCAGCGACGCGACCAGCATCAGCCAGGGCAGGAGCTGCAGGAACGCGGTGTTCGAGGTGCCGAGCAAGAGCAGCGCGCCGAGCACGCCGCCGGCCAGGCTCGCGACCGACAGCGAGATCCAGACCGCGCGCGGCTGGTCGAGATCCCGCCGGTACGCGAACGAGCTCGCGACCGAGCCCGGCCACAGCGCCACCGCGGTCGTGGCGTTGGCCGAGACCGCCGGGACCCCGATCGAGATCAGCGCCGGGAGCGCGAGGAAGCTGCCACCGCCGGCGACCGCGTTGAGCGCCCCGCCCAGGAACGCGGCCAGCAGCACCAGGACCGCGTCGGCGATGGCCACGGATCTGCGTAGCTGGCCCGGCCCCGCTTGTAAAGCGCCGCGGTCGCTCCGAAATGTCTCCAGGCGTTACCTTTGTAGTGACCGCTTGACGCCCGTCGACGCGCCGCGGTAAGACCGGGCCGCTCGACCGGGGAGAACGCGATCCGCGGCCCCACCACCCGAGCGATCCGTTCACGGAGGAATCAATGTCGGTAGCTCTCCCCAAGGACGCGCAGGAACTCTTCAACGTCATGGTCCCGTCGGGCCTGAAGCAGTTCCCGGACAAGGCGCGCGAGGTCAACGCCATCTACGGCTTCAAGATCAGCGGCGAAGGCGGCGGCGAGTGGACCGTCGATCTCACCGCGAACCCGCCCACCTGTGACAAGGGTGACACCGGCAAGTCGCAGTGCATGATCGAAGTCGCCCACGACGACTTCAAGACCATGCTCGCCGACCCGAACGCCGGCATGCAGCTCTACTTCCAGGGCAAGCTCCGCGTCTCCGGCGACCCGATGCTGGCGATGAAGCTCCAGCAGTTCTTCGAGATCGCGCGCCCGGCCTGAACCGAGCACTCGATCGAGCCTGACGGCGACGCCTCGGCGTCGCCGTTTGCGTTTTCGGCGATAGTCGGGCCATGAGCCTCGCCCACGCCCTCGCCGGCATCCGCGTCCTCGATCTGTCGCGCCTCCTGCCCGGCCCGTTCCTGACGATGGCGCTCGCCGACATGGGCGCCGACGTCGTGAAGATCGAGGACGGCAAGGCCGGCGACTACATGCGCGCGTTCCCGCCGGCCAAGGGCGGCATCAGCGGCCGCTACCTCGCGGTCAACCGCGGCAAGCGCTCGCTCGCGCTCGATCTCAAGGCGCCCGGCGCGGTCGCCGCGTTCCTGCGCATGGCCGCGCAGGCCGATGTCATCGTCGAGAGCTTTCGCCCGGGCGTGATGGACAAGCTCGGCATCGGCTGGGAGGTCCTGCACCGGACCAACCCGCGCCTGATCCTGTGCTCGATCAGCGGCTACGGCCAGACCGGCCCGTACGTCGAGCGCGCCGGCCACGACCTCAACTACATCGGCCTCGCCGGCGTGCTCGCGATGGGCGCCGAGGCGCGCGATCGCCAGCCCGCGATGCCGGGCGTGCAGATCGCCGACCTCGCCGGCGGCGCGCTGTGGGGCGCGACCGCGGTGCTGGGCGCGCTCGTCGGGCGCAACCGCACCGGCCTCGGCGAGCACCTCGACATCTCGATGACCGAGGGCGCGCTCGCCCTGCTCGCCGCGGAGTACGGCAACCTCGACTGCGGCGTGCGCCCGACCCGCGGCGCCGAGACCCTCAACGGCGCCCTCGCCTGCTACAGCGTGTACCCGACCAAGGACGGCTACCTGTCCGTCGGCGCCCTCGAGCCCAAGTTCTGGCTCGCGTTCAACCAGGCGATCGGCCGCAAGGGCTCGCTCGCCGAGCTCGCCGGCGACGCGACCGTGCAGGCCCGCGTGCGCGCCGAGATCACCGCGATCCTCGCGACCCGCACCCGCGACGAGTGGCTGCCGATCCTCGCCGCCCACGACTGCTGCTGCGAACCCGCCCTGGAGATGCACGAGGTCGTCGCCCATCCCCTGCACCAGGCGCGCGAGGTGTTCTTCACGATCGATGGCGGCGCGCTCGGCCCGATCATGCAGGTCCGCACGCCGCTCGGCACGCCGGCCGCGCCGACGATGCCGCCGACCCAGGGCCAGCACACCCGCGAGGTCTTCGCGGAGTACGGCTTCTCGGCCGACGAGATCGCCGCGCTGACTAGCGGTGGCTGATCACGCTGGTCCCGCTCGTCCCGACGCTGATCACGCTCGTGCCGAAGCTGCCCCCGGTCGTGCCCGGGTTGATGATGGTGGTGCCGTAGGTGCTGAGGGAGCCGCCGTTGACCGGGGCGAGCTCCGTGGCCTGGAGCGAGCGGATGGTTTCGAAGGAATGACCGAGACGCTTGGTGGGCTTCTTCATTTCCGGGATAGGCCAGGCCGATTCTCGGTGTGACGAAGAACTTCCGGCGCCGGCCCTGAGCGCCCTACCGGTTGTCGGATTCCTCTGTCAGGTGCTGGAGATCGAACAGGTACGGCGGCACGGCCTGATTGCGCGCGACGCTGCGATCCGCGGGTAGCGGACCCGCGCCGTGAAGCAGCCGCGGGTTCGCGGTCATGCCCGAGGGGATGTCGGCCTGCGGATGCACCGCGTCGACACGCAGCTGCTCGATCGCCGCGACCAGGTTCGGGTTGCCCGGGCGACTCGCGATCATGCCGTTGAGCATGCCGGTCATGTCGCGCGCCTGCTCGGCGACGCGCACGCCCGCCGCCGCGGTATCGGGATCGCGCAGATCGCGATCGTGCCCCGGGCCCACCGCGGCGAGCGCGTCGGCGATCGGGTCGTCGTTGGTCGCGGTCACCGCGCCCATGAGCGGCACGCGCCCGGCGGGATCGTTGTGGAAGTACGGCCGGCTCAGATCCATGTCGCCGAGGCCCATGTCGACGTCGAGGTGATGACCGCCGACCTCGTTCAGGTACATGAGGCGCGCCATGTCGGAGATGTGCTTCACGCCGTCCCAGCGATCGGCGCCGCCGGCCTGCACGTGCTCGGTCGCCTTGCCCGCCATCGTGGCCATGTCGCTCTGCGTGAGCCGCCCCGGGGTCCGGGTCTCGGCGGGGCGCCCGAGGAATCGATCCATGCGCGACTGCGGCCTGGGATCGTCCTGGAGAAGCTCGGCGATGTCGCGCACGTTGTAGCCGAGCGCGGCCAGCTGCTCGCGCTGCCCGCCGCGCAGCTCCTGATTCTCCGGGCTCACCACGCCGCCGCCGTCCATCGCGCGCTCGAGGTGCGACGAGTACCAGAGGTTGTTCTGGAACATCGTGTCCTCGGTCTTGGCCGCCGACTCGGTGAGGCTGGCCATCGCGTCGTCGGACATCTTGCCGCCCGACCAGAACCGATGGAACTGCGTCGGGATCATGTGCGTGCGATCCTGATCGATCGGCGAGCCCAGCGCCTGGCTCAGGAACTCCGCCGAGGTCGGCGCGGGCGCGACGACCGGCGCCGGCCCCACGGCGCCGTCGGGCGCATCGACCATGTGGCCGAACGCCGCCATGATCGCCTCGTGCGGCGCCACCGCGTGCGCTTCGCCATCGACGATCGCCGGCGCGTCGTGGTGCGCGTGATCCTCGCCGAGCACCGGCGCGGGCGGGATATCGCGGCGCGCGTGCAGCGCGGCTTCGACAGCTTCGTGGTCCTGCATCATCGCGGTGTCGCTCCTCGCCACGCGCGGCGATGTGTCGTGGAGACTGACGACCGCCGATCGACCTGTCAACGCGCGCGCTCGACGCACGCGCGCGTGATTCTCCGTCGAGGGTGAGAATCGACCGTGGTCGAACCGCGGTTGCGCGACGAGCTCGGCTAGCATCGGTCGATGCGATCGATGCACGTATGCGTGGTCACGGTTCTCACGAGCTGCATGCCGATGCCGAGCCACCGGACCGGCTCGACCGCATCGCCCGCGCCAGCGCCGGCCGCGTTCTACTGCGCCGGCACGACGTGCTTCACCAGCAGCGAGGCGTGCGGCACGAGCGGCTTCCAGCTGTCGCCGGATTTCAAGACCGCCTGCACACCGCGCGACGATGCGTGGTGCGCGCACGACGATCGCACCGCGTGCACCGACGACGAGCGCGGGTGCGCGAGCAAGTACGAGACGACGTGTCGGCACTTCGAGGGCGCGGCGGCGCCGCCGCCACCGCCGCCGCACCGACCCGCGGGTCCGCCCGAGGTGCTGGCGCTGCTCGCCACCTCGCAGCTCGATCCGACCCCGCGCACGCTGGTCTGTCGCTACGTCGACGGCCACCTCGACCCCGCAGGCCCGGCGCGGTACTGCCCGGCCAGCGCCGCCGACTTTCGCCGCGCCAGGGCCGATGCGCGGATCGGGCCCGAGAGCACCAACGACCTGCAGCTCCGCATCGTCGTCGACGAGTTCCTCGGCGACGGGTTCGTCACCCGGAGCTGCACCGGCGACATCTGCACCGCGGCGCTCAACACCGGCGTCATCGAGATGACCTGCGGCGGCGAGCGGGTGCCGATCACGGCGACCTACGAGCGCGACGGCGACAACACCACCGATCCGGTCGGCCCGGCGATCGTCGTCACGCCGCGGCCGACGACGCCGTACCCGGCGGATTCGGCGTGCGAGCTGATCATCAGCGACTGGGTCGTCGACGAGTCCGGCGCGCAGGTGCCGGCCGACCAGCGCCGCCTGGCGTTCGAGCTCGAGCGCTAGAGATTCGCGACGATCTTCTCGGTGACCGTCCACAGCCGCTCGGCCATCGCGATGTCGCGGCCGGCGGCGGTGGAGGTCGCGACGTTGCAGTGCGAGAAGTACTCGCCGTTGACGCTCGCCAGCTCGGGGCGCGCCGCGACGTAGCACTGCGTGGCCGCGCCCTGCGGGATCGTCTTCAGCGCGATCGCATCGGCGATCGGCGACGCGATCCGCATCGCGAGCCCGAGGTGGCGACCGAGGTTGGTCGAGATGACACCCGGGTGCACGGCGTTGGCGGTGCGCCCGCTGCCAGCGAAGCGCTTCGCGAGCGACCGCGCGAACAGCAGGTTCGCGAGCTTCGAGTGCCCGTAGACCGTCCACGGTCGGTAGCCGCGCGCGAACGTGAGGTCATCGAACTGGATGCCGGACGACGGCGCGCGCTGGTGCGCGGTGCTCGACAGCATCACCACGCGCCCGCGATCGCTCAGGTTGTCGAGCAACCCGGTGACCAGGATGAAGTGCCCGATGTGGTTGGTGAGGAACTGCAGCTCCTGGCCATGGGCGAGCTCGCGCGTCGGCAACGCCATGATGCCCGCGTTGCACAGCACCACATCGAGCTTGATGCCGAGCGCCCGGACGCTGGCCACGCAGCGCCGCACCGAGTCGGGATCGGCGAGCTCGCACGCCAGCGGCACGGCGTCGCGCCCGAACGCGCGACACGCCTCCGCGGCCTTGTCCGTCGACCGGGCCGCGCCGAGGATGCGCGCGCCGCGCATCGCCAGCACGCGCGCGCTCTCCTGGCCGAGCCCGGAGTTCACGCCGGTGATGAGCACGGTCTTCCCGGCGAGATCGAGACCGGCGGTCACCTCCTCGGCGGTGGACGCATACCCGAACCCACTCGCCCCGCGGCGGCCCCTGATCAGCGATACCAGCGACATGTTCCTGTCTGGATAGCCCACACCGGGCCCGACCGCGAGCGTCACAACCCGCATCCCGCGCGTCACACGGAGATGAGCCGCGCGTACGCCCTGCTCGCCCTGGTCGCCTGCGCCAGCCCGCACGCGGCGGCCGGCGGGACCGCCCTCGCGGATCGGCACGCGGTCGCGGCCTGGCTCGCGCGCGCCGACGCGGCGATCGCAGAGGCCGATCCCGAGGCCACGCGCACCGCCGTGCGGACCGCCCCGCCCGCCTGGTGCCAGGAGGCGCTCGGGATCACCGAGGACCTCGTCGACTGCACGATCGTCGAGACCGGCCTCGGCACCGCCGCGATCGCGATCGCGCGCGACTGCGATGGCGAGCCGTGCGACGTCATGACCTTCGCGATCACCGGGCGCGATGGCCCGCGCCGCATCGCGATCGAGGGCCTCGGCATCCAGGTCATCCTCCCCGACGGCGTGACCGCCTTCGCCGGCACCAGCGACCAGACACCGGCGCACGACTACGCGGCGCGGCTGTACCGCGTCGATCTCGCGGCGATGACCGCGGTCGAGGTGGCCGCGTGCGCCGCGCCGACGCTCTCACCCGGCGGCCGCTGGATCGTCTGTCGCGACGTGCGCGGCGACATCTACCGCATGCCCGTCGGCGGCGGGCGCCTCGCGCTCGTCCAGCGCCTCCACCTCGCCGAGGCGATCTACCGCGAGCCCGAGATCGGCCTGATGCTGACCGCCGTCGAGTTCCGATCGCCCACGCGCATGCACGTGACCAGCATTACGTACGACGGCGAGCGCACCGCCGACCTGGCCTGGCGCGAGTGATCGTGCGCCGCGCGCGCGTTACGCTGCGCCCATGTCCGATGACTCCGTGTGGCGCCTCTTCGGCCAGGCCGGCTGCGGCAGCGCGATCGTCGAGGCCGCGCTCCTCCTCGCCGACATCCCGTACGAGCCGATCGCGATCGATCTCGCGGTCCTGCGCGATCGCGACCGGCTCGCCGCGCTGAACCCGCTCGTCGAGGTCCCGACCGCGGTCCTCGCCGACGGCACGGTCATGACGGAGAGCGCGGCGATGGTGCTGCTGATCGCCGAGCGCGCGCCGCACGCCGGCCTCGCGCCTGCGCCCGGGCACGCCGATCGCCCGCGCTTCCTGCGCTGGCTCACGTTCCTGGTCGCGGCGATCTACCCGACCTTCACGTTCGGCGACGTGCCCACACGCTACGTGCCCGACGGCGATCGGCTGCGGGCCGCGACCGACGCCCGCGCGCAGGACCTGTGGCGCCACGTCGAAGCCGCGTGCGGCGCGCCGTACTTCCTCGGCGAGACCCGCTCCGCGATCGATCTCTACCTGTCGGTCATGACCCGATGGCGGCCGCGTCGCCCGTGGTTCGCGGCGACCTGCCCGCGCGTCCACGCGGCGGCGATCGCGATCGATCGCGAGCCGCGCCTCGCGGCGCTCTGGGCCGGGCACTTCGGCGCGTGATCGCTAGTGGACGCGCCGACCGCCGATCGGATCCGCGGGGTTCTTGGGCTTCTTGAGCTTGTCGTTCAGGTAGTCCTCCATCACCTGCTGGCGCTTGGGCAGGAACGCGTTGACCAGCGCCGGTGAGATCACGAAGCGAGGCTGGCCGTCGACGGTCTCGGTGTCGCGCTCGCTGACATGCACGAACCCCGCCGACGCGGGCCACACCAGGCCACCACCGATCGCCAGGTTGTTGTCGAGGCGATGACAGCCTGCGCACGACAGCGCCTGGGCTCGCGCGACCACATCCTCGGGCGTGAGCGCGCTGCCGATCGCCGCGAGCCGCGCCGCGATCTGATCGCGGAACCCACCCGGCGACGCCGCGAGCTGGGTGACGTAGTTGTTCTCGGTGCCGCTCGACGGCGACTGCGCGGCGTTGAACGTGTCGCTGATCGCGAAGTCGATCGACGCGAGATCGCTCGCCGCCAGCGCGGGCACCTGATCGAGGAACGCCGCCTGGAACGCCGGCGCGCGCGCATCGGGTGAGTCCGCACGGAACAGCCCACCGAACGGGTTGGTCTTGACCGTCACCGGCACGACCGTCATCGCGGTGCAGGTGGTGCCGCTACAGGTGCGCCGCAGCTTGAACTCGCGCAGATCCCAGATCCGCGGCGTCACCGTCTCCTGGATGAACTGGTTGGTGCGGATCTGGCCCGCGCCGGTCGGCCCGCCGCCGAGGTGATCGACGCTGACCACCGGATCGATGCTCGGGATGCCGGTGAAGTAGAACTGCTCGAGCGCGTCGGCGCGCGCGGTGACGTCGTTCTGGTCGGTGAGCCCGGCCCAGAAGTCGACGATCTTGCGGCAGCCCTTCAGCTCCTGCTGCGGGTGCGGGTTGGCGAGCGCCATCTCGAAGATGATCAGGTTGCGCTGCGCGGTGTTCGACTGCCCGGCTCGCCGCGCATAGACGATGCGGTACTCGCCGCAGTTCGAGGCATCGCCCGGCGTGAGGTCGAAACGGTTGAACAGCGCGATCGGGATGTACTCGTCGGGGTTGGTGCCGGCGTTGATGAACGGATCGACCGCCGCGAGCGCGCCCTCGGCGCGGCACGGATAAGGAAATCCGTTGAGGACCGGCCCGAGGACATCCGCGACCACGTCGTTGCAGTGCGGGCCCGCGCCCAGCCCCGGCCCGGGATTCTGCGTGTCCCACCACTGATGGAACAGCCCGCGCGCGTCGAGCCCCGCCACCCCGCTCTGCGCCACCAGCTGATCGAGCACGCGCTGCAGCGGGAACCGCGCGAGGATCGCCTGCTCGGTCACCACCAGCGATCGCCGCGGATCGACGTGGACGGCGGGCTGCACCTCGCCGCGTGATTCGCCGGTCGCGAGATCGTCGTCGGCGATACAACCGGTGACGAGGCCGATCGTCGCGAGTAGGCCAGCACACAGGGGGCGAATCGGGCGCACGAACCGAGAACAGAGCTCTCCCATTGCGGTCGTTCCTTTCCAGAAGACGCGGGTCCCGTACGACATCGCCATACGGAGGCCATCGATCGCGTGATCCTCGATCACCGTCGACGAGCCCGCTTCGTTCTTCGTCGATCCGCGCCGCGCTATCAAGCGCAACCTCGATTGTGGCGATCGATACGGACGCGCGTGCGCGCGACACGATCGCGCAACTCTCGCGCCGCGCAGGCGAGCGACGTCCTCGGACACGGGGGTCGCGCGCGACACCGTCCGCGCACGATCCGCGCGGCTACGGCAGCGGGCGCGTGAAGATGCCGCTCGGATCGGCGCCGTAGATCGCCGCGCCGAAGAACGGCACGAACGCCTCACCGGCGACGGCGAGCCCCTGGTAGTCGCCGAGGAAGTACGTCTTGCCGACGGCGGCGCGGCGCAGATCGAAGCGCTCGGACAGGGGCGTGTTGCTCCAGGTCGCGCCGTGATCGGTCGAGGTCGCGAGCCAGGCGCGGGCGCGGAAGGAGTCGGCGTCGCCGAGGTCGACGCCGCGCTGGTCGTAGTACGAGACACCGACCGCGCCGCTGGCGTTGACCGCGACGGTCGGCGTGAACGCCGCGACCGACGGCTCGGGGGCCGGCGACGGGAGGCGGGTCCAGGTCTGCCCGCCGTCGCTCGACGTGTACGCGAGGATCGTGTCGGGCTGGCCATCCTGCGCGGTGCCTTCCCACACCACGTAGAGCAGGCCGGTCGTCGGGTCGACCGCGATGGATGGCAGCAGGCTGCCATCGCGGATGAAGGTGTCGGTGCGGTGCGGGTCACCGATGCCATGCGCGGACCACGGCGCGATCGCGATCGGCGCCGACCACGTCGCGCCGTGATCGGTCGAGCGGATCACCGCGAGCTCGGCGGTCGCGTGGTCGGTGCTGATCATGAAGAGCCGCGCGAACGCGATGACCACCGCGCCGTCGGGCAGCACCGCGGCGACCGCGCCGATCGTCTGCGCGTCCACGCCGGGGTCGTAGATCGCGCGCGCCGGTTCCCAGACATCGTCGACGGCGCGCGCGAACATCAGCGGCCCGGTGCCGATCGGCATCGTCGGCTGCAGCTGGCCGGTCAGCCGATCCCACATCGCGAACACCCGGCCGGGCGCGGTCGGGTCGGCGAGGATCGACTCCTTGTCGTTGAAGACATCGGGATCCTCGTCGGTCTGCAGCGCCTGGGTCGGGCCCCAGGTCGCGCCGCCATCGTCGGACCGCGCGACCAGCACGGCGTTGCGCGCGGTCGCGTTGTCGAACGCGAGGCCGATCGCGTAGGCCGTGCCGGTCGGGCCGAACGACACCCACGGATCGGTCGCGCGCTCGTAGTCGCCGCCGCTGGCGACGGTGCCGCCGCCACACCGGCTCCACGGCAGGAACGCCTGTGTCCAGGTCGCGCCACCGTCGCGGGTCACGGCCGTGCCCAGGCCCCGCGATCCGCCGTTCGACCAGCGGTCCTGCTGCCACATGCCGATCCAATGGCGCGCGTCGGTCGGATCCACCGCGATCGACGGCTCGACCTCGCTGCCGCGGTAGAGCACGCCATCGACCGGCTCCTGCTCACATCCGTCGACGTACGGCGACGGGCCTGACACCAGCACCAGCCCATCGAACGCGTCGGGGATGTCGTCGCCGCAGCCGACGAGCGCGAGCGCAACCGCGCCGAGCAAGGTTCGCATCGGTCCGAGTGTCGCCCGGTGGCGTGCCGTTGTCTGTGATCGTGGGCCCGCGGTCGGGCGCGGTTCGCGCGGTCAGCAGTTGACGGCGGTCGGCGCGCGCGCGAGGTTCGCGCCAGCATGATCGATCACCTCGGCATCAAGGTCACCGACGTCGCGAAGTCGACCGCGTTCTACAAGGCCGCGCTCGCGCCCCTCGGCTACACGCTGCTCATGGAGTTCCCCGGCGTCGCCGGCTTCGGCGTCGCGCCCAAGCCCGACTTCTGGATCAGCGTCGGGCCGGTCGGCGGCTCGATCCACGTCAGCTTCCACGCCAAGACCCGCTCGCTGGTCAAGGCGTTCTACGAGGCCGCGATCGCGGCGGGCGCCAAGGACAACGGCCCCCCCGGCACGCGCCCGCAGTACCACGAGCACTACTACGGCGCGTTCGTCCTCGACCCCGATGGCCACAACATCGAGGCGGTCTGTCACGACGCATACCTGGGCTGAGGCGAACGAAGTGAGCCGGTTCAGGGTCCGGATGAGATCGGGACCGTCGTCCTCGACGGGGCCGATCGATCGAAAGAGAACCTGGAAGCGAAAGCTTCACAGGTTCTGAGCCGAGCGCAGCGAGGCGGCTCAGGTCCGGAGGAGATCGGGCAGCGCGTCCTCGCGCGGGCCGATCGATCGAACAAGAGCCTGAAGGCGAACGCCTCACAGGCTCCGAGCGCGCGGGCGGGCCGCGCGCGTACAATGACGCGTGGCCGCGCGCTTCCGCTTTCGCCTGCGCCAGCTCGCGCATGATCTGACCGGCGGCATGCTGCTGGTCCCCGCCGCCATGACCGTCGCGCTGGCCGCGGTCGGCCTCGCGCTCATCGAGCTCGAGGCCCACGAGGCGCTGCCGCGCTGGGCCGGCGGCGGCTGGTTCTTCCGCAACGATCCCGGCTCGGCGCTGGCCGTGCTCGGCGCGATCGCCGGCTCGATGATGGCGGTCGTCTCGATCGTCTACTCGGTGCTGCTGGTCGCGCTGTCGCTGGCGTCGGTGCAGTTCTCGCCGCGCATCCTCGGCGGGTTCGTCCGCGATCCGGTCAGCCAGCGCACGCTCGGGGTCTTCCTCGGCACGTTCGTCTACTGCCTGCTGGTCATGCGCGCGACCACGACCGATCCGGCGTGGGTGCCGACCTGGGCGGTCGCGGTCGGCTGCCTGCTCGGGCTCGCCTGCCTCGTGTTCCTCATCTACTTCCTCCACCACATCGCGACCGGCATCCAGGTCAACAACCTCGTCGACCGGATCGCGCACGAGACCAGCGAGGTGATCGACGACGTCTACCGCGCCGAGGCGGCGGTCGCGGTGCCGGCGCTCGGCGAGGCGACCGCGGTGACGTCGACCGGCGAGGGCTACCTGCAGCTCGTCGATCACGACGGGCTGATCGCGATCGCGCGCGACCACGGCGTGACCGTCCACGTCGCGGTCGAGCCCGGCGACTACGTGCCGCGGGGCGCCGCGGTCGCGCGCCTCGTCGGCGGCGACGCGTCACCGGCGGTGCTCGCGGCCTGCCGCGATGCCTTCGACCTCGGCCCGGTGCGCACGATGCAGCCGGACGTGGGCTTCGGCGTGCGCCAGCTCGTCGACGTCGCGCTCAAGGCGATCTCGCCGGCGGTCAACGACCCCAGCACCGCGTGCACCTGCATCGATCGGCTCGGCAGCCTGCTCGCCGCGATCGCCCCGCGCCGCTGCGGCGCGCGCGTGCTCGCCGACGGCGGCGTCGCGCGGGTCGTGATCCCGCAGCCGACCTTCGCGCAGCTCGCCGACCTCGCGTTCAACCAGCTCCGCCAGTACGGCCGCACCGACCTCGCGGTGTCGATCCGCCTGCTCCGCGCGATCGAGGTCGCGGCCCGCCCAGCCAGCGCCGCGCAGCGCGCGCACCTGCGCCGCCACGCCGAGCTGGTGCGCGATGGGCTGTCGCCCGACTTCCTCGCCGCGGACCGCCAGCGCTTCGACGCGCACCTCGAAGGCGTGCTCGCTCAGCTCGGATAGCGTCGGCCAGCGTCGGGCAGCGTCGGGCGTCGCCGCGGTCGCGCGTCAGCGACGATCGATCGCGGCCAGCGCCGCCTGCACGTTCGGCAGGGGCCCGATGTGCTCGCTTAGCGGCGCGCCTGGCGCATCGACCTGCGGCGTGCCGGTCGCGACCAGCAGTGCGCGCAACTGCGCGGGCGCGATCGCTTCGCCGTGCGCCGCGCGGTAGACGCTCGCGATCTGCGCCGCGGCGCCCGCGACGATCGCCGCCGCCGTGCCCGTCCCGCCAGCCACCGCCGTGTAGTCGCGAGCGCGGCTGTCCCAGTCGCGCGTGCGCTGCAGATCGCCGCCGCCGATCGTCGTGACCTGCGCGCCCCAGCCCTGGAGGTCGACGCGGGCGCCGTGGTTCGAGAAGCCGAGCCGCGAGCGCGCCGCCGGGCCGGCCGGCGCACCGGCGCCGACGAGGATCGCTCCGGAGTCGCGCACGCGGCGATCGAACGCACGCCCGTAGCGAGGGTCGTCGAGATCGATCCCGTCATCGCCCGCGGCCTCGACCACGATCACGCCGCGCGCGGTCGCCGCCTGGATCACCGCGAACGACGACGGCCAGTACTCGACCGGCAGGCGCGCGCCCTCGGCGCGGTCGCTCGCGAGCTCGCCCTCGACATCGATGAGGAGCACGTCGCCGGCGCGGAGATCGTGGGCGGCGCGCTCGATCGCCTGCGCGAGCGACCCGCGGTCCTCTCCGACGACGATCGTCCAGGGAACCGCCGGCACGATGCCGGTCACGCCGCGGCCGTCGTCCGTCGCGATCAGCACCCCGAGGGCTGCTGGGCTCCCACTGCCGCGCCGCTCGATCGCGATCCGATCCGCCGGCAGATCCTCGTGTGCGCTCACGCTGCGATGCTCCACGACCGCGAGGCGCACCGCCTGGCCCGCGCCGCCGGGCCGTGCCCAGCCGGCGATCGCGTCGATGCCATCGGGCGCGGGTGCGAGGTAGCGCTGGCCCGACAGCCACGATGGCGTCGGACGATCGTCCGTCGCATCGATTCGCCCCGCCGCCTCGTCGCGCGGCCCGCGCGCCGGCCACACCTGCGGCGCGGTGCCGCCGCCGCGCACGAACGGGATCCCGAGGCCCGCTGGCGACGGCGTGATCCGGTACCAGTGAGACAGCGCGATCTCCTCCGGCGGGAACAGCGGCTCGACCGTCGTGCGCCCATCGCCGCGCAGCGCGATCAGCCCCGCGAGCATGCCCGCCGAGCCGGCGAACTCGACCTCGTCGGACATCGGGACCACGCGCGGCCGGGGCGGACTGGCGCACTCGCAGACGCTGTCGATCGATGCCGAGGCGCGACGCTCGGCCTCGCGTTGCGCGCGGTCGATCCACCTGCGCTCGATCTGGATGCCTCCGACGACGACGACCGCCGCCACCGCCCGGTGCCACGGCACCCGCATCATCCGCCGCCCGATCGCCAGCATGTCGATCGTCACGACAACGCGCGCGTGAAACGCGTTGCCGAAATCGCGCGTCAGCGACGATCGATCGCGGCCAGGGCCGCCTTCACGTCCGGCAGCGGCCCGATGTGCTGTGCGACCAGCGCCTCCGGCGTCGCGACCTGCGGCGAGCCGGTCGCGACCAGCAGATCGCGCAGCACCGCCGGCGCGATCGGCGCATCGTGCGCCTCGCGATACGCGCCGGAGATCTGCGCCGCCGCGCCCGCGACCATCGCCGCGGCGACGCCGCTGCCGCCCGCGACGTCGGTGTAGTCGCGCCGGTCCTTGTGCGCGACCTCGGGACCGCCGAGCTTGTCGGCCTCGGGATCGGCGCACCACTGCAGCTCGCCGCCGCCGACCGAGGCGACCTGCGCGCCCCAGCCCTGCACGTCGACGCGGCGGCCGAAGTTCGAGAACGGCAGCCGCGATCGGGCCAGCGACGACACCGCCGGCGCGCCGGCGCCCACGAGAATCGCGCCCGAGTCGCGGCGCGTGCGATCGAACGCGCCGGCGAACGCGGGCGCATCGAGGTCGACGCCGCCGTCGCCCGCGGCCTCGACGACGATCACGCCGCGCGACGTCGCGTGCTTGATCACCGCGAACACCGACGGCCAGTACTCGACGGGCACGCGGCGGGTGTCGCCGAGGGTCGCGCCGCTCTCGCCGTCGACGTCGAGGAGCAGCACGTCACCGGGACGCAGGTTGTGCACCGCCGCCTCGACCGCCTCGGCGAGCGAGGTGCCGCTCGCGTTGCTCAGGGTCGTGCGCGTGATCGCCGGCGCGATGCCGGTCATGCCGACGTGGTTGTCGGCCGCGATCACCACGCCGAGCGTCGCCCCGGTCTCGGGCGACGCATCCCCGCGGCCGACGAGATCGATCCGATCCTTGGGCAGGTCTTCGTGCCGACGGGCCAGGCTGGTGGAGACCACGCCGAGCTGGATGTGCTCGCCACGCCCGCCCGGGTGCGTCCAGCCGGCGAGCGCATCGATGCAGCCGGGCGCTGCCTCGAGGTACGCCTGCGCGTCGACCAGCGACGAGGTCTTCTCGGCACAGCGCGTGAACCCGCGCCTCGCCGAAGCGTCGCGCGGACCGTGCGGCGCGGCGATGCGCGGCGGCGCGCCGACGTAGGTCACGCCCGGGATCGTCGCGAGCCGGTTGGCCGCGGCGTGCGGCACGCGGAACCAGTGCGCGAGCGCCGGCTCGTCGATGGGGAACATCGGCTCGACCTCGTGGCGATCGCCGAGCCGCGCGGCGAGCTGCGCCGCGGTGCCAGCGAACTCGACCTCGTCGAAGTCGGGCTCCTGCGTGTGATCGTCGCACTGCGACATTGTCGCTTTGGCGAAAGCGGCTTCCGGCTCGTCCTTGGCGCGCGGCCGGAACTGGATCCAGAACCCGCCGACCAGCAGCACCGCCGCGGCCACGCCGGGCCACGGCACGTGCATCACGCGGCGGGCGATCACGCGCGCGCCCCGGGAAGGCTCGCGCAGCACACCATCGATCGTTCGTGGAGCGTGAACACCATCCGTCGCATCAACCAGGATAGCGCCAACGCGCGCAGGTTGCAGACAATCGTCCGGCGTCAGTAGCCGTCGAGCGCTGCCAGCGCTGCGCGCAGGTCCGGGAGCGGTCCGATGTGCTGCGCCAGCGGCGCGCCTGGTCCAGCCACCTGCGGCGTGCCGGTCTGCGTGAGCAGATCGCGCACCAGCTGCGGCGAGATCGGCGCGCCGTGCCGCGCGCGGTACACGCCCGCGAGCTGCACCGCGGCGCCTGCGACGATCGGCGAGGCACTCGACGTGCCCGCGAACGCACCGGTGTAGTCGCGCGGCCGACCATCGCGCGCGCTGCTGCAGCGCTGCAGATCGCCGTAGTCGAGCGTGGTCACGCGCCGACCCCAGCCCTGCACGTCGACGCGCGCGCCGTAGTTGGAGAAGTCGAGGCGCGCGCGCGCGACGAAGCCGGGCCGTGGCGGCGCGCCCGCGCCGACCAGGATCGCGCCCGAGTCGCGGCGGCGGCGGTCGAACGCGCCCTTGTAGGCCGGATGATCGAGATCCTCGCTGCCGTTGCCCGCGGCCTCCACCACGATCACGCCGCGCGCGGTCGCGCGCTGGATCACCGCGAACACCGACGACCAGTACTCGACCGGCACGTAGCGATTGCGGGGGCCGGTGCCCTGCACCTCGAGCAGCATCACGTCGCCCTGGCGCAGCTTCGCGGCCGCGCGATCGATCGCGCCGGCGAGCGGCGCGTCGAGGTAGCTCGCGGTGTAGATCCGCTCGATCGCCGGCGCGAGGCCGGTGACCCCGAGCCCGTTGTCGACGCCGACGAGCTCGCCCAGCACCGCGGTGCCGTGCTCGCTGTGATCGGAGCCGCGCCCGCGCGTGACCTTCTCGATGCGATCGCCCGGCAGATCCTCGTGCGCCGGGTTCCACGCGCTCTCGATGTCCGCGAGCCAGACGCCCTCGCCGCGCCCGCCGGGCAGCGCCCAGGCCGCGGGCGCATCGATCCCCGCTGGCGCCGGCCCCGCGTACTCCTGGCTCTCCGCGTACGACGGCGTCTTCAGCGGGCAGCTCGGCCCGTCGTCGAGCGGCGCGAACGCCGCGGCACCCGGATCGATCGCCGCATCGGCGACCTGCGGCGCGATCTCCGCGTGCCGCACGCCCGGCTGCGCACGCAGCGCCGCGAGCGCGGTCTCGGCATCGTGGGTCTCGACGAGCACCCACCGCCGCAGCTCGGCGTCATCGCGCGTGAACAGCGGCGCGACGCGATCGGCGAGCCCGTCGTCGAGCACCGCCGCGACCGCGCGCGCGGGCGCGGGGCCGTCGTACTCGACCTCCAGCATCACCCGCGCCCCCGCCGGATCCGCCGGGCAGTGACACGCGTGCCGCCCGCCCCGCTCCGCCCGGATCCCGGCCGCGACCGCCAGGGCCGCCAGCGCCATCGACCACGGTGTCCGCTTCGCCCACTGCGTGACCGCAACCATCGCTCGACGATAGCGCACCCCTCGACGCGGATCTCGCGCGATCGACCGACCGCGTGATCCTGCCCGCGGTCGGTCGAGCCGGCGCGCCGCGTCGCCGTCGCCGGTACCGCGATCAGCCGCCGTCGACGAGCTCGGGCAAATGCCAGCGGGTCTCGAAGCTCGGCGGTGCCCCGTCCGCGAGCTGGTTGCGCACCGTGTCGAGCTCGCGCACCTGCCGCCAGGCCCACATCAGCGACGCCGACGGCACGAAGCGCAGCGCGTGCCCGACCTCGCTCGCCCCCGCGGGGCCCTCGGACGAGTCCGGCGTGTCGTCGCCGGGAAACGCCAGCGCTCCCAGCAACCTCGCCGCGACCGCGTGCGCCGCATCGGCGATCGTCGACGCGAACCCGCGGTCCTCCTCCTCGATCGTGCGCGTCTCGGCGCCGTAGTACACCCGCAGATCGGCGACCGGCTGCGCCACCGACTCCGCTGCCTCGAACGCATCGCGATCGACGCGCTCGCGCAGCGATTGCCGCGCCCCGGCGCTCAATCCCGCCAGGAAGAGTGGCCGCGTGCGCAGGCGATCCTCGATTGCCGCGCTCACGAACCGGTTCAGCTCCAGGCGAACCGCGACGTGCAATCGCCGCAACGCGCCCTCGTGCCGCGCATCGAGCGCCGCCATCACGTCTCCGCTCATCGCGCCATCGTGCCATGCCAGCGCGGGCAGCGCGGACAGCGCGGGCAGCGCGGATAGCGCGGGCAGCGCGGGCAGCGCGGACAGCGCGGACAGCGCGAGCAGCGCGGATAGCGCGGGCAGCGCGAGCAGCGCGGCGTCAGCGCCGGTCGCCTCGGTCGTGTCCGTGGCGTTGCCTCGGTCGCGTCCGTGGCGATGCCTCGCTCGCATCCGTGGCATCGCCTCCGGCGCACGTGCCCCGCGCCACCGCCGATCGCGCCCCCACGTCGGCGCACCGCGGAACACCGCATCGTGCGCCCGGCGAGGTGCGACGGCACCTCAATCTTGGTTGTATGACCAACCAAGATTTCCCTCCGGGCCGACGCACGCGCGCGAGCCACGCGCCCCGGCAGGCCCCCCGACGACGTCACGGCGCCGCGCGGCGCCGTCCCGATCGCATCCGCCCCCCGGCCGCCCATCCTCGCAGCCTCACGCGCTCGTTTATTGGTTGGTCAACCAACCAAGGTTCACGAGGCGTGCGTGGGCAGACGGGCAGACGGGCAGACGGGCAGACGGGCCGGCGGCCGGGCACGCACGCGCACACGGCCGGCCGCCTGCCGGCCGCCTGCGCTTCCAGCGCTCGCACGCCCGCGTTGCACCGCGGGACGAACGCACACGCCGCCTACCTGCCCGCCCGCCCGCCTCCCCGCCTCCCCGCCTCCCCGCCTGCCTGCCTGCCTGCCCGCCTGCGCGTCCAGCGCTCGCGCTCCCGCGCTGCGCCGCGGAGACGAATCTCGGTTGGTCACCCAACCAAGATTCACCCGCC
>JAIOQA010000099.1 GCA_021413675.1 Deltaproteobacteria bacterium | reverse complement strand
GCGCGGCGAGCCCGGGCAGGTCGGAGCGCCGCCCGCGATGCCGCCGGCGCAGGCCGCACCGGTGGCGGCCGCGCCGCTCGCGCCCGCATACGCGCCGCCTCAGCCGCCCGCCGGCGCGCCGATGGCCTACGTGCCGCCGCGCCAGGGCGACGCGACCCAGCCGGTCATGCGACCGAAGGCCGGCGGCTCGAACAAGGTCGTCTGGATCATCGTCGGCCTGCTCGCGATCGGCGGCGCGGTCGGCGCGATCGTCGCGCTCGCGCTGTAGCGCGCCGCGGCGGCGCGGGCCGTCACCGGCGCGCGTGGACGTCGCGCGATCGCTACGCCGACGCCGCGGCGATCGCCTCGAGCTCCTGCCAGCGCGCGTACAGCGCCTCGACCTGCGCGCGCGCGCGATCGAGCGCCGCGATGAGCGTCGGCACCTCGGCGGCGCGGGTCGAGTAGAGGTCGCCGTCCTGCAGCACGGCCTCGCGGCTCGCGACGTCCTCCTCGGCGGCGGCGATCGCGGCCTCCATGCCGTCGAGCTCGATGCGCTCCTTGAAGGTGAGCTTGCGGGCCTTGGGCGGGACGACCCGCGCGGGTGCGGGCGCCACCGTCGGTGCGCTCGCGGTCGCGGTCGCGCGCGCCTGGGTCCGGCCGCGCGCGAGGTAGTCGGAGCACGAGCCCTCGAAGAACTCGACCCGGCCGTCGCTCTCGAACGCGAGGATGCCGGTCGCCACGCGATCGAGGAACCAGCGATCGTGCGACACGATCAGCGCGCAGCCGGCGAACGCGGCCAGCGCGTCCTCGAGCACGCCCAGCGTGAGCACGTCGAGATCGTTGGTCGGCTCGTCGAGGATCAGGAAGTTGCCGCCGGCGCGTAGGAGCTTCGCGAGCTGCACGCGGTTGCGCTCGCCGCCCGACAGCACCCCGACCTTGGCGTCGGCGAACGCGTCGTCGAACAGGAGCATGCGCAGGAACGTGCGCGGATGGACCGGGCCGTCGTCGAGGTTCACGACCTCGCTGTCGCCCGCGACCTCCTCGAGCACCGTGCGCGCGTCGTCGAGCTCGGCGCGGGTCTGGTCCATGAACGCGAACCGCGTGTTCTGCCCGACGACGACCTGGCCCGCGGTCGGCGCGATCTGCCCGAGGATCGTGCGGACCAGCGTGGTCTTGCCGCAGCCGTTGGGCCCGATGACGCCGATGCGATCGCCGGGCTTCCACAGGAGGTCGAGGTCCTTGAACAGCGGCTTGCCGCCCATCTCCTGGGCCAGCTTGCGCAGCTCGACGATCGTGCCGCCGAGCCGACCGCCGGTCGACAGCCGCAGCTGCGCGGTGCCGCTGCGCGCGATCGCGTCGTTCGCCGACTTCACCGTGTCGTCGAAGCGATCGATCCGGGCCTTGGCCTTGGTGGTCCGCGCCTGTGGCCCGCGGCGGATCCACTCGATCTCGCGCCGCAGGAACATCGAGCGCTTCTCGGAGACCGTATCCTCGGCGGCCCAGCGATCGGCCTGGCGCTCGAGGAACTTCGCGTAGCCGGCGTCGTGGCCGTAGACGTTGCCGCGATCGAGCTCGAGGATCCGGGTCGCGACCCGGTCGAGGAAGTAGCGATCGTGGGTCACGAGCAAGAGCGCGCCGCCGCGCCCGACCAGGCGGCCCTCGAGCCACGCGATCGTCGCGGCGTCGAGGGGGTTGGTGGGCTCGTCGAGGGCGAGCAGCTCGGGCCGGGCCAGGAGCGCGCGCGCGATCGCGACGCGCCGGCGCTCGCCCATCGACAGCGAGCCGATCAGCGCCGCCGGCGGCGGGACATCCAGCGCCGCCGACAGCCCGCGGATCTCGTGATCCTGATCGAAGCCGCCCAGCTCGGTGATGCGCTCGTGCAGCGCGGCCTGGGCGGCGAGCGCGTCGTCGAGCGCCGCGCCGCCGAGCGTGTGCAGGCTGTCCTCGATCGCCGCCAGCCGGGTGACCGCGTCGGCGTGCGCCCGCAGCCCGGTGCGCAGCGTCTCGGCCACGGTCATCGCGGGATCGAGCCGCGGCTCCTGCGCGACGTACTCGAGCGCGAGATCGCGGCGCCGCGTGATGAGGCCGCTGTCGGGGTGCTCCTCGGGGCCGAGGTCGTCGGCGATCATCTTGAGCAAGGTCGACTTGCCGGCGCCGTTGACGCCGACGAACGCGATCCGGTCGCCGTCGTGGACCGCGAACGACGCGCCCGCGAGCACGCGCCGGGCCCCGAAGCTCTTCTCGAGGTTCTGGACGGTGATGAGCGCGGTCATGTCGGCTGGGCGGTATAGCACCGCCGGCGCCGGACGCGCGCCTCGCGACCGCGTTCCTGGCCCTGGCGGCGATCCGGCGATCTGTTGCAGCATGGGGAGATGAGGCACGCATGGGTCGTGGTGATCGCGCTGGCGGGGGGCTGCAAGAAGAAGGAGGCGCCGGCCAGCGATCCCGGACCGGGGACGGCGTCGGGCTCGGCCGCGGCGTCGGGTTCGGCGGCGGGCTCGGGCACGGTCGCGGGTTCCGGATCCGGCTCGGCCGCAACGGCCTGCAGCCTCGACGGCAAGTACCGCCTGCGCTACTCCTCGAACGGTCGCAACGTCGGCTGGTGGTTGCGGTTCGACCTCGCCGGTGACACGGCCACGCTCACCGTCGACGCCAACATGCTCGGGCTCAAGGCAGGCCCGCTTGCGGTCGTCCGCGACCCGGCGGCCTGCGCGCTGACGCTCACCGCCAAGAACTCGACGGTCGGTGACCTCGCGATCAAGCTCACGGTCGATCCCGCGAACGGCGCGATCGGTGGCTGGATGACCCGCACCATCGCGACCTCCGACACCGACAAGGGCACGGCGATCATCGGTCAGCACGACGTCGGCGAGCCGAAATCGACGCTGGCGTGCCTCGTGCCCGGCATCTACCGGATCGAGGTCGCGCCCACGGCGACGTGGGCGAACGAGGATGCGAAGGACGACCGGAGCTGCAAGGAGGTCGGGAAGGTCGGGCTGACCGTGCGGGTCGAGCCGATGGGCGTGCTGCCACATATCAGCGCCGTCGAGGACGACCCGCCGTACGCCGAGAAGTGGATCGAGGATGAAGTCGCGTACGTCGATGGCGGCGGCTGCCGGGTCGAAGCCAAGTTCACCAGCGAGAGCCTGACCCTGGACACGCGGATCGCGTTCGACGGTGACAAGGTCACCGGCAGCGCGGCCTCGGCGACCAGCCAGATCGTCCAGGATGGCGAGGCCGGCGAGGGCCTCTGGAACTGCGTGACCAAGGGCGCGCCGCTGGTCATCACGCGCGTGCCGTAGCGGGCCAGGCGCGCTCGCGGCCCTCACAAGCGCTCCGCGGAATCCTCGATCCCGATGAGCGACAGCGACAGGTCGTCCAGGCCGACGATGCCCGCCCAGCTCCAGGCCGGCCCGGGCGCCCACGCGTCGAGGTCGAGCGTGACCGCGTCGCCCTCGCGCCCGATCGCCACGACCGCCGCGATCGGCCCCAGCCGCTGCCGCGTCAGCGGATACGCGCCGCGACCGGTGTCGATCGCCCAGTCGAGGTCGAGCTCGAGCGCCACGCTCGCGAGCGCCGCGTCGTCGTCCGTGCTCCACATGAGATCGTGCGTGGCCACCGGCGCCGCGAGCGCGAGGTGGAGCCCGGTCAGGCGCAGGCCGCCGGCGATCACCGTCGGTGGCACGTCGATCGGCGCCAGGTCCACGCCGAGCGCCTCGATCACGAGCTGATCCTCGGCGCTGCGCACGCGGATCGCCCCGCCCACGCTCGGCACGGTCACGCGCGCGGCATCCGCGCCGGCGCCCTGATCGACGCGCGCGCTGATTTCGAGGCGGGTCTGCGACGGGATCACGCGCAGGACCGTGCCTGCCTCCACGACGGCGCGCGGCGTGTCTGGCGCCGGTTCGCTGAGGTCGCCTTCCGTCACGCACCCCGCAGCCGTCGCCGCGCTCACGATCATCCCGCACATCCACTTGCTGGTCCGCATCGCCCGCGGCTCAGCACGCCGCGTGCCGCGCGCAACGCCGCGGATCTCCATGCCGCGTCCGGCGGTCTTGTCCGGTCACCGGCTCCCGCGTCCGGCCGCCGGACAGAACCGGACGCCGCTCAGCGCTCGCGCTTCGCGCCGAGCCCGTACTTGCGCAGCTTGTCGATCAGCGTGACGCGGCTGGTGCCGAGCCGGCGCGCGGCCTCGCTCTGGTTGCCGCCGCACGCGTCGAGCGCGCGCGCGACCACCGCGCGCTCGAACGCCTCGACTTGCTCCTTGAGCGACGGACCGGTCGCGAAGTCGCCGCGGTCGTCGCCGCTCGCCTCGCCGTCGCGCGGGCCGGCCTCGTCGCCGACGTCGACGTCCGGTACCCGGACATGTGGATCGGTCATGCGGCTGGGCTCGTCGCCGCGCCAGTCGGCGATGCCGATGACGCCGCCGGTCGACAGCGCGGCCAGGCGCGCGACCGTGTTCTCGAGCTGGCGGATGTTGCCGGGCCAGGGCTCGGCCGACAGCGCCTCGAGCAGCGCCGGCGCCAGGCGCAGCGGGCCCATCCCGAACTTCTCGCCGTAGAAGCGCGCGAACTCGACCGCCAGCGCCGGCACGTCCTCGGGCCGGTCGCGCAGCGGCGGCACGATCAGCTCGACGACCGCGAGCCGGTAGTAGAGGTCCTCGCGGAACTGCCCGGCCCTGGCCATCGCGACCAGGTCGCGGTTGGTCGCGGCGACCACGCGCACGTCGACCTTGGCGACCCGACCCGAGCCGACCGGCTGGATCTCGCCCTCCTGCAGCGCGCGCAAGAGCTTGGCCTGGACCGCCAGCGGCAGCTCGCCGACCTCGTCGAGCACCAGCGTACCGCCGTGGGCCTCGGCGAAGAACCCGGCGCGCGCCGCGGTCGCGCCGGTGAACGCGCCCTTGACGTGACCGAACAGCTCCGCCTCGGCGAGCTCCGCCGGGATCGCGGCGCAGTTGAAGCGGACCAGCGGCGCCTTGGCCCGCGGCGACGCGGCGTGCAGCAGGTGCGCGACGAACTCCTTGCCGGTGCCGGTCTCGCCGCGCACCAGCACGGTGACGTCCTTGCTGGCGACCCGCTCGGCGGCGTCGAGCAGCCGGCGCATGACCCGGCTCTCGGCGATGATCCGCCGGCCCAGCACCCGCTCGGCCGCGAACCGGCGGTTCGACACGCGCAGCTGCCGGGCCTCGAGCGCGCGCTCGATGACCAGCGCGACCTCGTCGATGTCGAACGGCTTGGGCAGGTAGTCGTAGGCGCCGGCCTTGATCGCCTGGACCGCCACGCGCTCCGAGCCGTGCGCGGTGATCAGGATGACCGGCAGCTGCGGATCGCGCGCGTTGATCGCGCCGATCAGCTCGATGCCCGACATGCCGGGCATCGCGAGATCGGTGACCACCACCTCGGCCTCGTCGACCAGGGGCAGGGCGTCGGCGCCCGAGCGCGCGGTCAGCACCCGGTGGCCGCGATCGGTCAGGACCTCCTTGAGCGTGAACAGCACGCCGGGCTCGTCGTCGACGAGCAGCACGGTGGTCATGAGCGGACCGCTCCGCCGCTCACGAGGCCGCTCGCGCGCGCACGGCTCGGGTCGTGAGCGGCGTGGTCGTCGCCTGGCGCGGCTCCGCGGGCAGCTCGATCGTCACCTGCGTGCCGTGGCCGTGCTCGCTCGCGATCTCGATCGCGCCGCCGTGCTGGGCGATCACGCCGACCGCGAGCACCACGCCGAGCCCGGTGCCGGCCGCGCGGGTCGTGAAGAACGAGGTGCCGAGGCGGCCGAGGTCCTCCGGTCGGATGCCGCGGCCGGTGTCGCTGATCTCGAGGCGGACGCCGCCGCACGGGCGCGGCATGGTCGCGATCCGGATCCGCCCACCCGCCGGCGTGGCCTCGATCGCGTTGGCGAGCAGGTTGATGAGCGCCTCCTTCAGGCGGCGCGCGTCGCCCGCGAGCGGCGCGGGATCGAGCGCGGCCTCGACCGCGATCCGGCCCTGCTCGAGGCGGCCCGAGAGCACGCTCGCGGCATCGGCGGTGATCGCGGCGAGATCGATCGGCAGCACCTGCAGATCCTCGAGCGGCCGCGCGAACGACAGGTACTCGCGGAGGATCGCCTCCATGCGATCGACCTCGCTCTCGACGACCGCGAGCCGCTCCTTGGTCTTGGGCGACTCGGGCGCGCGGGCCACCAGCTGGACCAGGCCCTTGATCGCGGCCAGCGGGTTCTTGAGCTCGTGGGCGACCTTGGCGCCGACCGACTGCAGGCGCCGCGCCTGGGCCTCGGCGTCGGCGACGCGATCGGCGCGCAGGTCGCTGATCGCGCAGGTCGCGCGGACCGTCGCGTCGCTCAGCTTCACCAGGAACGAGTGGATCATGAAGAGCGACCAGCCGATCGTGCTGACCGCGAGCAGCGCGTAGTGGGCGTTGGGCAGGGGCGGGCCGAGCGCGGACTGGGGCAGCACCGCCATGATCGCGATGAGCACGCCGAGGAGCCCGACCATGGTGGTGGACGAGGGGCGGCGCGGGCCGAAGAAGATGAAGGCGAGCATCGCGCCGAGCGCCAGGCTGGGCGTGAACGGGCTGTGCAGGCCGCCGGTCAGGGTCGCGGCGAATGACATGTGCAGCTGGGCGATCGAGTTGATGATCGTGAACGATCGATCGAGCGACTCGCCGTGGGCGGTGCGGTGGATGATCAGCCACTGCACCGACATGAACACCAGGAACGAGAGCGCGAGCGCGCCGATCCGCCACAGCGGGAAGCCCGCGTCGTAGAGGATCCCGAAGTTGATAGAGGTGGCCAGGGTCGTCCCGATCAGGTGCGTCGCCGTGTGCTGGCGCTTGCCTTCGATCAGGTACGAGTTGCGCTGGCCGCGATTCACGGGCTCCACCTCTGCGAGCGGCGTGCCACTCCCTGCGACGCCGCCGCGACCGGGTGAGGCAGCCTGAGACGCCGACATGGCTTCATCTTACGATGGTTCGCCGGTGTCGGTTCAGCGCGATCGCGACGGGGCTGTATGGCAAACCGACACGACCCGGTCGTTGAAGAACGAGAGGTTGTCCGCGGTGGCAGGAACTCGCCTGTAGGAAACCCGGGGTTGGGCGCCCGGTCCTCACGGCGATCCTCGGCGCTTCGACAGGGCTGCTGGCTGGCACGGTCGGTGCTAAGTACGCGCGCATGCATCGCATGCCTCGCCTTGTTGCTGCCGCGCTCGTGCTCGCGTTCGCTGGCGCCACCGCTGCCGCGGATGATGTCGCGCCCGCGCCGGCCGCGCCCACCGGCGCCGGTTCCTTCGACGACGAGATCGCTCACCTGGTCGGCGTGTCGGGCGGCCTCACCGCCGACGCGGCCGCGGCGCGCGCCGCCAAGGTCGCGCCGAGCGTGCGCCGCGCCGTCGCCGACACGGCGGGCGCCGCCGCGCAGACCCGCGCGATCGCGCTCAACCGCATCCCGCGCGCCGACATCACGGCGAAGTACACGCGCCTGTCCGGCATCGACTCGCCGGTGATCCCGGGCTTCGGTTCCTTCCCGGTGATCCTCAACAACTACGGCTTCGATGCGACCGTCGGCGTGCCGCTGTCCGACTACTTCCTCCGCATCCCGCAGGCGATCGATGCCTCGCGCGCCGGCGAGCGCGCCCAGGCGATCGCCGAGCAGGCGGCCGCGGTCAGCGCCGCGCAGGACGCCCGCATCGCCTACTACGAGTGGACCCGCGCGCGGCTGCAGGTGGTCGTGGCCCAGCGCCTGGTCGCGCAGGTCACCGGCACGGTGAAGCAGGTCGCCGCGCTGGTCGAGTCGCAGCGCGCGTCGCGCGCCGACCTGCTGCGGCTCCAGGCCCAGGAGGCCCAGGCCCAGCTCGTCCTGGTCCAGGCCCAGCAGGGCGCGGCGATCCGCGAGGACCAGCTGCGCATCCTCATCGGCGCCAAGGACGAGGAGGTGCTGACGATCGGCGAGGACGTGCGGTCGTCGGTCGAGCATCCGTCGATCGCCGCGACCGACGCGCTGGTCCAGGAGGCGCTCGGCCACCGCCTCGAGGCCCGGTCGATCGCCGCGGCGCAAGAGGCGCTCCAGCTGTCGGAGAAGGCGGCCAAGGCCGATCGCCTGCCGCGCGCCAGCCTGTTCGCGTCGGCCAACTACGACAACCCCAACTCGCGCATCTTCCCGTCCGAGGACAAGTTCAACCTGACCTGGGCGGTCGGCGCGCAGGTGACCTGGTCGCCCAACACCTACCTGGGCGTGCAGCCGACCCTCGACGGCACCGAGGCCAAGATCCGCGGCCTCGACGCCGATCGCGATCGCCTGGCCGACGGCGTCCGCGCCGAGATCGAGGCCACCCGCCGCCAGGTCGAGATCGCCGCGTCGGCGATCGAGCAGGGCGCCTTGACCCTGGCCGCCGCCGAGGAGGGCTACCGGGTCCGCAAGGAGCTGCTCGCCGCCGAGCGCGTGACCGGCGTCGAGCTGGTCGACGCCGAGACCGAGCTGACCCGCGCCCGCATCGGCGTCATCGACGCCGGCATCGACCTGCGGATCGCGCTGACCCGCCTCGCGCACGCGCGCGGCCTGGACGTGAAGTGATGTCGGAACTCCGTACACCCGCCGCACCCGGCGTGATTCCCCCCGTTGCATCCACCCGGTCCCCCCGCGCATCGAAGGAGCGCCGCATGCGAACCCCCATCCTCTCCCTCCTGCTGGCCGGCGCGCTCGCCGCGTGCGGCTCGTCCAAGGCCGCCGAGACCGGCGCGCTCGCACCCGAGGTCTCGGCCAAGGTCCCGCTCGGCGCCGCCGAATCGCTGCCGACGCCGGACCTCCTGATCATCACCGGCGCGGTCAAGGCCGACCAGTCGTCGATGGTCGCCTCGGACACCGCCGGTCGCGCGATCGCGGTCATGGTCGACGTCAACTCCAAGGTCAAGGTCGGCGATCCGCTGCTCCGCCTCGACACCTCGAACGCGACCCTGTCGGGCGCCGAGGTCCGCGCCCAGCTCGCTGGCGCGCAGGCCCAGCAGCAGCTCGCCGACGCCGAGTGCGTGCGGTCGAAGGCGCTGCTCGACAAGGGCGCGATCACCAAGTCGCAGTACGACCGCGAGATGACCAACTGCACGGCCGCGGCGCAGAACGTCGCGGCGATCGTCGCGCGCTCGCGCCAGGTCGGCAAGGCGATCAGCGACGGCATCGTCCGCGCGCCGTTCTCCGGCATCATCTCCGAGAAGTGGGTCTCGGTCGGCGAGTGGGTCGCGCCGGGCTCGCGCCTGGTCCAGCTGGTCGACGACGATCCGCTGAAGGTCGACATCTCGGTCCCCGAGTCGGCGATCGCGAAGGTCAAGGAAGGGCAGGAGGTCGGCCTCACGACCGTCGCGTACGGTGACAAGGTCTTCAAGGCGACGATCACCCGCATCGGCTCGGTGCTGACCGAGACGCCGCGCGCGCTCGAGTGCGAGGCCACGATCGAGCCGGGCTCGGGGCTCAAGCCCGGCATGTTCGTCTCGGTCTGGGTCAAGCTCGGCCTGAAGCCGATGCCGGCGGTGCCGGTCTCGGCGCTCGCGCAGCGCGGCTCGACCTGGCGGCTGTGGGCGGTGGTCAAGGGCCACCTCGAGGAGCGCGTCGTCGAGCGCGGCCCGGATCTGCCGGGCGGCAAGGTCGCGATCGCGACCGGCGTCGCGGTCGGCGAGAAGGTCGCGATCAACGTGCTCGACAAGGACGGCCACCTCGTCGAGCAGGTCTCTGACGGCGTGAAGGTGGAGTAAGCCCATGGATTGGCTCTCACGCATCTCGGTCCGTCGCCCGGTCTTCGCGACGGTCATGATCCTCACCGTGGTGGTGTTCGGCCTCGTCGGCCGGTCCAGCCTCGGCGTCGACAAGTTCCCCAAGATCGACTTCCCCTTCGTCACCGTCACCACGATCCTCCCCGGCGCCTCGCCGTCGGACGTCGAGTCGCAGCTCACCGAGAAGGTCGAGGCCGCGGTCAACACCGTCAGCGGCATCGAGGATCTCATCTCGGTCTCGACCGAGGGCGCGTCGCTGGTGATGGTGCAGTTCAAGCTCGAGAAGGACGGCGAGGTCGCGGCCCAGGAGGTCCGTGACCGCATCGCCCAGATCTCGACCTGGCCGACCAACACCAAGCTGCCGATCGTCCAGAAGCTCGACCCCGACGCCGCGCCGGTGGTGCAGCTCGCGGTCAAGGCCAAGGCCTCGGTCCGCGACATCACCGAGGTCGCCGACATCAAGATCGCGCGCCGCCTGCGCGCGCTCAACGGCGTCGGCGACGTGAAGATCATCGGCGGCCAGAAGCGCCAGATCAACATCATCCTCGATCCGTTCAAGATGCTCGCCGCCGGTGGCATCACCGCGCCCGAGGTCCAGCGCGCGATCGCGGTCGCCAACCAGAGCGTGCCCGGCGGGCAGCTCGATCAGGGCCCGCACGGCACGACCCTGCGCATCGACGATCGCGTCGGCACGCCGCAGGAGCTCGGCCGCATCGTCGTGCGCCAGATCGGTGAGCACTCGGTCCGCCTCGCCGATCTCGTCACCGCGATCGAGGACGGCGCCGCCGAGGCCGAGAGCGCCGCGCTCATGGACGGCGTGCCGGCGGTGGTGCTGTCGGTCCGCAAGCAGTCGGGCTCGAACACGGTCCAGGTCGTCGACGACGTCCGGGCCGCGGTCGCCGCGATCCAGCCGACCCTGCCCGAGGGCTACACCCTCGAGGTCGTCCGCGACAACTCCGAGAGCACGCGCACCAGCCTCGACGCCGTCAACGAGCACCTGTGGCTGGGCGCCTTGCTCGCCGCGGTCATCGTGCTGGTGTTCCTCGGCAGCCTGCGCTCGACCTTCGTCGCCGCGATCTCGATCCCGGTCTCGATCATCGGCACGTTCGGGCTGATGGCGTACGCCGGGTTCACGCAGAACCTGATGACGCTGCTCGCGCTGTCGCTCGCGGTCGGCATCGTCATCGACGACG
>JAIOQA010000170.1 GCA_021413675.1 Deltaproteobacteria bacterium | reverse complement strand
CCGCTTTACTCAGGACCGAAGTCCCTTTCTCGCTCGACTTGCATGTGTTAAGCCCGCCGCTAACGTTCGCTCTGAGCCAGGATCAAACTCTCCATAGAAAGTTCAAACCGGCTTCGGTGGTCACATGACCCGAAGGTCGCGTGACTCCGACGAATCCGGAGTTCTAGTTACAGTAAACTCACTGTTCTCTGTTTCTCCGCTATTCAGTTTTCAGAGACCGATCACCGACGCGGGGCAGCCCGGCGTCGCTCTCTTTCGCGGCGAACCGCGTCGAGGGAGATGGCTTATACAGAGCGGCTCGCGCCGGGTCAACACGCTGCGCGGAAATCGAGAAAGATTCCGCTGCGGCTGAACGGGGTTTGGTGGCCGGGGTCGAGACAGCGTCGGTGAGTCGTCGGCCGAGGCCGCTTCAGGGTAGCGACGAGACGCGGCCGCCGGCGGTGCGCAGCACGGGATCGCGGTGCCGCGCACCGCCTTCGCCTTCGCGGCGAGGGCCTCGACACGCACGTCCCCGGCGCGCTGCCATCGGTTTCCGACGCGCGGGCACGCAGCGCGCGCGTGCGGTGGGGCGAGCTCGACGCGGCAGCGCGCCGCCGCCCTGCTCGGCCCCGAGAGATGCCCCCCGGGCTGCGCACCTGGCAGCCTCGTCGGGGTGTAGCGTGAGCGCATGGGTATGGCGGAAATGGCGGAGTTCTCGTTCGGGGAGTTGCTCGTGTTGCTCGACATCGAGGGCGTCGGAGCGATGTCACCGCTCCCCACGCCCACCGAGGCGGCGGCGCTCACCGGCGTGCCCCTGCGCGGCACGTCCCCCTGCGTCGACATCCACGGCCCGGTCCGGTTTCGCACGGGGCTCGCGCACCTCTACGACCCGCCCCACACCGAGCTCGTCGTCAGCCCGGCGCACGTGCTGCTCGCGATCTCGCGGTTCGCCGACGAGGACATCTGGAAGAACATGTTCGAGTGGGTGGACAGCTACCTCGGCGACACGCTCGCGCCGACGCCCCGGAGCGCCGGACGACAGGGCTACCGCGAGTACGCCGGCCAGGGCGTGATCGCCTCGCTCGCCTTCACGCGCCCCGACGCGCGCCACGGATCGCGCGACCTCGTGATCGAGCTCGGCCTGCGGCGCGACGAGCCCGCGCTCGCGACGCTCCACCGCCTGCTCGGGCTCGCGAGCGACGTGCCGATCGCGCCGCCCGATGACGGCAACTGGCGTGGCCTCGCCACCAGCTGGCCGCTGCACCTCGAGTGCTCGCGCCACGGCGGCACGGCGCGCTTCCGCTTCAGCGCCCCGCATCACGATGGCCAGGTCTCGACCGCCAACCTGTGCGAGGAGTGGTGCTGGCGCTGGCTCGAGCTGTGCGCCGGCAGCGGCATCGGGCAACACAGCCGCAGCCAGGTCTCCTGGGACCTCGGCTCGCTCGGCCATGCGTCGATCGTCCGCGGCGACGGCGCCCACCGCCGCGACGTGCACGAGCTCCACGTCCCGGCAGCGTGGCTCGCGAGCTGATCGGCGGCTGCGTCCAACCGGAGCGCGGCAGCAGCCGCGCACGCCACGAGCTCGGCGCGATCACGATCCACGCGGCACCTGATGGTCCGCACGAGACCGCCGCCCGCGCGGCCGCGGCACACGTCGGCCGTTCTCGCCTGCCAGCAGCGCCGCTGATGCTTCCGGCCAGTGACCGCGGTGCGCCGCTGTCGCGCCGTTCATGGGGATCGGGGTCCGCTCGTGGCAGCGATTCAGGGTCGGCGGCGAGGGTATCCTGTTGTTGCCAGTCCCGTCGGGCGACGCTCAGTCGTTGCCCACTACCTCGCGATGGAGCGAGTGCATGAATGCCTCGATCGCCGGCGCCACCTGGTAGGTGGCCGGCCGCGGCCGGTCGTGCGGGTGGAAGTAGACGGTGCCGCGGTTGTCGTCGCCGATGCCGACGCACAGCATGTTGTCACCGCCGTCGTCGGCGATCGGAACCACGCCGGGGGGCAACACCTCGGCGAAGGCCTCGAAGGCGTCGGCGAGCTCCTTGCCATCGAGGAACCATCCGATCATGACCTCTTCGCCGCCCGTGGGATCGACATAGAGCGCGCCATCGTCGAACCGGGATCCGCCGAAGCGACCAAAGAACCACGTCATGACATCGGGGAAACGACCACCGGCGTGGCGTTCGATCGCCGCGACCACGTCGGCATCGATCGGGGCGAAGGCCTCGCCAGTCGGCGCAATGCCGAGCGCGATGAGGTGACGTTCCAGATCCTCAAAGGCCATATGCGACCCTACTCCTCCCCCGGATAACCCGCCATGTCGGTGCCCTGAACCCTGTGGACGCCCCCTCCGTGGCCGTCGTCGGCCGTGCGCAACCATCCGAGCGAAGCCGTCTCTTTCGCGGTGGGCCGCTGGAGATCCGATGCATGCGCCGACACCCGCGGTTCGCGATCCGGGGAATGACGCGCCGCCGCGCTTGTCCAGGGTGCGATGTCACGCCACCGGCAGGCGACGCAAGACCGACCAATCCTGGGCGCGTCGCCAACCCGCCTTGCCTCGCGCCAGCGCTCAGGGAGCCGCGCGCCCACGCTGCTCGGATCGCCGTGCGGCGTGATCGAACACGGCCGGTCGAGCTGCTCGCTCCGACCGGCCGCGTTCGCTGCTACTTCTTCGAGCGGGATAACGGATTCGAACCGTCGACCTTCAGCTTGGGAAACAGGGATCCCCGCCAACGGTTCCGCCTAGATCCTAGCAAGCACAACAACTTAGCTGCCTCGTGCAGCTCCATGGCGTTGCGTGCTGCTGGGGGAAAGGTGGGACCTGAGGTGGGACCTGATGCGGGTGCCGATTTCGGTCGCGAGATCAGCCCCACGTGCGTGGGGGCGGCCGAAGTACTCGATGCTCACGCCCTTGGCCTCCGAGCGGATCAGCCCCGCGTGCATGGGGACGACGAGCTGGTCGTGATCGACCATTAGGAGGGTGACCGGATCAGTCCCACGTGCGTGGGGACGACCACCGATCAGCTTCGTGCCATGGTCCCACGACTTCGGATCAGCCCGACGTGCGTGGGACGACCACCGGATCGCCGAGCGCGTCGTACCCCGGGCACGGATCAGCCCCACGTGCGTGGAGTCGACTTCTGGGACTTGGCGATCATGCCGATCGCCTTGTTCGGATCAGCCCCACGTGCGTGGGGACGACGTACAGCGCGTTGACCTGCTTCTGCCGACCTTCCGGACCAGCCCCACGTGCGTGGGGACGACGGCCAGCTCGCGCTCGATGTCGACGCCGAGGAACGGATCAGCCCCACGTGCGTGGGGACGACGCGCAGGGCGTCGGCGAGACGACTAGGATTGGCGGATCAGCCTCACGTGCGTGGCGACAACGGATGAAGATCGGCACCGCGGGTCGCCTGGCCTTCCGGAGCAGCCCCACGTGCGTGGGGACGACACTCGCCGCGGTGGGTGTCGGGTGCGACCTCGGCCGGCCGATGCCGGCGCCGCGCAGCGACGGAACAGCCCCACGTGCGTGGGGACGACGCTACATCGAGGCCCAGGCCCAGGCCGACGACAGCGGATCAGCCCCACGTGCGTGGGGACGACGTAGTCGCCGGTCGGGATGTCGGCCTTGTCGAGCGGATCAGCCCCACGTGCGTGGGGACGACCATCGGCGCGCCCGCGGTCTTGGCGCCGGGGATCGGATCAGCCCCACGTGCGTGGGGACGACCTGGTACGAGGAGCGCGCCGAGCACGGCTACCGCGGATGCGTGGGGACGACGCAAGATCAGCCCCACGTGCGTGGGGACGCCCCCTCGGCGGCTGGGCCGGCACCGTCGGCGATTTCGGATCAGCCCCACGTGCGTGGGGACGACTCGTGACGCCGGCCCGCAGCAACCTGCAGATCGGCGGATCAGCCCCACGTGCGTGGGGACGCCCCCACGTGCGTGGGGACGACGAGCTCGATTTCGTCGGTGTGCATCGCGAAATCCGGATCAGCCCCACGTGCGTGGGGACGACGAGATCGTGAGCGTCACGATCATCGGCTTCCGCGGATCAGCCCCACGTGCGTGGGGACGACGCGCCGTGGCCCGAGCCGAACACGCCCGGATTCTCCGGATCAGCCCCACGTGCGTGGGGACGACGGCGTCCTCGGGGGCGGCGTGCGCGGTCGGTTGTTCGGATCAGCCCCACGTGCGTGGGGACGACGATCCGAAAGGCGCGATCCTTGGCCTTCCACACCGGATCAGCCCCACGTGCGTGGGGACGACCCGCTTCGCTGATGTGGCCCAGCTCGTCGAGGCTCGGATCAGCCCCACGTGCGTGGGGACGACGAACAGCTCGCCGGTGAACTTCTCCGCCGAGTTCGGATCAGCCCCACGTGCGTGGGGACGACGTAGCCGCCGTCGCCCTCGTCGCCGCTGGCGCGGGATCCGCCCCACGTGCGTGGGGACGACGACCAACGCCAGCCTGAGCTACCCGTCGGCGATCGGATCAGCCCCACGTACGTGGGGACGACGTACGGAGGTCTGTCCACCCATGGCGTGCCTTCACTGATCAGCCCCACGTGCGTGGGGACGACTTGGCGACGAAGCGCTGCCGCCACAGCATCGACTCCGGATCAGCCCCACGTGCGTGGGGACGACGTGGCGCTCGACGCGACCGCGCTCAGGTTCTTGAGCGGATCAGCCCCACGTGCGTGGGGACGACGGTAGTTGCCCATGCTGACCTCGGCGATGCCGTTCGGATCAGCCCCACGTGCGTGGGGACGACGTGGCCGCATCGGGCCATCGGTCGCTGTAGAGGGCGGATCAGCCCCACGTGCGTGGGGACTGTCAAGCGCCACCAATTCCTGACCCCCAAACGACAGTAAAAGTGACCCCCTCTCCGGCGTTCAGTGGTTGGGCTTGGCCGAGCCGAGGAGGCCGGCCCGCTTCTTGGCGCGAAGGCGGTAGCTATCACCCTGGATGAGCCGGGTGTGGCTGTGGTGGAGCAGGCGGTCGAGGACGGCGGCGGCCATGGTCTCGTCGCCGAAGACCTGGGCCCACTGCGTGACCGTCTGGTTGGTGGTGATCAGCATGCTGCCGCGCTCGTAGCGGCGGCTGACGAGCGACCGGGCCCACAGGAGGAGATCCGGATCAGCCCCACGTGCGTGGGGACGACGTTGAGCGCCGCCGAGCCCCACAGCGCCTGCATCGGATCAGCCCCACGTGCGTGGGGACGACGACGACGCCCTCCCAGTCGGTCGCGACGCCCGGCGGATCAGCCCCACGTGCGTGGGGACGACGAAGGATCGGAGCGAAGCGCGGGCCGCGTGCGACACGGATCAGCCCCACGTGCGTGGGGTCGCCGGTCCTCGGCGAGCAGGAATGCCGCGGTGTTCGGCGGATCAGCCCCCCGTGCGTGGGGACGACGTTGAAAGAAGGGCAGGGCCTACCAGGTCCTCCCGGATCAGCCCCACGTGCGTGGGGACGACTGGCCAGCAGCTTCACCTGGGCCAAGGAGCCTTCGGATCAGCCCCACGTGCGTGGGGACGACGTCAAGGGCAAGGGCGTCACCACGACGACCGTCACCGGATCAACCCCACGTGCGTGGGGACGACCTCTGGCGGTGGCCAGCCCAGGGCGCGGTGGATCGGATCAGCCCCACGTGCGTGGGGACGACGTCGGCCTGTTCGTCCTCGCCTGGACCGCGAGCGGATCAGCCCCACGTGCGTGGGGACGACGCCTTCATCGCCGCGGCCCGCACGCGCGTCCCCGCCGGATCAGCCCCACGTGCGTGGGGACGACCGCACTACCACCGGATCGTGCCGCTCAACGTCGCCGGATCAGCCCCACGTGCGTGGGGACGACCCTTCTTGGCGGTCTCGGCGTTGCCCTGCTCGTCCGGATCAGCCCCACGTGCGTGGGGACGACGAGCGACTCGCCGCCGCCGGCGGTCGTGCCCGTCGGATCAGCCCCACGTGCGTGGGGACGACTGACGGTGAGCTAGCGGATCGGGCTACAGCTTGGCCGGATCAGCCCCACGTGCGTGGGGACGACGTCGGACTTCAACGCCTACGCGGCCGGCTTCGACGGATCAGCCCCACGTGCGTGGGGACGACATAGAGCGTCTGCCCCGTCTGCTCGAAGATCAGCTCGGATCAGCCCCACGTGCGTGGGGACGACCAAGAGCTACCTAGCCGTCGCGGCGCTCGTGATCGGATCAGCCCCACGTGCGTGGGGACGACGGCGATGCTGGCCTGCGTGTCGGCTGCGATCGTCTGGATCAGCCCCACGTGCGTGGGGACGACACAGCGCGATCAGCACGTAAAGGGCGCGGTCGGTCGGATCAGCCCCACGTGCGTGGGGACGACTGACTCTGGGTGCGACCGTCGAGCCCGGTGGCTACGGATCAGCCCCACGTGCGTGGGGACGACGCGAATTGCATCGGAGGCTCCTACTTGGACGCGCGCGGATCAGCCCCACGTGCGTGGGGACGACGTCGCAGCGCTTGTCTCTTGGCCGGCGCGTCTCCGCGGATCAGCCCCACGTGCGTGGGGACGACGCGGTTGGCGAGCTTCTTGGCCATCGACGTGCGCGGATCAGCCCCACGTGCGTGGGGACGACGAAGGTGACGTCGTCGAACGCCACCGCCGCCAGCGGATCAGCCCCACGTGCGTGGGGACGACCGATCAGATCTCTTCGATCCTCGCGCGCTACGCGCGGATCAGCCCCACGTGCGTGGGGACGACGACTACCGGACCTCACTCCGGCAACCTGGGAAGACGGATCAGCCCCACGTGCGTGGGGACGACGACACGTCGGCGATGATCTTGTCGGCGTCGGTGCCCGGATCAGCCCCACGTGCGTGGGGACGACGGTCCGCGGCACGGCGGGCCACCACCACGCACTGCGGATCAGCCCCACGTGCGTGGGGACGACGCCCTAGGGACTTGAGGTAGCCAGCAGGGTCGAGCGGATCAGCCCCACGTGCGTGGGGACGACGACCTCCATCGCCCGCATCGTCAAGAGCCCCAGCGGATCAGGCCCACGTGCGTGGGGACGACGTTGATGTGCGCGAGTACGTGATAGACGCCGCTCGGATCGGCCCCACGCGCGATCAGCCCCACGTGCGTGGGGACGACGGCCTGGCGCTGCGTCTCGAAGCGGGGCATCCGTGGATCAGCCCCACGTGCGTGGGGACGACAGCAGCTCGCCGCCACCCGCGGTGGTGCCCGTCGGATCAGCCCCACCTGCGTGGGGACGACTCATCCGCATCGCAGATTGCGCAGCCGTCCTCGCACGGCTCAGCCCCAAGTGCGTGGGGACGACGCAACATTGCGGTTGCGGCGTGGGTCGCGTCGCACGGATCAGCCCTACGTGCGTGGGGATGACGATCGCGCCGCGGACCTTGCGCAGGCGTTTGAGAGGATCATCCCCCAGTGGTGACGACGACCGACATCCTCGACGACCGACATCCTCGCGAGCGCGTTCCGCCTCGCCGGATCAGCCCCACGTGCGTGGGGACGACGGCGCGCACCTGCCGGCCCATCCCGAACCAGCGCGGATCAGTCCCACGTGCGTGGGGACGACGCTCTCGTCCTCGGTGAAGCTGTACTCGATCGTCGGATCAGCCCCACGTGCGTGGGGACGACGCTGACCTTCGCGCGACCGACGGCCTTGTACATCGGATCAGCCCCATGTGCGTGGGGACGACGGCGCACGATCTTGCGGAACGCATCGCGCTCTTTCGGATCAGCCCCACGTGCGTGGGACGACCCAGCCGAGGTACGCACGACCGATCTACACACTCTGATCAGCCCCACGTGCGAGGGGACGACGTGTATTGGCATCGGCCCGCGTGGGAGAGACCCCGGATCAGCCCCACGTGCGTGGGGACGACGCTAGTCTCCTTGCTCAGGCGCAAGTAGGCCATGCCCCCGCAGACAGCCTCATAGCCACGGATCGCCGCAACCGAGACCTACGGCAAGATCCTCCGCAAACCTCATGCGGTACATGTTCAGCATCACTCCGGCGCGAATGCCCGGGTCGGCGTGACACTGCGCCCGCCGCAGCAGTCGACCTGAGCTCCGTGTCTCGCCCATCCCCTGCGCGTAGACGCGCGTGGTCCCTTCGCCCACCCAGAGCAATGTGCAGCCCGCGTCGGCAGCCGTCTTTACGGCCGCGTGAGTTGTTGCTCTACCGGGCCCAGAAGCACAGCTGCCAAGGCTGCGCATGGAACATGCACCTCGCCGTCCTTGTCGACGATCGCGGGACCGCTCTCGCGCTGCTCGACGCGAGCGTGCTCGACATAGACGTAGGAAAGACTATCGCGAATCCTCGGAAGTTCGCGCAGGCTGTTCGCTGCCATGGCGACCTCATTGTCCGCAATTGCGGACTATTCAGTTGTCACAGACCGCGCCGAGGCATCACCGCGCTGTTGCAATGGACAACAGGCCGTACCCGTATGCCTTGGCTGGACCGATGCCGTGCTGAAGCGCGACGTGGAACCGCTCGTGGTCGACCACGACCAGAACGCCCTCGAACAGTGTTCCTGCCACAGTGACGTGCTTGCCGGAGGCACCACCGGCCGCAGGAACTTCCGTGGTGCGTACCGCGTCGAGTTCGACGTTGAAGCCGGCGGCCGATGCGCGGCGCGCGAGCCACTGCTTGCGCGCGTCATCGCCGTGGACCGGTACGCGCATGCCGACGCGATCTGGGGTCACGTTTGGACTCTTGGCCGACAGGCGCTTGGTCGTATTGGCCTTCAGCCGAAATCGATACCGTTGTCCAGTAGCGATGACCGAGCGCTCCTTCGCGACGTCGCGGACCTCCGGGTTGTCGGCGTGCGAGAAGGCAAAGTCAGCATCAGCAGCGACGTCCGCCACGTATCCGGCGGGCCAGCGCGTCGGGTCAGGCTGGCGCAGGCTCTGGACAAGCAGCACCAACCGCCCGTCCTGGACGTGATCGAGCCGATGCAAGATGGCGAGGTCCTGACGCGCCGTCGGACCGTGCAGGTCCGGGAACGCGCGCATCACCGTCTTGTGCAAGCTCTCGGGGCTGGCGAGATCGCTGCGAACCGCCGGCGAATCAGGGTTAAGAAACGCCCTCATGAGAAACATGGCTACTCCTCAGGCCTCGTGGGCCGGCGTCTGGACGTGGCAGGTGAAGCGCTCCCGGTACTGCCGAGGGAGTGGCCCCGCGAAGTTATCGCGGACCGGGATGCGGCGAAGCGCCCCCGGATAGTCGTCGACGTCGAGATAGTAGTTGAATGGCCCCACTTTGGTGCCCGCGCGCGACCGCAGCGCGGCCAACAACTCTTCGGGCCCCCGCGGTATGTCGGCGAACAACGCGATCGGCTCATCGGCTACCACCTCTCGCAGCAGCAGCGGAGTCGAGGGCGCGCAGGACCGCCGTCCGAGGAATGGCGCGAATGCCGGATGTCGCAGTGCGTGAGCAATCGCAGCGGTCGAATCCGCGGCGCCAGGCACGATCACGGCGACAAAAGACGCGTCGCAGAGATAGGTTCGCTTACTCTGGATCGTTTGCCTGGTCGAGCTCGCTTTGGGGTTGCCCTGAATCGTCTGATCATCGACGAGAGAGACACCGGGCGCGTCGACGCGGACGTGAACTCGCGCACCGTCGGCGAGCGCGAGCAGTCGCGCCTCGTCCCGTCGCGGGATCCCGAGGGACGCAGCGACCAACCCTAGTACGCCGCTTCGCGTCGGAAATGGGAGGGTTGGTCGGCTATCGCCAATCGCTGCCCCGCCCCACGCTTGTAGCGGGCCGTGGAGCCGGATCGCAACGCCGCGGAGTTGGGTGTGCATCGCTAGGCCTGGGGCAGACTGCCGAGGGTGGACGCGAGCTTGCGGCCCAGCTCGGCGATGGACGTCACGCTATTCTCGGCCGCGGACGCCCCGTCGACGTCCCGCAGGCAGAGGACAAACCGGGCGACGGTGTCGGCATCCCGACCGTACGCCGTCTCGATTCGGTCACGATGCAGAGCCAGGCGCCGGATCGATGCGGCCATGACATCGCCGTCGCCTTCGACGGCGGCCACGGGCTTGGTGAACGCGTTCGCGAAGCTCAGCGGCGCGCCACGGCGCACCACGACCTCCACGTACTCCGCGGGCGTGTGGGGCGCGGTGCCAGTCTTCTTCCCCTTGGGCGTCGCTTCGGCCATCGCGCGGGCGAGCGCAGGAAGCGTCTTCTTGGCAAGGGCGCGCGCCTCGTCGTCTGCTACCCGTCCGTCCTTGCTGCGGCCACCGAGATTCGCGTTGAGCTGCCCGAGGTCGCAGCACGCGTACAGGTACAACACCGAGCTCGCGAACTCGCTCTCGCCCAAGTGCCCAGCGCCCGGGTCCTCGCCCAGGTCGTCCACAGCCGTGAAGTAGTCGTACTCGAGCTCGACCTTCTGTGTGCCCAGCGCGTGCGCGACCTGCAGTGCGCCCTCGACGGTATCAAACTCGTCGCTGGTGACGAATCGACCGAACAACCCCACGTCGACGGCGTTCTTCGACGTGTGCTCCTGCAGATAGGTCTCGAGATCCTTGCGGAGCTTCTTGATCGCCTCCCCGTCGGGCTTCTTCTTCTTGAGCACCTTGCTGAGCCGCTCGTGGTTCTCCTTGGCGAACATCGCCACGACGTTGATCTCCTGCACGCTCAGGTAGAGCAAGTGCGCGGTCCGACTCAGATCGGCTTCCCCGGCGTCGTCTTCCTCGCCGTCCTCGCCCTCCTCCCCGTCCCCGCCGCCAACCGCCTTCTTCCGGCCGATCGCGGACAGCAACGCGAGTAGGCCGGCCTTGGTCGCATCGTCGAGCTCGTCGCCCACCTGCGCAAGGACTTGCTCGGGCAGGCGCGCGGTCCGGATCCCGAGCTGGTCTGCGGCGAACTCGCCGCGGAAGTGCTCGGACGTGCGCCACGTGCGCTTCAGGCACTGGCTCGAGATACGCAGCCGGCGCGAGCCACCGAATACCGCCGTCTTGGGGCTGCCGAGATCGTCGCGGTTGAGGTTGCTCGGCGGGAACGAACGCAATGCGTGGAACTCGATGAACGTGGTCATGGGGCCCTCAGGTCGCGGAGCGCGAATCGGTGGAAGGGTCAAACGTGGACGGAGCGTAGAAGTCCTGCGCCCAGCGGCGCCGGGTGGCGTCGCTCTCGGCGAAGAACCAGAGCAGGTCTCGCCCGACGACGCCCCAATCGACAGGTGCGCCGCCAGCGGCGGTCAAGCGCAAGAGCGCGCGCAAGCGATGATCGAGCTCATCTCGAGTCTCGACGGCGAGGATGCGGCGCACGCGCAGGCTGGACCCATCCTTGTCGTCGAGCTGCTCACGTAGGAAGCGACCGACCGAGAAGCCCTGCCGCGTGCGGTGAGCCGCATAGGGAAAGAGCAATACGACATGCGCGAGGTGGCGGACGAGATTGGGCTGACGCCGACCGAAGTCGCCCGCGATTCGCCAGTACGTGCCCTCCAGTTCGACCTCCGTCGCGGAGCGACAGCGACGAAGCTGGGCGACAAGTCCGCGGTCGAGTTGATCGTAGCGCGCGCGCACGACGCGGATGTCATCAACGAGCACATCTGCATGGCTCGCGGGCTTGGCGCTACTAGCTTGCATGGTCATGCGATTCTCCTGTGGTGACGGCGCGTGCCGGGCTGGCTTGGGTGGAAGGATAGAGGTCGCTGCGCAGCGCGCGACGCTGCGCGGCGATGCGCTTCGCCTTCGCCGGATCAAACTCCGAGATCTCGACGTGGGCGTCGAAGATACCGAGCGCGGCGCGGCGCACGTGCGCCTTCATCGCGGCTGCCAGCGTCTGCACGCGGAGCGCAGCCTCGTCGGTCCACGCGTCGAGGCTCGCCGCGCTTGCCAGCCAGGCAAAGAACGCTGGCTCGCTGTCTCGCCAGAACGACGTCTCGGCCTCGCGCAGCGCGAAGCCGCCGCGTCGCTGATCGTCGTGCGCGACCACCAGCGCCTTCGCCAGGCGACGCTGGACAGCCTGCGCGTCGTCGACGATCGCACGCATCAACTCGAGCAACTCGGGGTTGCTGACGAGGATGTTGCTGAGCGGATACGACTCGAAGAAGCGCCGCTTGACGTTCGCCTTGTCGCGATCGAAGTCGAGCACGATGAGGCGCGGCACGGAGCGAGCGCCCCGCCAGCCAAGGGTCTTCCATTGTTGCAGGACCAGTGCCGGCCCCTCGCTGGGATGCTCCTTCTTCGTCTTGCCCTTCGAGACCGGCTGAAGTAGCTGTGCCAACCCTGTCCAGGCGGGCTGCTCGGCACTGAGCCGGATGGCGCCGATGCCCTGTGAGTTCACGGCAAGCGGCGCGCACGGGTGCTGCCACAAGTCCTCGCCGCCGGCTGACTTCTTCGCGAGATCCGACTTCGGCAAGAGCGGCGCGCGCCTGACTCGCGGCCCGACAATGCCCGAAAAGGAACAAGCTCCAGGTTCGGCTGGGATGAGCCAGGTTCCCCGCGGCTGGAAGAACAGCCCCGTGACGAGGCCGACGCTCGCCCGGCGAAGCCCCGTGCGCTTCTCGTTGCTCCACGGAACTGGCGCCTCCTTTGCGTACTTCGCCGCGACCGTCTCGGTCACCAGCGTGTTGGCCCATGCTGAACTCCGCACGCTTCCAGCGTCGATGAGCGTCAGCGCCCCGGGCTGCCCCGCCGGGCCTGCTCCATAGCCGCGCCCGGCGCCGCCAGCGAACGTCTGCTCAATGAAGACGACGATCAGCGCGATCGGGATCGAGATCGCGTCGATCGGAACCGGCGACGAGAAGAGGTCCTCCGCCGGAAACACGAACGGCGCAGCGCCGCCGTCCGGGAGCTTTGCCGGCGGCACGATCTGCAGAAACGGCTTCGGCCCGAACAAATCAAACGACTCCAGAACCGCGCTGATGCGCTTCTCGATCTCCACGCGTTTGAGCGGATGCGCGAGCCGCTGCACGAGCTCGGCCTTGTCCTTCGCGGGGAACAGCGCCTGCACGAGCGCGCTCAACAGCAGGCGAGCGAACACGCGGAAGTCATCGCGTGGATAGTCCAGGTCGACGCCATCCTTCTCGCCCGCAAGAACCTCGACGAACGATGCCCAGACGGTCGAGCCATCGGCCTGCACCAGGGGCAGCCACGGGTCGGTGAGCGCGTTGAATCGAACGGGGTGTTCAGTGGCCATACGTTCACGCCTCTTCGCTTCGGAGAATCTGCAGGCCCAGGTCGAACGAGTAGCGGACCTCGTGCGGCTGGGTGCCCCGAACCGCGCGCCCGACGAACGCGTCGCCGTGGCGACGCAGAGGAAGCGGCACGAGGTGCTTGCCGAGGCCAGTCTCAGCGGCGAAGCGCCGGAAGCGCCGCAGGAACCCCTCCCATGACTCGCGCTCGCCGCGTGGCGCCGTTGGCGCGATCGGGACCACGATCGACATCGTCTGGTCCATCAACTCGCTCACCAATTGCCAGGCGACGCGGTCATTCGCATCGAGGTGCCACGGCGGACCATCGTCCGCCGCGCCGAGCGTGCGCGCTTGCGCACCATCCCACAGGAGCGGCAGCACCGTCGTGGATGTCCCGTCGCGAGTGAAGGCGCGTACAGTCTCGTCTTCGTCGTCCATGACCGCGCCCCCGTCCGCATCCGCCGACGCGGACGGGATGCAGCACCGCCGCGCCTCGGCTCGCTTGCCCTCGAGCTTCTCGATGCGCGCGGCCTCGACTGCCAGCAAGCGCGCCGGCCCCAACTGCAATTGCGAGGCGCGCGCCTCAGGGTGGTAGGTCTCCTCGACGAGAATCCGGATATCGTCGGGCAGAACCAGCGCGTCGCGTGTCAGCACGATCCGCTCCGCGATCCAGAGGGTCGCCACGTCGTAGACGTACTGTGACCGCCCGTACCGGAGCGCTGCGCTGTCGTCACGCGACGGGACGTGAACCCAGAGGCGCGGCTGCTCGAAGCCGGGCAACCGCGGGCGAACGTGGCGATGGAGCCGCCCCGTGCGCTGGAACAGCAGGTCGATCGGTGCCAGGTCAGAGTGCAGCTCGTCGAAGTCGAGGTCGAGGCTCTGTTCGATGACCTGCGTGGCGATGAGCAGGCGACCGCCGACGGGCGCGCTCTTGCCGAAACGGTCGAGCACGTGCGCCTCGATTCGGCTCCGATCGACTCCGCGAAAACGCGCGTGGAAGAGAACGTGCTCGACGTCCGGCGCCGCCGAGAGAACAGCGTCGTACGCGCGCTGTGCTTCGGCCACGGTGTTGCGGACCCACGCGACACGCGCGCCGCGCCGCGCCGCCTCGATCAGGTGGCGCGCGGTTTCGCGCAGGTGAGCAGACTCCTCCGTCTTCGCGATCCGCTCCAGGACGATCGTTCGCGCTGGCGCCTCCGAAACGCCGGACAGCGTCGACGTGGCCACGGCCGTCGCCACGGTCACGAGAGGATACGGCCGCGACTTCGCCTCGTCGGCCCCATCCGCGCCAGTCTCGCCACCGCCGCCACGCCAGGCTGCGGCGAGCGCGGCGCGTCGCTCGCTGGGCAAGGTCGCTGACAGCAAGACCACTGGCACGCGAAGCGCACCGAGCCATGACAAGAGATGCTCGAGCAGGACCTCCATGTACGCGTCGTAGGCGTGAACCTCGTCGATGACCACGACGTCACGCGAGAGCCCGAAGAGCCGCACGAACTGATGCTTGATCGTGAGCGCCGCCTGCAGCGCCTGATCGATCGTCCCGATGCCGATCTGCGCAAGCAAGACGCGCTTCCGGTTCAACAACCAGCGCGCGCAAGCGACAGATGCTTCGGTTGCATCGGGGTCGAACGCGCGCAGACCGCGCTGAACCAGCGCCTGGAAGCGCGGCTGTCGTGACGCACGGCTGTGCGCGAGCGCGAGCTGGACTTCGTCGCCAGGATACAGCCGAGGCGCGACATCTTCGACGCGCGCGAACATCGCGTTCGAGGTCGCCATGGTCGGCAGCGCCACCATGAGCCCTTCGGCCTGTCCGTGTGCCAGGAACCGCGCCGCGAGGGCGAGCGCTGCCTCCGTCTTGCCCTTCCCCATCTCCGCCTCGACGATCACCAGCGCGGGCTCCGTCCCGCGAACCTGCTCTGTCAGCATCTGGACGTCGCGGGGTGCGTAGCCTGGAAAGAGCGTCGCGAACGCGGAGGCTGTAGTCGGAGCGCGGAGGAGTCCGGCCGCCCGGCACGCGGGCACGGCGCGCGCGACCGACTCGTCCCAGTACGCGGCGAGATCGCCGATCGGGCCCGGCCGATACGGGAAGAACTCCACGTCGGACCCGATCCAGTCGGCGATCGCGGTCAACCCGGCGACGCGCTGGACGACGACGCTGTCAACCGCGGCGGGCCAGGGCAGCAACGCGCCACGGGACTCGAAGAAGTCGCAGACCAGGTCGACGAATGCACCGCGCGCGGCGGCATCCTCGCGAACCAGCGACGGCGGCAACGCCGAACGAGTCGGGTTGACGTCATCGATCGTCGGCAGGTTTCCGTGATGGCCGGTGACGGCGCGAAGCAACGGGATGGCCGAGCCCCCAAGGCGTCGCTCCAGCTGCTCGAATGCCCGGTCATTTCTCTCGACCTGGCGGAAGCCTTCGGTCCCGTGGTCGTAGGGCCCAGTGACTAGGCCCGCGCTGTCCGGTCGCAGGCGATCTGCGACGCCGGGCGCCTTTCTGGCGAACCTCACGTCGTACTTCCCGATGTCATGAAGGCAACAGACCGCCGCGAGCGTGGCGGGCGTGCTCTCCGTGGACAAGCCTCCGCTCTGCGCGAACCGCGTCCGGAGGATCGGGTGCCGGTCCAGCAACAGGAACGCACAAGCAGCGACGTCAAGGCTGTGACCGAGCACCGTGTGGTGGTCATGCGGACCGCCAGCGTCCTGCGCAGCCTTGCCCCAGTGCCGAGCAAGCGCGGTAGCCACTGTGTGGGCTACCTGCACCGATGGGCTCCTTGGTGTGGTTCTGGCTGCGTCACTTTCTTCGGCTCCGTTCGCGGTTGACCGCGACTGCCTCACCTTCACGCTGGCCAACGTCAAATCGTGACATTCGACCTGCGGGAGCAGCGCGACGGAGATCGGCCCGAGGTCCGAGCGCGTCTTCGTGAGCCGACCGCACGGCGTCCCGCAGGTCCAAGGGCTCGAGCACCTCGACGTCTTTGCCAAAGCCGAGCAGCCAGCGGGTGAGCTCGGAAGGTTCTGCTACCGACATCTCCAGCACGACGCCACCCGAGATCACCGGGACCAGCACTTGCGATGGGTGCCAGCGGCGCTCCATGATCTCGGGGGAGACGGCCCGGGAGAACGCGAGGCGAACCCGCGCGATGTTGGCGCCTCGCCATATGCGAAACGCCCCGTGCAGCGCCGCGCGCGAGCGACTCTCGGCGCGATACGCGAACCGCTCGCCGGTCGAGCGCACTTCCAGGAAGCGGTGGATCGCGAATACCCGGACGTCCTGCCGCAGCCGGCACCACGCGATGCAGTAGAGCGCCTCGAGCCCCGGGTCCAGATACACCTCGCCGGGCTCGATCACGCGCTCGGAGATCTCTCCGGTCCGCGATCGGCGGAAGCGGCACCAGACCGCGGTCCGCGTCGCGGCCGCCCGCTCGAGCTCGACCAACGTTGCCCGATGCGGCCCGTAGTCGATCGCACCGATGCTTCGCGCGCGAAACGGAGCGTCATTCTGCGGAAGTAGCCGAGCCTGATCGTGATCCGCCGCGAGCTTGGTCCACAGCCGGTCGAGGCCTCGCCCCAGGAGCGATCCTCGCGCGGCGCCAACGACCTCCCGCGCAAAGTACAGCGCGAGCAGCTCGTCCGGAGCGACGCCACGAGCGCCCATGACGGTCCACCCCTTCGGCAACCAGTAACGCGTCCCCTCGTGCTCGACCGGGTAACCGGCGCTCCGGATGGTCTCCAGGTCCCGGTACACGTTGCGCACCGATTCGCCCGATTCGACTGCGTAGCGCGCCACGACGATGCCTCGAGCGCGGGTCGTCAAGACCCGCCCCAGCGCCAAGACCCGTGAGATCTTCTTGACGTTCGCCACCGCGCCCCAGGGTCAGCGTAGTCGCAAGTTGCGTCGAACCGCGAGCGTGAGATGCCAGTTCCTCACGGCGATCGCGGCTGTGCGCGCGGGCGGGCGAATGCCCACTCGTTCAGAACACGTCGAGCGTCGGCACGTCAGCCTCGCCGGCGATGCAGGTGTGCAGATAGACCGCGACGCCGGGATCGCCGGTCCAGAGGGAGAAGCGCCGACGGCCGTACTGGGCGACCAACTGGGCGGACTGCTCGATCGCGTGCATGGCGAAGCACCGCGCACGATCCAGCCAACGCTCATCGCCGGTCCGACGGAACAGCTTGAGAAATGCGTAGCCGTTGCCCGCGGTGCCGTGGCAGAGGCCGGCGCCCTTGGCGAGCGGCCCAGCCGCCCAGATCAGCTCGCCGCCCGCGCGCAGCAAGCGGTCCGACTCGTCGTCGTCGATGGCGTCCGACAGCGCGGTGATCATGCCCGGCGCGCCATGACACCACTGCACCAGCCGGTCGGTGCGCCCAGGCCGAGGGGTGATCGCGTACTGCGGCCAGTTGACCAGCGCGCCCGACTCGAGCGCTGTCGCCCGCAGCGCCTCGGCGGCGCGCTGCCGAGCTTCCGCGTTCGGCCCGCCACGCAGGATCGCGAACGCGTTGCCGGCCATGCCGTGGCCGGCGCCGATCTGGTCAGAGAGGTCGCCGTACAGGTCTTGCGTCCAAAGGGAGCAACCAACGCGCTCGCGGCGCGTCCAGCGCGCCATCAGCGCCGCGACGTTCGCGTCGAAGAGCTCGCGCCAGCGCACCTGCCCTGTCGCCTCGTGGATGAACAGCGCCGCGAGCATGGTCCCCGGCGCGCCCAACAACGCCTCGTTCGCGGGGTTGTCGATGTTGCCCTCGATCAAGCGGTACAGCGAATCGAGGTCGATCGCGCCCCGATCGAGGCGCCACGCCGTGAGCAGGACGCCGACTTCGCCCAGCCAGTAAGACGGCAGCGTCGACTCCGTGTCCGGTGCGGCGCGATAGTGCTCCACCAGTGGCCCCGCGAGACTCGCCCAGCTCCGCGTCTTGGCGGCGCCACGCTCGGCGAGATACGTCTGCGCCCAGATCACACCAGCCGCGCCGAAGTAGAGGCTCTTGAGCGGCGCGGCCCCCGGCCCCCCGTCCATCGGGTGCCGCGGCCACAGGGTGCGGTCGTCGAACGATGCGTCGACCTCGCGCGTGATGGCCTCGATGGCCGCCCGGGCCTGGGCCTCATCCCACCTGGTCTCGGTCAGCGCCACGTGGCGCGTCGGATCGAAGAGCACCTGTGCACGCGGCTCCGAGCTACGCCTTCTTGCCCTTGCCGGCAAAGTAGGCCGTCGCGCGCTTCGCGCCCTCGGAGCGCACCGCGCCACCGGCGATAAGCTTGCGGATCGGCAGGGCCAGATCCTTGGTGGACGCGCCGAGCGCCTGCTTGATCTGCTCGACGCGCTGGCCGGGGTGCGCCTTGATGTACTCGAGCAGCGTCGCCTGGAGGTCCGCGAGTTCCTCCGCAGGTCGCTTCGCGCCCTTGGGCAACGCGCGCCGCGCCGGCGCCGCCGCGGCAATCCGCGGCTGGGCAGTTGCTCGTGCAGGGCGCTCCGCGAGCACGCTGGCGGAGCCGCGAAGGGCATTGCCGAGCGTCTGAATGGCGGCCTCGCGCGCGAGCGCCGACACCTGCGCGACAAAGGAATTCACGACGCCAGCAAGCTGGCTATGGAAGTCACTCATAGGGGCAAACCCATAGCACGAATGGGCCGCGATGCGCGGCTCGCTGTCGCCGAGTCGGCCATCACGGTCGCAGAAGGCCATCGACACCGTTCGGGTCGCCAACCTAGCGCCGGGATACCCAGCGCTGAGCGCGACGGACGAGTCTCACCTCATACTCAGCCGCGTGTTCAGCTCAGCTCGAAGGCTGCAAACCCGAAGTACCACTCCTTCGGAATGACGTCCGGGTGGCTTCTGGTCGAAAACGATGTAGCGAATGCCCCAAGCGTATGTAGCCGCGCCTCCATGTCGACGATCGCCTTTGCGTCGCGTTCGTGATACTCCGGTTTTTCCTCAGCCCACCAGAACGCGAGCAGGCAGTTCTTCGAGTCCCTGAGCTGACTCAGCTTCGCTCGATCGTCGTCCAGTGTATCAGCCCTCGCCCACCACTTTGCCTCGAACCGATACAAGCTCCCTGGGCGTGCGACCTGCAGGTCCACCAGTCGACCAGTTGCCAACTTCGGGTGCCAGTCCCACAAGACGTCGTCCGCGATCCCCAGCCATCGCTTGAAGATCGCGTAGCACAACGTCGTTTCGTACACTTGGTAGGCAAGGCCTTGCATCTGGTCGCCGTGCCGATCAGTTTGAAATCGAGTGCGAGGCCGAGGCCGCTGGGCGAACGCGCCAGCCAACTGCGCCTCCTCGTCCATGAGCGCGTCCCGCGCGGCAAGAAGCAGTTCGCTCATGAAAGGATCGGTGATCGTGTTCTTCATTGGCAGAGAACCTCCGGCATGGTTGACACTTTGACCCGATCGCACTGAGAGCACGCCAGCCAGAAGGCGAGCCGGCACCGACGGGTCACTTGGGCTTGGCACTTGGGTATTGTGCGCAGCACGCCTGCGGATGTTCGGACAGAAGGCACGCGGCCTCATTCATCGAACAAGCCGGGGCAGTGCTTGCTGCGTTCTTCGCGCTTGGATACTTGGAGCAACAAGCGGGCGGATCTTCGGACAAGAGGCACGACGCCTCGTTCATCGCGCAAACTTCGGGGCCGGACTCCGGTTGCGCGCCCGATGGACGACCATCTTCCGAATACTGAGAGCAACATGGCAAGGGGTGCTCCGCCAGCAGGCAACCCGCCTTGTCCATCGGGCACGACCTATCAGCGGTCGTTTTGACCCTGTCGTTGAGGGCTGCGCGCGTCGGAGTCGATGCGTGGTGCGGGCCGCCGCCTGCCGAGTCCACCGACGCTGTCCGTGACGGACGGAGCGTGCCCGGAGCGTCCTGGGGTGCCGGGGAGTCTCGTCCAGGGGCGGCGGGAGCCGGGGGGGAGGCTGCGGTCTGCGCCCGATCGCAGCCGAGCACTTCTCGCCAGCGCCTCACAAGTTCATCGCGCGAGGACAGCGCGGCGGCCCGCTTGCGCGCCGTCGCCGCGACATCCGCCTCCCACTCTCTCAAGAGCTGCGGGTATGCCGCGACCGACGCCTTGAAATCGCTCTGCGCCTGCGCCACCTGCTCCCGATAGGCGCGCTGATCATCGATGTACGTCTCGCGATCCGTCAACCGGACGACGTCTGCGACTCGGCCATCTCGCCCGAGGTTGAGGGTCACGGGTTCGCCATCATCTTCAACGAACCCATTCACGTAGGGCGTCTCGCACGGCTCCGCCTGCTTGACAACGAAGTACCGCCCGCCCGCCTGAATTACGATGCCTTCGTCCTCGTTGTACCGGCCGCGACAAAGGCCTGCGATCGGCCACGCGCCAGAGTACAACGGCTTCTCGTACGTTGGCTTCTCGGGCTTCTCGGGCGGCGCGACCGTGCTGTCCTCGAAAGCAGTGGACATCTTCTCGAGAATCACCGGTACCTCCAGAACCTGCCCGAGCTCGGAGGACAAGCCATGGTCCTTCGCGTTGCCTACTGCGGTCGCCATTCGAACTTGCTCCGGAGCGCCGGGCTGCAGCGCTTCGCCCTTGACTGCACATGCGGCGCGCCTCGCCAACTCCACTTGGGCAAGGTCTTCCTGCTTCGAGGGAACAGGGGGCGGCGGCGGCGGCGCCTCCTCATGGTGACAACCAACCGCGAGAGCTAGCCCCAACGCGACGCAATCCCAACGCGACATCGACGCCTCCCCTGAACCCTCGCCAAGCCTCCCCGGCGAGGATCGCCTCCAAGGCTACGCTGACCGAGACACGGCGCGCAACCGAATCGAGGCAGCCCCTGGGATAACCACCCGCGCCCGAACGAACACGCGCCCCTGGCGTCCGTCGACGATCATCGACCCTGACACTCGGCGTCGCCGGCGCGGTCACGATGGGCTGGCCGCCGTTTTAGCCGCTCGTGGCGCTCTACTGGTCGCGGCTCCGAGCCCATTCGCTCGGGACCAGCAGGCGCAGGAGTCGGACCTCGGTCGATCGCGATTCCGCCAACAAGAACTCGGATACAGCCTCGCGCTCAAGGGCGAAGGTGGATCGACCAGCTCGCGCCATCACAACGGAATTTGCATCGCTCAAGGTGGCCTGCGATCGGTCCGCCTACTTTGCGCATCGAAGACAGGTTGACGTTTCTTGGCCTGCACACAAAGTCTGAGAACTGATCCAGCAGCTTCGTCGACAGATCAAGGTCTGATCGAATGAGGCGAAGCACGAAGCCAGCACCTTCTAACTGTCGCGGAAACCACTCGCTGGGGTCGCTCAATGCTGGTGGCACGATTTCCTCTGTGGTTGGGTGCCGCTAAGCAAAGCCATGGCGCTTGCACCAATTCGAGAGCGCCGTGACTCCGACGCCAAGACGATCGGCGGCGCCTGTCCTGCCGTGCACGCGGACCAGCAGCAGCCGGGACACCATCTCGTCGAGCATCTTGTGGCCGCCGCTCCAATCGTGGCGGAGCAACGACGCCATGTCGCCTGGCTTCAGAACTTGGCCGGCGACGCCGACCACGGCGCCATGCTCGGCGAGCGCGAGCTCGAGTAGCCGCGATAGCTCGACGCCATGCGCGTCGACCTTCGCGCGCTGAACGATCGACGGAATCTCGATTGCGATCGTCTGCTGCACGAGCGGTTGACCGAGCAGCGGCTCGAGCAGGTGGCCGGTCGGCGCGACCAGGACCAGCCGCACGCCGTTGGTGCCCTTGGCCAGGGCGTCGCGCAGTGGGCGCGCGTCCTTCGGCCAGGTTGCGACCGGGACCACCAACGCGCCGTTTCGCGCGCGCTTCAAGGTCGCGAGCTGCTCGGCGGCGGTGTCGCCGATGCGCTCGTCAACCATGACGAAGGGCCACGCGCCACCCGGCGCGGTCTCATGGAGAAGGTGCGCGAGCCCTACCCCGCCGCCTCCGATCGGCTCGAGCACCGCCACGTGGCGCCGTCGGGTCGCCGCGAAGTGCGCGTGATCGACGCCGGCCGAGAACACATCGGCGAAGCCGAGGAAGCGCTTGAGGCGCGCCCGGAGCGCCTCGACACGATCGTTCACTGCGACGAAGTGGACGCTGCCGAGCGAGAACTGGCTGCCCGGTACGAGCTGGAATGTCGCGCGAGGCTCGCCTTCGCTACGGGTCCCGTTCGTCGATCGATTGTCCGTGAGGACGACCCGATCGCCCTGGCGCGAGAGCGTCGCGTGGTGCCACGACACCGAAGGGTCGCTCACCGGCAGATCGCACGCGGGATCCGCCCCGATGATCAGGTGGTCGCCCTGCCACCGGAGGGCGCGCGCATAGGCGGTGCCGTAGATCCGGATCGCCGTCACGCGCTCGGCCAGCATCGCGGCGTCGAGCTCGGCGCCGGTTGATGTCACCGTGCTGTACGGCGGCTGACTCGGCTGCGGCTTCTTCTCGTCCACGCATCATCGGTAGCGGATCCGGCCGCACGAATGCCACCTCGAAGTGCTGCGCGATGGATCGCACGACCCGTGCGGCGTGATCTGCACTGCGAACTCGCGGGCGCGCCGGATAGCGTGGCTTCACGCGCCAGCGATGGCCCTCCTGTAGACGTGGAGAGCCCCGCATCGACAAGTCCGCGATGCCGCTCGGTTCGCGTGCGCAACTCCGCGAGTGCGGTCGGGATCGGTTCACGCATCGCTCGTTTCTCACGCCGTGATGTGAAGCTTCTCCGTCGACGATCCGCTCGAAATGTCTTGCGGGACGCGATAGGGTGCGGGCATCCAATGAGCGTGGGCTTGGCCGCAGACTCGCTTCACCGCCGCGCGACGGTCGCCGTTCGCGCTCTCGTGCTTGCGATCGGGTTCATCGGCGCAACCGACGACCTCGCGCGCGCTGGCGCTCCAGCCTGGAACACGGAGCCACACACGAAAGCGGCGATCGATCACCTCGCGCGCGGCCGCTCGTTCTACAAGCTGCAGCGCTGGGACGAGGCGATCGCCGAGTTCGAGGCGGGCGCCCTGGCGGAGCCGACGCTGCCGATCTGGCTGTGGAACCTCGGCCAGACGCATCGCCAGGCGGGGCACTACGAGAAGGCCGCCTGGTACTACGAACGCTTCATCGCTGACTCGCAAGACGACGCCGGCGCCGCCGAGCCGATCAAGCACGCGCGGCAGTTCGTCGTGGACATGCACGCCGCTGCGAGCAGGGAGCCCCGGGCACTCGCGCCGGATGCTGATGTCGCGGCAGCGCCCTCCACCGCGACTGGAACGACCGTGCCTGCCGCGGCGCCAGGTCCGAGCACGACGACGGAGTCGGAGCCACGGTGGTACCAGGATCGGATCGGCTGGACCCTACTGGGCGCTGGCCTCATCGGTACCGCCGTCGGTGGCAGCCTGCTACTGCATGCCAACACGCTGGACGATCAGGCGGGGAACGAGCCTAACTTCGACGCGCGCGCGCGTCTCTACGACCGCGCAGGCACGCAGCGCACCATCGGCGTGGTCACGCTCGCCGCGGGCGGCGCCGTGGCAGTCCTCGCCGTCATCAAGCTCGCTCACGCTCCTCACCGGAGACCATCCGCCCTGAGTTCCCACGTTGGGCCGGGGCCTGGGACTTTCGGGCTAGCTCTCTCGGTCGGGTTCTGAAAGGCCGTTCATGCGTTACGTCGCCCTCTTCGCGCTCGCCCTCGTGCTGCCTGCGTGCCCAGCCACGCACCGCGACGTCCCGTGCGTTGATACCTCTGACTGCAACCAGTTGGGCGGCGGGTCATGTGATCTCAACGCGGCGACGGGAACCTCGTGGTGTTCGTACCCTGACGACACGTGCGCCAGCGGCCGGCGCTGGGGCGACACCGACATCGGCGACGACCTCGAAGGCCTCTGCCAAGGTCCCGCCTCCGCGGATGCGGGTGTCGATGCGTCCATGGTCGACGGTGCGCCGCCGGATGCATTGGTCGATGCCGCGACCTTGCCGGCCTACGACATCGCGTACCCATCCCAGTGGACCTTCTCAGTCTCCGGGCCAGCGACAGGGTTCGTTCTCATTGCGAACACCAGCTCGACGCCCCTGAGCCTCTCGACGTTTCAGGTTACGTCGGTGAGCGACAACCACCCGACCGCCGTGGCGCGGGTGACCTCGCCGAGCAGCCCCGGCACGATTCTTCAACCCCACACAGCCGGCGGCAGTCTCAGTCAGCTCTCGGACAACCTGCTCCGCGGCTCGGGCCTCGTGATGGAGTCGTGGGCCGATCGAGACACGAACCTCCTGTCCCTCGAGCTGCTCAACGCGCCTGCAGGCACGTACGACGTCGCGGTGAGCGTCACGGTGTCGCTCGACGGGCGCGACGTCGCCATCCCGATGACCATCCACGTAGTTCCCGGCCCTGTCATCTACCTCGACCCGCAGGTCGCGCGTAGAGTGTCGGTCTTCCGCTAAGCGATCCCATGCGCAACACAATTCGCTGCCTATCCTTCTCGGCGCTCGCGGTCGTTGCCTGCACCGACCGCTCCGGCCCCGACCCTGCGTTTGACGTTGCCTATCCCGCGGCGTGGACCTTCTCGGTCTCTGGTCCAGCGGACGGGTTCCTCGTCGTTGTGAACACGAGCGACAAGCCGCTGGACATGCACACGCTTGCGGTCACGTCCGTCAGCGACGATCACCCCAGCGCGGAGGTGCGCGCGACGGTGTCCGCCACGCCCCGCGCAGTGATCCCGCCGGGCATGGCAGGTGGCCTCCTCAGCGGGCTATCGAGAGACCTCATGGTGAGCTCGGGCTTGGTGCCCGAAGCGTTCAGCGACTCCTCCACGAGCTACCTTGCACTGGAGCTGACAAACGCTCCCCCGGGTACCTACGACATCGCGGCCAAGGTGTCGCTGACACTGGATGGTCGCGACGTGGCCCTTCCGCTGACGATTCATGTCGTGCCGGGGCCCACGGTGTACCTGGACCCTGCTGATCGCCGTCGAGTTCAGGTCTTCCGGTAGCAGCGAGCTCGATGAGCAGCCTCGTCGGCACGACGATCGGCGGCTACCTCGTCGAGCGCTTGCTCGGCGAAGGCGGCATGGGCGCGGTGTACGAGGCGCGGCACCCTGCGCTGGGCAAGCGCCTCGCCATCAAGGTCCTGCTTCCTGAGTACGCCAACCACCAGGTGGTGACGGCGCGCTTCGTCCAGGAGGCGATCGTTGCGGCGCACATCGAGCACCCGAACATCGTCGAGGTCCGCGACACCGCCACCCTCCCCGACGGACGCCACTACATCGCGCTCGAGTTCCTCGAGGGCTGCGACCTCGAGCACTACGTCGAGGATCGCGGCAACCGCCTCGGCGAATACGACGCGCTCTTGATCCTGCTGCAGGTCTGCTGCGGTCTGCACGACGCGCACCTTGCGGGCGTCGTGCACCGGGACCTGAAGCCGCCGAACGTGTTCATCACGCACGACCGCCGGCAGCCGACCCTCGTGAAGATCCTCGACTTCGGCATCGCGAAGATCCGCACGAGCCGACGCGCGACCGCGCTCCAGACCAACGCCAAGAGCGTGATGGGCACGCCTGAGTACATGGCACCGGAGCAAGCCACGGCGCCCACCTCGGTCGATCAACGGGCCGACGTCTACGCGCTCGGCGGCATCATCTACCGCATCCTCTCCGGCCGGACGCCGTTCCAGGCCGAGACGATCGAAGCGCTCATCCTCGCAAAGCGCGAGCAACGCCCCTCCCCCCTCTCCGCGCAGTTCCCTGATCTGCACCGGCACTGGGACACGGTCATCGCGCGCTGCCTCGCGTGGGAACCTGGGCATCGCTACCCGACGGTCCGCGCGCTCGTCGAAGACCTCGTCGATTCGATTCCGGCCGCCGCCGCGATCCTCCACGAGGTCTGGCCGGGCTTCAGCGCGCAGGCCGGGCCACACGACGCGACGACGCGCGCGCCGGGCTCGCAGTCGCGTTCGTTCGGGTCGACCCCAACGTCGCTCTCCGGAGCCGTGGGCGTTCGCACGGGAACGAACGCTGGGTCCGGCGCTGGCGGAGTTCGCCGCGCGTGGCTTGTCCTGGGTGGGCTTGGGGCCGCCGGCGTCGCGGTGGCGATCGCGGTCGCGGTGACGCGCGGCGCACCAGGCTCGGCTGCAGGCGCGCCCACGCAGGCGCGCACGGTCGATGCCGGGGCGAGCCCGCCGGACGCGAGCGCAGCTCTGCTGCCCGCGATCACCGCGCCACCGGACGCGAACTCGCCGCCAGACGCTGCCTCACCGCCGGAGTTGGACGCGGGACCAGGCGCAAGGCCCCCACCTCCCCCGCACCTGCCGCGCCCCGCGACTCCGACGACTCGGCCACGACCGCCTGCTACGCATCTACCTCGACCGGCGCGACCCAAGCCGTTTGATCCTGAAGGGGTGATCTAGCTGCTGCGTAGCTGCATGGCGCCACAGGCATCGTGCAGCTGCTGACGATGGGTTCGCGTCGAACGGCACTGGCTTCGCGAATCCAACCGCGTGCCGCGATGTTTGGGCGCCTATGATCCCGTCGTTCCCGCGCTTGCTAGCCAGTCGTCGTCGCCGGCTGCAACAATGCATTCGGTTGTCGTCAAATATGGCGCACTACAGCGCTCTGGCGCATCGCACCCCGACGCTATAAGCGCGAAGCTCCGGATTGTTGTCGAGCCGGTTGCCTGTCCGCAGTGTGGACGGCGCGCTGACGAAGCTCCCACCGCGAAGCACCCGAGACACCCCAGTTGTAACGTTCGCACAGTCACTGCATGCCGTCGTCGAATATGGTCCTGCATAGTCCAGGGTCCACCCCCACACGTTGCCGGCGAGGTCCGCCTGGCCCCACCGTCCATCGCCGGAGGGCGACTCGCTGCCAACCGAGTTCACGGCCCCGGTTGTCCCGTTCACACAGTAGGCCCCCGTCGGAGTGTCGACCTTGTAGTTGGCATAGCTGCATTCGATGGTCGTCGAGTCCGGCGATGTGGACGGCGACCATGGATACGCGCGCTGATCGCTCCCGCCGGTCGCGGCGTAGTTCCATTCCGCTTCCGTTGGTAGGTAGCCGCCGTCCCAGATGCAGAACGCCATCGCCTCGTACCAGGTAAGGCAGGTCACGGCTTGGCTCTCGTTGCCAGCGGGGCTATCTGTCCACGTCTGATACTCTGCACTGCACTTCAAGGCCGAGATGAGGTCCGCGCTACTGGCTTTGAGACTGGTGTTCCAGCTCGAGTCCCAGCCGCTGCTCGGGATGCTGGGGTGGGCGCCAGAGCCCGCGCTAGGCGCTGAGGAAGTCGTCCCCATCCCGGCTTCAACAAACGTTCGAAAGCGTCCAACGGTCACCTCGTACTTATCGAGCCGGAAATCACTGACTGATGCCGGGTATTTAGTATTTCCAGAGTAGCCATCGCCTGCCTTGTCATAGCTTCGATAGAACGAACCACCATCGATGGCCGTTGCCGTCGCGCAGCAATCGTCACTATCGCTTGGGCCGCACGACGCCGCCAGCCCTCGGCAACTGGGGGGCTGAGGCGCTGCATCCGGAGCAGCGTCCAGCACCGCTAGGGCGTCTACATCCGCGTCGACAATTGCAGGCGGTCCGTCCACCGCAGAACTCACGCTCCCGCACCCAATCATCACAAGTCCGCAAGCATAGATGCTCCTCATGAATGTCGCGGCAATGCAGCCACGAGGCCAACGCCCAGCGTTGCGAGCTGGCGCGAATTGTCTAACCCTTTGATATCGAGACACGATGAAACTCCATCACCGGCGACGAGACTCCCCCAGCGCATGTTGAGGATCGGGCTCATCTTTCGCAATCACGCTGCTGTCGTCTCCCCGTTGCAGTAAATGGGCATCTATTTCATCCCTGCCAAACGAACGCAGCTGCAGCTTCCCTCGATTCTTGCTCCATCGCGATGTCGAGCGGCGGTGCAGCGCGATTGCATGGCGCCCTCCCAACGCGCGGCGGCTCAATAGCACCATGGGCTGAATACGCGGTCGCGCGCCGGCCCCCACCGCCCTCCACCGCTCTCGGCTCGTCACTCCGCCAGCTGATCCAGCACGCGAGCTATCGTTGTTCTCACCAAGAGTGGGCTCGCCCACAACTAGCGCTGGGTGACTAGTGGCGCGCCGCGCCCGCCGCACAAGACGACATGGGGAGGACGTGAAGGTGCAGGCGGCCGAGGGTAGCGACGGCCATGGGGTCGTCGCCACTGGCCGGTCCAGAGCGCCTTGGCGCCACCGGCCGCCCGGCAGCGTTGCCGCTCTTCACACCAGACCTGCGCGCGGCGCGACGTTGCCGGCTTCACGCGCGCGGCGCGACCGCTGCAGGAAGGTGAAGTGCCGCACGCCCCCAACCCCTTGCAAGTCCACGAAGCCATCAACGGGGGGGCAACGGCCACTTCACGTCTCGCGCGTTTCTCACGCCCCTGCGTGATGCGCAAGTCAATGATATCAATTGAATTAATTCGCCCGATGAAGGAAGCTGTCTGAGCGGTTCGCGTAGGAAGCGAGCGACACCCCGAAGCGACGAGCAACCCACGGGGCAGCGGGCCGACAAGGTCGGCGGAGGCGTGAATGAGCTACGACCGCGATCGCAGAGACGGTGACAACCTCAACGGCGCACGCCCGAGCCCGGCGCTGGCACCGGGCAAGAGCACCTTGACGTCACGGATCCAACGCCGTGTCGCGGACGCCCCCCGCCCTGCAAGCTCGCACAGCATCGAACCGACTGGCGCGCCGGCATTTGTGCCAGCCGCCCCCTTCATCGACCCCTTCGGAATCCACCTCGCGAGCGAAGCCGGAGTCGTCCAGCGCACCGCCGTAGCTGGCCATGTCGAGCAGCAACAGGCCGTTTCCATCGATGCACCGAAGGAGGTCGAGGAGACGCGGGCAACCCTCGACGTGTCGCCGCACGAGGTGGCCATAGCGCCGCTCGCGGGATCCACGGACGAGAACGTCGGCAGCACCGCGACCAGCGCCCCGAAGGTCGGGTCCGCCGCGGCTCCGGCCCGCCTGAGCGCACAGCAGCTCGCGACTGCACGTCGTCGCAACGCGCTCCATGCCCGTCGGCTACGCTTCGACGTCGCGGCCTTCGGCGGCGCCGCGCCTGACACCAACGAGTTCGCGCTGGCGGTGGCCGCGTACCAGACGTCCACCGGCGGCGCACTCGGGGTTGATGGCATCGCTGGTCCGCAGACCTGCAAGCACAAGGGTTGCCTTCCCGCTGCCGCCAGCGGTCACGTGGGTGATCAGGGCGCGACGCAGGACGATGCCGACGCGGAGAATGAAGCGTCTACGTCGCTGGAGAGCACGCGCGGGCACCGTGATGCCGTTGGCGCAGCTGACCGCGCGCAGCCGTCGGCGATTGATGCACCCAAGGAGGTCGAAGAAACGCGCGCGACGCTGCCGATCCAGACTCGCGCGACTGGCCCCCGGCCCGTCGAAGCGGAGCAGGTGCACGCGGTTGCGGCTGCCGGTGTGGAAGGTCCGGGCGGAGCGATGCCGCACGCCGCCCCCATCAAGGCGAGCTTCGGCGCGCACGCACCGGTCGTGGATGGAATCCAGGCGCACGTGGGTGGGCGCGCCGGGGACGCCGCCGCGGCGATCGGGGCGGAGGCCTACGCGACCGGAAACTCCGTCGCATTCCAGTCTGCGCCGTCGCTGTTCACCGCCGCGCACGAGGCTGCTCACGTGGTGCAGCAACAGGAGGGCGTCCAGCTCCTAGGCGGAGTGGGCCAGGTTGGAGATCCGTACGAGCAGCACGCCGACCAAGTGGCCGCGGCGGTCGTCAGTGGCGCGAGCGCGGAGCGCCTGCTTAGTCGCGGCACAACAGCGCCATCGCACTCGAAGTCGATCGGGGCCGCGCTTGGTGCGTCGACCCAAGGCGAGATGGAGCGCTCGTTTGGTGCGGACTTCTCCACGGTCCGGCTGCGCGAGGAGGCTCCGGAGAAGATGGGCGGCGCGCTCGCGGTCGCTGAGGGCGAGGAGATCCGTGCGCAGAACGGTGCCCTCGGCGGGCCCGACGGCAAGTTTCTGCTCGGACACGAACTAGCCCATGTGGTCCAGCAGCGTGGCGGCGGCTCCATGCCTCAGGCCAAGCGTCTCGGTGCCTCACCCGATGACATGCTCGAGGCCGAGGCCGATCAAGTCGGCGGTCGCGTGGCACGGGGTGAGCCGGCGGGTCCGATCGTGCTCAAAGCACCCGGTACCCCGCAGCGCTTCGGCGCAAGCGAGCATGAGCGGATGGGGAACAAGGGCTCCGGCAGCCACCTGGTCCAGCTGGCCGACGACTACGCTCTCCCGTTCGGAGAGGTCGTAGCCCTCGCCGGTGATCACTTCTCCAGCATCGAACAGATGCGGCTGTTCGCCTCGAACAAGGGCGGCGGCGCCCACAGTCGTCTGGAGATCGAGTACGCGCGAAAGTGGAAGCTCGGCAAGCATGTCGACTGGAACGATGACGACCAGAAGTACAAAGAGGCGAAGGCCGCGCAGGAGAAGCGCTACTTCGTCCTGGCCGGCGGCAATGAAAGCTTCTACACCGGAAACGCGTCCCACTTCCTGAATCCGCGCGATGGGGATACCGGCATGAGCACCGCCGACAAGGCGACTCGCACCGAAACGAAGATGGAGGACATGGGCGGCATGGTGCCGACGATTTCGCTCGGCGGCGTGGGTGCGATCGGAAACTATCGACGCACCCACGTGCAGGCAATCATCGAGGCGGCGTTGGCTGGGAAGAAGGGCGAGAAGGTCGAGGGCGCCCTGGCTACCGAGGCGTTCGCAAACCACTACCTGACGGATTCGTTCTCGTCAGGTCACCTGCGCACGCCACGGTCGTCGGCGAAGGAGTACTGGGACGCGAAGGTGCCCATGTTCACGACGAACCTCGCAGGGTACATGGGCCAGGAGATCGCGCGCTATCTCCAGGCCCACGACGAGGACGTCCACCTGAGCCCCATGGGAGTCGACCTCTATCCAGATGCCGACCGCTTCACGGAGAACATCCTGTGGCAGGAGGCGACCGAGAAGGTCCATGGGATCTTCGCAGCGAAGGCGAAGTTGACCTTCGGCGACATCGTGGGCCTCGCGCTTCACGACTGGGACAACGAGACGGGCGTACAGGCTCACGTGATGGGGCAACAGGAGAAGCTGGTCGGTGACGGCAACGCATCGCCTGGCAGCCGTACTGAACAGCTGGTCGTCCAGGCCGTGGCGACGAGCGTGGCGGACGTCTACAACGCGCACGGGATGGGAAAGGCCATGGATCCGACGGCTGTGGTCGCCGCGTTGTTCAGCGCCACGGATCGCGTGTTCGCCGCCGAGCGGCACATCCCAACCTTGACGAAGGAGGATCTGACCGCAGAGCCGAACCCGGAGCTGCGATGGAAATTCGCGAGCTACACGGAGTTACTCGACTCCCCGCGGATGCGAGCCGCGATCAGCAAGTTCCTCGCCAGCAAGGCCGAGGAGCTTGAAGAGGTCAAGAGTTCGCTCGAACCGGGCGAGGCGCGCGCCGTTGGAAAGATCGCCGAGGACATGAAGGGCGATCCCAAAGATGTCCTCACGAAGGTGATCCATTGGGTTCCCGACTCTGGGGGCGGATGGGGTGGGCACGATACCGACGACAACGCCCGGGACTACTTCGAGGAGGCAGGCAAGCACGCGGGCGGCCGTGAATCGCTCGAGGTCTCGCAGCGAATCAAGCTACTCAATGACGTGATCGGTGGCCGCGAATCCGAGGACGATGAGGAGACTGGATGGGGACTGCTCAGCACAGCGACGGACAGCGACGCGCACCAGGTGATCCATGCGATCGGGTGGGAAGAGCTGGCTCGATTCTTCGATGGGGAAGAAGACGACGCGTTTCGCGCGACATTCCCGCGCGCCAAGTTCGGACCGGGAGCGGAGTGATGCATGTCGGAACAATTGCGTTGGGACTGGTCTGTGCCGCGGCCTGCGGGCCTTCCAAGACCGGCGTCGACCCGGGAACCGGCACCCAGGGGCCGCCTGTGGTGATGCCATCTGCTGCCAAGGTGAGTTGGCTCAAAGGCACTGCTGGGGCGACGCGGGTGCTCGGTGCGCCGCCGTGGGCGGTCGCTGAGTGGGATCCCTCGACATTCGCAGCTGCAGTTCCGCGCGAGGTGGGCGTGCCCGCGGGGACGAACGCCGATCGGGGCTGGCTCTTGCGCGTCGGTGACGCGGCCGAGCACACGCTGCTCGTGGATGAAGGCGCGCACGAGCTGGAGTACGTCGTGCGCGCGATGAACGCCGCGCCATCGACGGCGACACCGATCCCTCCGCCCGCGGAAGGTACCTGGCCCATCCGGGCCGCGGTGTGTGGTGCGCATGTCGAGCTCTGCGCCGTGGTTCGATGGTCCGCGCCGGTCGGGAAGCGCGTCCCGCTCGGGGGCCCCGAACGACTCGGTATCACGGTCGTTCGCGCCGGCGATCGCGCAATCACGCGTCAGCTCGTGGTCGACAGCGCGGACCTATTCGCAGGCACTGCGTGGACCGGCGGCGTCATCCCGAACCCGTCACGTCCGCAGGTCTACGTGATCGAGCATGCCACCGGAGGGGGGATCGCGGTGCGCGCGGTCGATCTCGAGACCGGAGCGGTCGCCTGGTTGGCGCCGCTACCGACGCTCGGCAACGCAACCGTCGCAGGTGATGCGATCCAGGCGATCGCGTCCGACGATGGCGCATACTTTCTGGTCGCGATCGGCGAGCGTCGCTGGGAAGCCTTCTCGCTGCAGCGGTTCGCGGTCATCGACACGCGCACGGGTGCAGTCACGCGCACGGTCGAGGCCCCGCCAGGGTGGCGACAGGTCACGTTCGCCGCGTTCCCCGGGAGCAGCGCGCTGCTGGCGGTGCGCATCGCCGTACGCCGCGACGCGGGTGATTCGCCCACGGTGTCGTTCGACGGACTTTCGAAGATCGACCTCTCGACCGCCGCGATCGAGGCGGTCTTCGATCCCGCACAGGGTCCGGCAGCGACGAAAGACTGGGTTCCGGCCGGCGCCGTGATCGCTCCCGGCGGGGAGATCGCGTTGACCGAACGTGGAGAACCCGCTCACTACCCGGTCGATGCAACGGCTGCCGCCATCCAAGCGCGGCGCCGCGACGCAGTTGCGGCGCTCCTCGCCGCACCCTAGGCACATCCAGGCGTAGGCGCAGCGCGGCGTGCGCGGTTCCAGTGCGAGAGGAGCGACCTCCCCTCGCCCGGGACGCGTGCGTCCAAAGCAACGGAGGTGAAGGTGAGGACCACGAATGACGAGCCCACGCCTGACGTCCACCGCGGCGCGGCCTGGCCGATCGACGCGCTGCTCGCGGCGATCGATCGCGCTGCAACGTGCCCGGCGGATCAACGCGAATCCGGGGCGGAGGAGATCCGCCGTGCGCTGGTGCAAGTACATCGGCTCTGTCGCGACGTCACCCGAGCCGCGGAGCAAGCGTTGGAGCGACTCCAGTGGCGAAGCGCGGCGTCGTGAGCAGCACGTCGAGCGCGGTGGGGCTTGCAGAAGGAAGACCGCCGAAGGGACAGCGGGAGGCGTGGCCGGTGGACGAGATCGATCTGGATGAACAGCGCGCGTGTGAGTGGCTGGCGGATTGGGTCGCGGGCAAGCGCGCAAGGTGGACCGGCCCCGTGGCTGTCGTCATTCGCCTGCGCCACCTCGTGATCACGATGCACGTCGCCGAGGAACCCGTCGACGTCAGCGCGCCCCCCGGCGAGCGGCTTCGCCTTCGGATCGCGCCTGGCGAAGCGCCTCCTGTCCATCTCGACTACGAGCCCGATTCTGACCACGCAAGCGCCCTGGTGCATGCGGTCGTGTACGTCCCACCCTCGCTCGCGACACGATGAACCTTCCCGACAATCTCAGCCGGCTCCTCGCGCGCGTGCGAGCTGCGCCGTTCGACTGGCTGACCTTGCGGGTGATGCGCCGGCTCCCGCTGACAGCACCTGCGCGGTCGCGGTCCTGCGCGAAGGTCGCCACCACGGCGACGCCAGCCGAAGACGACCATCCTGCGTGAGTCGGCGCGCGCGTCATGCGCGTCGCCTGTATCGAGGGCAACCGCCGCCGCGCTCAGCCGAGACCTAGGCTGTGACCCACCTGTCCCTGCGCGAGATGCTCGACTACAGCTGGTGCCCGATCTTCATCGTTGGCGCGGTCTGGTGGTGCGAGGACTGCTGGAGCGGTGGGCTGATCCCCGTGCGACACAAATGCTCACAGGGGCCGGCGCGCTCCTGACCTGGACGGTCTCGAGCGGGGGCCAAATTCTCGGCGTTGGTCCTATCGCGATCGACAGGTCGGGGACCGCCATCGGAGCGACGAGCCCGGACTGGCAAACTTCGACCGAGGGATCTCCTCCCCGCTCGTTGGTACGCAACCGCCCGCCACCGAGGACGAAACGACCTCGCATGGTGCCCAGGATGTCGGACCGACTTCGTAGCGTGCGCGGCCCAGATAGATGCGAGGTGTACCCGTGGGCGTAACGGACCAGGCGTGGAAGCCGTCAGCCGAGTGGCGCGCGGCCTACGAGCAACAGGCCACGGACGCGCTGTTCGAGAGCGCGACCAAGTACGCGGACAAATTCGCGCATGGCGTCGGGCGCGCGACGCGCCGGTCGGACCCGCTGTACGCGCGCGAGCTCGTGCAGGACGCGCTGATCGACACGTTCGACGGCACGCTTCGTTGGCAGCCCGAACGGGTCTCACTCCTGCAGCATGTCTATGGTGTCGTGAAGTCGCGCTCGCGTCACCACCGGCTGCGCGCGGTGCGCATGCCGATGCGATCGCTGGACGACTCGGCGGACGACCACTCCACGGAGGGCCGTCCGATCGAGCGCGAAGCGTCGATGGCGGCGAACCGCGAACGAAGCGGGCCATCGCAGGACGAGGCCATGGCTGCGCATGCGGACCACGTGGTCGGCGAGCTCAAGCGCTTGCTCCCTGCCAATGATGACGCGCACACGATGATGAACGCGTACGCGGCCGGCAAGACCGAGAAGGCCGAAGTCATGGCGCTGACCGGAATGTCGTCGGGCACGTATCACAACCAGCGGCGCCGTCTCGCGCGGCTCGCCCAGAAGCTGCCCGAGACCGTGCGCGAGCCGATTCTCGAGGCGCTGCGCTCGCGGGGGAACCGATGAAGGACCACGACCTTGCGAACCTGCGCATTCTCGACGCGATCTCGCACGAGGTCGCGCTCGACGCCGCCGAGCGCGGCCCGATGACGCCCGAGCTGCGCGCAGATGTAAAGGCGATCGGCGACGCCGTTCGCGCGCGGATCGCCGAACAGCGGCGGCGCGACCTTGCGAGCGAGGTGCTGCGGCCACCGGCGGCCGCCGTGGCCCGGCCATCGATCTTGGCGATGACGCGGGATGCGTTGGTCGCGCGGCTGGCCCAGCTGCGCGCGATGCACCCGGACGCGATCCTGGCCCACCGCGACTTCGCCGTGATGACTGACACCGACCTCCGGACCGCTCTCGAGGACGCCGAGCTCGCGCTCGCGCAGCCGGCGGATTGACGCGTGCGGTCCCTCGACGTGGGACGCGCGCGGCAGGCTGCGCGCCGAATCCTCGAACGTGCTGGCGTCGTCGCGCCTGACCAGATCGACCTCGAGCAGATTGCCCGCCGGCACGGGGCCACCGTGGTCGTCGGACCGCTCGAGGGCGCGACAGCGCGCCTGATCCGGGTCGGAACCGGGGCGGTGATCCGTGTGTCGGATCGGGTCACGCATCCCGGCGCACGCCGGTTCTCGATCGCCCACGAGCTGGGCCACCTGGTGCTCGGCCACGTCCTACCGCGACCCGACGCGGGCGTCGCTGACTGGGCGATCGGCGCGGCGCACCTGCGGCAGCGTGGACGCGGGGAGGTCGATCCCGAGGTCGAGGCCAACGCGTTTGCGGCCGAGTTGCTCATCCCAGAGGCACTCGCCCGGCGCCGCTGCGAGGTGTCGCCGGTCGATCTCACGCCCGCCCGCGGCATCGCACGCGAGTTTCGGACGTCGCTAGTCGCGAGCGCCGTGCGGTTCGTTGAGCTCGCAAGCGAGCGCTGCGCGGTCGTGTTCGCCGAGCGCGGCCGGGTGCAGTGGGCCGTGCCCAGTGCGACCTTCACCGCCGACATCCCGCGCGGCGTGCCGCTGGATCGGGCGTCGGTCGCACATGACTACATGCGCAAGGGCGCGATCGACGACGCGCCACAAGCCGTGCCGGCGGCCGCGTGGATCGACGATCCCACCGGCGAGGTCGAGGTCATCGAACACGCCACCGTGCTCGATGACCTTGGCGCGGTCCTGGCCATGCTGTGGGTGCCCGAAACGGCGGCGGCTCAGCTCTCGATGACTGACGCTTAGTGCGGTATAGTACCGCCTAGTACCTGCGCAGTTCTGCCGGGAGTGAGACTCCCCTCGGGCGACAGGAGGGCCGATCCCGCTCAGTGTCGGTGTGGCCTTCGCCCTTGCGCCTGCCCGGCTTCCGCGGGACTCTAACCAAACTCGTGAACGACGACGACGAGGATGAGGCGAACGCGGGTGGCGCGGCAACGGCGGGCGGCGTCGACTTCCAGGCGCTCGTCGCCGCGTTGATGGCGGTCCAAGTCCTCGCTGAGAAGGGTGGCCCCGCACGGTGGGGACTCCCTGCCGGCGTTACCATCGAGGGGCTTCGCGCCGAAGGTACGGCCGCTGTGGACGACCTGTCCCTCTCGACCTCCGTCTTCGGGCGCATCTTTATTCAGGCAAAGACTACCGTACCCGTGTCTGACAAGCCTGGGTCCGTATTGGGCTCAGTGATCGACCAGTTCGTTCGGCTGTTTCTTGGGGCGCAGTCTACAACCCCTCTCGATGCTGACATCGACCGCATCGTGCTTGCCACTCGCCCAACCGGACCGCTCGACCACCTGGCGGCGGTTCTTGACAGGATCCGGAGCCTCGGCACGCCCGGCAGGTGGGAGGACTGCGCCACCAACGAGGGGGAGAAGTCGACAATCTCGAAAGCGCTGACGTTAGTAAAGCACTTCTGGCGCGTCGAGAAAGGAGCGGAGCCTACGTGGGACGAGATGGTGCCGTTGTTGAAGTTGATCTGGGTCTCGCGCTTCCAACTCGACGCTGATCAGTCCGATGCCCTGGTGGCTAAGATCCTCCTGCGGAACGCGATCCTCGAAGACGCAGACCAAGACGAAGTCGCATGGAGTGCGCTGCGCACGAGGTCAATCGAGCTAGCGAAACGACGTTCGGGCGCCAACCGCCCGGAACTCCAAAGGGTTCTAGCCCAAGAGGGCGTCGTCCTAAAGGCCCTGCGCGGGTTCGAGTCCGACATCTCCGAGTTGCGTGGACACACGCGACGCAGTCTTCGAACGCTCACGCGATACACGCGCATCCGAAAGGACGTGCGCATACCGCGCGATGTCGCGCCTGTGCTCCGCGCGGAGGTCGAGAAGGCGTCCCTGCTGCTTATCGGCGACGCCGGATGCGGCAAGTCTGGTCTCCTTGGCGTCACCGTCGAGACGCTCTTGAGAGAGAACCGCGATGTTCTCGTGCTGAACGCTGCCGAGTTGGGCGCCAACAGCCTCGGCAATCTCAGCAACGAACTCCGACTGAGACACGATCTACTTGATGTCCTTGAACAGTGGCAGGGAGCGACCCCCGCCTTCGTTGTTATCGACGCCCTAGATAGTGCCCGTGACGAGCGTACTCAGTTGATGCTCCGAAACCTCATCGAACACGTGCAAGACCTCCACGGTCGATGGCACGTCGTGGCGACGATTCGAAAGTTCGACCTCAAGCACGGGCGCGCCTGGCAAGCGCTCATGCCCGGTACAGGAATCCGTCCGCACTTCGATCCAGCGTTCGATCACGTTCGTCACTTGAACGTCGAGAAGCTCACCGCTGGCGAGCTCATGTCGCTTGAGCACGAGGATCCGGATCTCCACAAGCTGATCGTTGCGGCGCCGGTCACCGTCGCGGACCTGGTGCGCGTTCCGTTCAACCTGATGTTGGTCACGGAGCTACTTACAGCCGACGCGGCGGCAGATCTCGCCCTCGTCACCACGCAGCTTCAACTCCTAGATCTCTATTGGAGCCGACGCGTGGGAATCGGGCTTGGTGGCGCCTCGCGAGAGGCGACGCTCCGCGACGTGACCGACGAGATGGTAAAAACCCGTCGTCTTGAAGCTGTAGCGGCGATCGCGCCCGACAAGGCGGCGCTTGAGGGACTGCAGCGAGACGCCGTGCTCTTCGAACGTGCAGGAACCGTCCATTTCGGACATCACATCCTCTTCGACTACGCAGTCGAACGACTACTTCTGCGACCCGACTCCGAAGTGAGCATCGCGCGCCTTGAGACTGACCGAGATCTCTCAATCAGCATCGGACCAAGTCTCAAGTACTGGCTTGAAGGCCATTGGGAGCGGGACTCTACACGGAGAGGGTTCTGGAAGGTCGCGTTGCAGCTCGCTTCAAGCAGCGCCCCATCAATTGCGAAGATCATCTGTGGAGCCGTCGCTGCTGCCAACACTCATTTGCTTTCTGATGTGCGCGAGCTAATCGACAACGTCGGACGCGTTGAAGGTGCGAGGCTCTTCGTCTTCGCCGCCGATGCAGTCACCGCGGACATTCGACGAGTCGCATCAGAGGTACCCTGCCCATGGTTTCACATCATCGCCGAGGTGTGCGAACTCGCCACTCCACCAGTAGTCCACCGCGCGTCATACCTGCTTCATGAGCTTCTGAATGCGCGAGAGCCCACCTCGGCCGAGCTTTCACATGCAGGACGCGCGGCACGTCGCATGTTGACGGTTGCCTGGGCCACAACGCCCAGGTTCGTGCACTCAGTGGTCCAAGGTTTGCGTGCAGTCGGTCGAACCTTCGAGTCGAACGCCGCGGAGTCCACGGCGCTATTACAGCGTGCACTTGCACCTGACCATATCACGCGCTTCGGCCACGAAGAGCTGCGTTGGCTCGGCGACGAAGTCCTCCACTTTGTCGATTCACCAGAGTTTCTCGCACGTCTTTACGGCACAACGTTCGCTGCAGCTGCATCGGCCGAGAAGACGACCGCGATGTCGTCGAGTCGCATCTTCGGATTGACGTCGAATGCCAAGCAGGATTTGCAGGGCGCTCAGTATGTCCTGGCGAAGAATTTCCCCCGGATTGCAGACGTCGACATCGCGCTCGCGATCGAGATCGCAATTGTAGTTGCAGACGGGTATGTGAGCCGCGAGCGCACCGCGCATCAGCACATCGAACTCGTGAAGTTCCCTTTTCTGGGCGCCGAGTACGAGTTCGCGCCCGACAGTATGTCGTGGCACAGTCCCTACGCGGAGGAGCCGAAGATTGTCAACGCTGCAGCATCCCGTCTAGCAGGCCTCGCAGGCGACGACCCTTCTCGTGCCACTGAGATACTTCGTATCGTTGCGGCCAAGAGCGCGACCGCGTGGCTGTGGCGCACCTTGATCCAAGAAGCAGCGACTTCCTCGGAGCTTCTCGGATTGCTAAAGGAGATGATCTTCGCGCCATCCTTGATGCGCATCTTCAGCAAGGAGTTCGCGACGTGGCTTACTCGCCAGCCTGAAGCGTTCTCGCCGGAGCAAAGGCGACAACTCGATGCTGTTGCGCTCTCTATTCGCGACGGCTATCTCGGAGAGGTCGCAGCCGCACGAATCCTGAGTGCGATCGGAGATGATCTCTCGCCGGAGGCGGCAGAGTGGGTATCCGAGAGAGAGAGGCCTATCTCGGACAGAAGTGGCTGGAGCCCCGAGCCAGTTGCTGATCCGGACAACGATAGTGATGATGACGAAAAGCTAGCCGCCCAGGGCATCTCGGCTCTTGAGGTTCGCTCTCGCGCCAACCTGGCGCTCAAGGCCGCCAGCAGAATCGCGAGTGAGCGTTCGCGCCGGGAGCATGTGAATGTCGAGGAAGAACGAGTGGGCCTCGCTGAGTTGCGGGGACTCGTCGATGGCGAGGGACTCCATGATGTGTACGTCGCGGCGGCGTGGGGCGTGATCGCAGAGGGCGCCTCCCGACTTGCCCTCGCAGGGCGTGACGATGTTAGCCAACTGCTGTTGGAAGCGGCCCTGCGTCCTGAGCCGGCTCTCGATGTTGACGCAGAGAGCCACTTCGCGAGTAGCCCCAGTTGGGTACCAAACCAGGCCCGGATTGAAGCTGTGGATGGGCTCACGGCCTTGGCAACGCGCAGCGATGATCCAGACGTGCTCAGCGCGGTTCAAGCGTTGGCCGTTGATCCGGTGGCCGCCGTTCGTTTTCAGGTCGCCAGGAATGCGCATCGCATCGCGAAACGACACGCCAAGGCGTTTCTCGACCTGGCGGAACTCCTCATCTTGGACAGCAACGATGCGGTTGCTATTGGCGCCTTTCATAAGGCCGTCCACGAGTTCTTCCTCCTCGACGCTTCGCGCGGGACCGCTGTCTTGCTCAGGGCGCGTGCTGCGTTCGCAAGTCGTGGCACCGCGCTGAGGGAGGTGTTGTTTGTAGAGATGCTTTCGCAGTACATCGCGACTGGCGATGTCGAACTTGCCGAAGTCGTGGACGCAGCGGCCGACAACCCCGGAGAGGATTCGACCCAGCTCGAGCGCGCGGTAATGTCGGTACGCGCCTTACTCACGTACAGCAAGAGCCACCCTTACGACGCTGATGCCGTTCGATTCCGATCCATTGGGTTTGTTCGACGCGTGGTGGTCGGGGCAACTACGTGGTTTGACGCCTTGGTGGGGCGCCCCAGTCTGGATGATTCCGAACGGAAGGTCGTTGGCGCGGCCGCGAAGTCGCTCGCGCACGTCGCCCAGGAACTGTACTTCGCTTCGTTCGCACACGACGTTAGGGAGGGTCGTGTCGTCGATGTCGACGTACGACGTCGATTCTATTCGGAGATGCGCGACATCTTCGAGTTGCTTTCGCGGTCGGGGATCCCGGCCGCTGTGCACTACCTGGTGGAGACGCTGGCAACGTTCATCGACCTCGCAGAGCCGCAGGATGTCTTTCTTCTCGTTGGCGCCGCGGTCCGCGCAGGGAAGAGGGGCGGGTACCAGTACGAGTCCCTCGCGGTGAAAGAGGTCGTGGCGATCGTGGAACGATACCTTGCCGATTTTCGAGCAATCTTTGTCGATAGCGAAGAGTGTAGGGCCGCATTGCGGGACATTCTGGACACCTTCGTCGACGCTGGTTGGGCGGAGACCCACCGCCTAGTGTACGCGCTCGACAGCATATTTCGCTGACAGACCGTCAATCGGGGGGGACGTATCCCGACTGTGTCGGCTTGGTTCCTCGTTCGATGACACCAACCAACTGACCTCGTGCGTGCGGTGCGCGAGATCGCGGCACGGCCGGTTCTGGTCGTCCCACAGGGCGCGCAACCACCGACTCCTCCGAGTCTCGCGCCAGGACTGCGCGCCGCAATCTCGATCTCGCGCTCCTTCGTTTGTCGGCGCGCACGTCGAGCCCACGTGGGTGCAGAGAAAGATCGCCAGCACGCAAAGACGGGCTTGTTGGCGGTCACGCGGGGGGGCCGACCGAGGAGCATCATTCGCCACCGCGGAGAATCCTCGCAGGCTGGCGTCCCCATTCTTCGCGCTTCTCGGGGGCATGTCGGGGCCAAAGTCCGCAGGGTCTGCAACCCCGCGATCCGCCGTGCGGAACGAAAAAAGATCCTGAAATCGACACGGTGAATGGTAGCGAGGGCCAAGTCGCCGCCAGAGACCTGCATGGAGGTCCTGATCAATGTCTGACCTTGCGTTCAACATGAATGGCGATGGCTTCGACGTGCCGGAGTCGGTGGTGGCGTGGCGGGTGCGGCGGCTGAAGCCGCGCGGCGCGCCCGAGCTGGTCTACGGTCGCGACGGGCGGCCGCTGCAGGTGCCCGTCGACGCGGACATCGACGAGCTCCGCGAGGCGGTCGAGCAGGTCGGGAAGTACCGGCTCGATCCACTAACTGACGACGGCAAGCTCGCGACCGATGTGCCGGCGGCGTACGTGCAGGTGGTGCAGCCGCGAGACGCGGCGCCGACCGTGGCGCCGGTTGTGGTCGCGGCGCCGGTGGCGACGGAGACCGAGGGCATCGTGCGCGAGGCGATGCGGCTGAACTCGGAGATCGCGAAGTCGATGATCGATCGCTTCCCGGCGATGATGGAGGCGGCCGCGCGTCTGATCGACGCGGCGGATGGCGCGGGGATCTCGTCGCGGCGACCGCTGCTGCTGGCGCCGACCGTTGCCCAGGACGACGACGACCAGGACGACGACACCTTCGAGGATGACGACGAGGACGTCGCGCCGGCGATCCCGGCTGGTGGGTTCGACCTGAACGCGCTGGTCGCGCAGATCGTGCCGATCGTGATCGCGAAGGTGATGAACGGCGGACTCGATCTGTCGAGCCTCGGCGCGCTGCTGGACTGGCGAAAAGCGACGCCGAAAGCGGCCGCGAGCACGGTCGCGCGCCCAGCGGAGGCGCGCAGGGCCGAATCGCCGCGCCCGCAGGCGGAGGCGCGCACGACGCCTCCTGCAGCGAATGGGTCTGACGGTGCGGCTGCCTCGACGGCGATCCCCACGCTCGAGCCGGCGGCGATGATGCACTTCCTCGCGATCCAGAAGGCGCTGAGCCCGGACGAGGCGGCGCTGGCGAAGGAAGTCGCGAAGGCGTTCTCGCCGGCCGAGCTGAACGCCTGGATCGCTGACCTGTCGAAGCTGACGGTGCCCGAGGCCGTCGCGAAGATCCGCGCGATCGTGGCGCGGGGTGCGGCGGGTGCGGCGTGATCGGGCTGCCGTTCAATGACCGGCGGTGTCTGGGTCAAATCACCGAGGTGGTCGCGGAGTTGGTCGCGACGGGCGATGTCGTACTGGCGCGGCTGGCAGAGGAGCACGAGACGATCGACGAGCTGAAGGAGTGGATCCGGTCGCTGCCGCAGCGCGACGACCTGGGCGACGACGAGGACGGGCCGCGCGTGGGTGAGTGCGAGCCACCACAGCGGCTGCGCCTGCCGGCGCCCGATCCGAACTGTGTGGAGCGCGCGGCGCTGTACCTCGGCGTCGCCGAGCTCATCGACTCGCGTCCGGTGCGGCAGCTCGCGACGCTCGACACGCCGATCGGGCTGCACACGTTTCCGGTCGAGGATGGCGCGCCGGTGATCCTGGATCCGCGCGTGACGGTCGAGTGCCTGGAGTGCGGGCTTGCGGCGGATGCGCCGGGCCCGGTGGCGATCGCGCCGCGCGACGCGATCGAATGGACGGCGCAGCTCGCCGAGGAGGGCGCGGCGCCCCTGCGGAACGGGCCAGGTCGCGCGCGCCTCGCGCGCAACGCGATGCGGCGCCTCGCGGACACGGGTGCAGCGCCGGACGCCGCGGAGACGGACGCGATCGGCTGGGCCCTGGCGATCGCGGAGCGCGTGGCGCGGAAGTACGGGACGCGCGCCGTGGCGATCGTGCGCTCGACAGCACAGGCGATCGCCGACCTGGCGGCGGATGCAATCGCGCGGACGGAGCGCAACGCGCGGCTGGGGCTCATGCCGAGTCGTCGACGAGGACCGGAGCTGTGGGTCGCGGGGCTGGCGCGGGTGGCGGCGCGGGTCGGCGCGGACGTCGGCGCGGTCGCGCTGCGCTCGAAGCTGGCGATGCTGGGGATCGATCCGGGGATGATCGATGCGGTGGAGCGCGAGCTGAATCGCGAGGGGCTGACGCTCGGCCCGCTGGCGAAGCCGCCGAAGGCGTTCGCGTCGTTCGGCGACCTCGTGGCGAAACGCGCGGCGTAGTCACGCAATCCAGCGACTGAGCCGCGTCGGGTCGACTCGCAATCGCGAGCGATCGCGACACTGACGACGACACGCAGGTGCGTGCGCATGGTGCGCGCGCGTCGCGACCAGATCGCCCGCCTCGTGCGGGCCAGGCGAGGCCATGCCTCGCGACGGGAGAGGACTGTCATGACGACGAAGAAGGGACAGCGGCTGCGCAAGGCAGGCGCAAACGTGAGCGATGACGATGCGCGCGCGGTCGAGTGGGAACGGCTGCACGCGGCGGTGACCGATGCCGCCGACTGGGCGCTCGACCGGGCGGGCGAGCTGGTCGTCGACTACCCGGAGGAGCTTGTCGCGGTCGAGCGCGTGCGGCTGTTCGTGCACGCGCGGCTCGCGGGCCTCGCGGTGCCGCTCGAGCTCGACGACCTGCTGCTCGTGATGGCGCTGGTCATCCAGTCGATCGGGCACGGCCACGTCACGCGGCTCGTCGGCGCGATCGTGGATCCGGTCGCTGCGTCGATGGGGCTGCCGCGCGGCGCGCGGCGCCCGGTGCCCCGTCACTGCCCGGGCGCGCCGTCGGCGCGTTGCGTCCGGGATCCGTACATCCACGCCGCTGCCTGAGAGGAGAACGACGATGACGAAGCACAAGACCAAGCAGAAGCCGAAGGCGAAACCGGTGCCGCGGCACCGCAACGCGGCGCCCGCCGTGGCGGCACCCGCGCCGCGTCCGTATCGGCCGCGTCCGCGCGCGGCGGCCAAGCCGGCGGAGCCCGAGGACACCAACCTGCGTCGCCTGCTGTACACGGCGGGCGGCGCCGCGGGCACCGCGCTCGTCGGGACGTTCCTGGCCCGCGAGGGCTGGGCGCCGAAGACGATCGCGGGGCTCCTGACCGCGGCGGGTGGCGTCGCGGCGTGGACCAGCGAGGACCCGACGATCAAGAACGTCGGCGCGGGCGCGATGTCGGCGGCGGGCAGCCAGCTCGCGCTGCTGATGTTCGATGGGCGCGACGACAAGGACGCGCCCGTGAAGCCGCGGCAGGCCGACATGAACGAGCTGCCGCCCGGCGCGCTGGACGCCGCCTTCGAGCGCGCGCGGTCGCAGCTGTCGGTCGCGGCCGACGACGCGCGTCGCTACTCGGACGCGGCGTAGGCACCACGGATCGGCGGTCGGGGCCGCGCGATCGGGACCGCGCGCGCCCCAAGAAAGGCAACGCACATGGACGACGAGTACGCCGACATCTACTACGTGGACGCCCGCAACGCGCGGGAGCATCGGACGCAGGGCGCGAGCTCGGTGCCCGGGACTCGCGCGGTGACCGTGCCGCCCTCGCGCACGGTCGTGATGCGGCCGATGCCGAACCAGCTGGCCTATGCGCAGCCGGTGGCCTACGGGCCGCCGGTGGCGTACCCGCAGGCGCCCGCGGCGGGCCTGCTCGGCAATCTGACGACCGGCCAGGTCGTCGAGATGGTCGCGCAGATCTTCGCGGCGCTGCAGGGCCTGCCGGTGGCGCCGGTCGCGACCAAGGACGTCGGGACCGACGTGGGGAACATGGTGCTCTACCAGAGCGCCCTGGCCTCGCACGCCAAGCGCGACGAGCAGCTCCGCACGCTGGGAGCCCTGGTCGCGAAGCTGGTGGGCTGAAAGGA
>JAIOQA010000169.1 GCA_021413675.1 Deltaproteobacteria bacterium | reverse complement strand
CGCTGCACGCCGCCGGGCACGCACGCGCGGTAGCGGCCGTCGCGCTCGCTGGTCGCGAACGCGCGCTGCCCGGCGAGCCCGATCGATGCGCCGACCACCGGTGCGCCGCTCGCGTCGGTGATCGCGCCGTAGACCTCGAAGCGACAGCGGCCCAGCGCGATCGCCAGGTCGCCGGTCCCGCCCTCCGTGACCGGGATCCCGGTTGCGGTCAGGCCCGGCCCCAGCGCGGTGATCGTCCACTCGCCCGCGCCGACATCGGCGAACGCGAACGCGCCGGTCGGGCCGGTGTCGACGCGCCGCTCGGGGATCGCACCGGCCTCGGTGCGCTCGCTCGACAGCACCACGGTCGCCGCGACCGGTGCGCCCTCGAGGGTGACGTGGCCGGTGAGGCTGCGCGCGGGCGCGGTCGGGACCGCGGCGCGATCACGGGCGGGCGCGCTGCCCGAGCCGACGAGCCGCGCGTCGGGCGCGGCGCCGCCGCTGGCCGCCAGCCACACGCCGGTGGCCGCGATCGCCCCGACGGCCACGAGGCCGACGGGCGCGAGTCGAGACAGGCCTGGGCGCACGGGCGGATTCTGCCGCGAACCGCCAGCCGGGGCGAATTCTCGATGATGTTCGGGCGTTTTCGTGGCGGGTCGACGCGGGCAGCGGCAGACATCGATCGAAGACGCGGCGTCCCCCCACGGACGCGGGCGCTCGCGCATCCTACCGGCATGAAGATCGTCATCCCCGGCGGCACCGGCCAGGTCGGCCAGATCCTGGAACGCGCCTTCACGTCCGGGGGCCACGAGGTCGTCGTGCTGAGCCGCACCGCCTCCGGCGACGGGCGCGTGGTCGCCTGGGACGGCCGGACGCAGGGCGACTGGGCGCGCGCCCTCGACGGCGCCGACGTCGTCATCAACCTCGCCGGGCGCAGCGTCAACTGCCGCTACACCCGCGCCAACCTCGACGCCATGCTGGCCTCGCGCGTGGACTCGACGCGCGCGGTGGGCGAGGCGATCGCGCGCGCGGCGAGACCGCCGCGGGTCTGGCTGCAGATGAGCACCGCTACCATCTACGCCCATCGCTTCGATGCGCCCAACGACGAGGCGACCGGGATCATCGGCGGCGACGAGCCCGACGTGCCTGCCTACTGGGCCTACAGCGTCGACATCGCGAAGGCGTGGGAGCGCACGCTCGAGGAGGCGGCGACGCCGCGCACGCGCAAGGTCGCGCTGCGCACCACGATGGTCATGAGCCCCGATCGCGACGGCATCTTCGACGTGCTGCTGGGCCTGGTGCGCAAGCGGCTCGGCGGCCCGATGGCCGGCGGCAGCCAGTACCTGTCGTGGATCCACGATCGCGATCTGGTGCGCGCGATCGATCTGCTCATCGCGCGCGACGACGTGGTCGGCCCGGTCAACCTCGCCTCGCCCAACCCGCTGCCGCAGCGCGCGTTCATGGCGGCGCTGCGCGAGGCCGCGGGCGTGGGCGTGGGCCTGCCCGCGACCCGCTGGATGGCGAAGATCGGCGCGTTCTTCCTGCGCACCGATACCGAGCTCACGCTCAAGAGCCGCCGCGTCGTGCCCGGTAGGCTCCTCGAGCTCGGGTTCCGCTTCGAGCAGCCGAGCTGGCCCGAGGCCGCGGCGGATCTGGTCGCGCGCTGGCGCGCTATGCCCCGCGATGGAGCGCCCGCGCGATCGCGGTGATCTTCGCGCGCGCGAACACGCATGGCGCGTCGTCGTCGGTGGCCGCCGGCCACAGGAGCTCGTTGTAGGCGCCGGTGATCGCGAACGGCAGCTTGCGCGTCTTCAGGTGCGGCCGGGTCTCGAGGATCTGGCGGGCGACCATGTCCGGGATCGTCGCGAGCAGCGCGGTGCCCTCGATCAGCGCGCCGAGGTTGGCGAAGCTGGCGATCGAGCAGCGCACGTTGCGGGTCACGCCGAACAGGTCCTCGACGATGCCGCGCAGGTCGCCGTTGTACGAGACGATGATGTGCTCGTGCGCGAAGTAATCCGCGCGGGTCAGCGTGCGCAGCGGCGCGTGGCGCGGATCGTGGAGGCAGGTGAAGCCGCCGGTCATGAGCCGCGCCCGCCGGATGCTGGTCGGCAGCTCGTCGGCGACGGTGATCGCGGCGTCGAGCCCCGACGCCAGCGCCGCCGCGACCGTGCGGAACTGCACCGGGACCGCGACCACGCGCATGTGCGGCGCCTCGCGCGCCAGGACCCGCAGGAGCGGCGGCAGGAGCCAGACCTCGGCCGCGTCGGAGAGCCCGAGGCGGATCGTGCGATCGCTGGTCGCCGGATCGAAGGTCGGCGGTGACAGCGCGGCATCGACGAGCGGCTGCAGGTGCGGCTGGAGCCCGCGGCGCAGGCGCTCGCCCCGGCTGGTCAGCACCAGGCCGCGGCCGCTGCGCGCGAACAGCGGCGCGCCGACCGTGGTCGTCAGGCGGCGCAGGGCCGCGCTGACCGCGGGCTGGGTCAGGTACAGCTGCTTCGCCGCGGCGGTGACGCTGCCGGCCTCGGCGACCACGGCGAACACGCGCAGCAGGTTGAGGTCGAGGTCTCTTCCATAAACTGCAGGCATGGGTCCCATACATCCTATTCACTGGAGTGCATGGATGCGAGGCCCTAGATTGCCCGCATGACGACCACGACGATCAAGCTGGGTAAGGGCGGTCCCGAGATCCTCCCGTTCGCGCTGGGCTGCATGGGCATGGGCGCGGGCAACTGGTACGGCAACGACAACGAGGACGAGAGCATCGCGACGATCCACGCGGCCCTCGAGCGCGGCGTGAGCCTGCTCGACACCGGCGACTTCTACGCGATGGGCAAGAACGAGCTCCTCGTCGGCAAGGCGATCCGCGGGCGCCGCGACCGGGCGCTGCTCAGCGTCAAGTTCGGCGGGCTGCGCGATCCGTCGGGCGCGTTCCTCGGCTACGACGCGCGGCCGGCGGCGACCAAGTCGTTCCTGGCCCACAGCCTGACGCGGCTCGGCGTCGACCACATCGACATCTACCGGCCATCGCGCCTCGATCCGGCGGTGCCGATCGAGGACACGATCGGCGCGATCGCCGACATGGTGAAGGCCGGCTACGTCCGCTACATCGGGCTGTCCGAGGTCAGCGCCGAGACCGTGCGGCGCGCCGCCAAGGTTCACCCGATCGTCGATCTGCAGATCGAGTACTCGCTCCTGAGCCGCGGCCCGGAGAAGACGATCTTCCCCGCGCTCGCCGAGATGGGCGTCGCGACCACGACGTACGGCGTGCTGTCGCGCGGGCTGCTCACCGGCAGCAAGGCCACCGGCGCGAGCGACTTCCGCGCGCACCTGCCGCGGTTCCAGGGCGCCAACGGCGAGCAGAACCAGGCGCTGGCCGCGGCGTTCATGCGTCTCGCCGCCGCGCGCGGCGTGCCGCCGGCAGCGCTCGCGATCGCCTGGGCGCGGGCGAAGGGCGCGGCGCAAGGGGTCACGATCGTGCCGACCGTGGGCTCGCGCACCCGCGCGCAGCTCGCCGACGCGCTCGCCGGCCTCGACGTCACGCTCCGCGCCGACGAGATCGCCGCGCTCGAGGCCGCGGTGCCGGCGGAGGCGGTCGCGGGCACGCGCTACGCCGCGCCGCTGATGGCGGCGCTCGACAGCGAGCGCTAGCTGCGCTTGCGCTTCGCGGGCTTGCCGCGCTTGCTGCGCACCGGCAGCGCGAAGCCGAGCGCGTCGAGGTCGCCCTTACCGATCGCGATCTGATCGCCCTTGCGGGTGGTCGCGATCGTCGGGTACTCGCCGCGCGAGGCCTCGACCAGCCCGGCGCCCTCGAGCGCGCGGATGAGCTCGAGGATGTCCTTCTGGCTCCAGCCGCGCAGGCAGCCGCGCTCGGACAGCTCCTCGAAGCGCGGATCGTCGTCAGTGCCGTTGGCGAGGCCGGCGAGGCGGGTGCGGCCGAAGCGGCCGGACAGCGCGCCGACCAGCATGAGCATGGCGCGGACCGTGGCCTTGTCGTCCTCGTCCATGCCGATCGGCGCGCCGCGCGCGATCGCATCGCAGGTGTCGCACGCGCCGCAGGTCCGGTCGCGGTTGCGCCACTCGACGTCGCCGAAGTAGTCGAGCACGAACTGCCGCCGGCAGCGCGGCCAGTAGGCGTACTCGATCATCGTGCGCAGCTTGCCGCGCTCGGTCTCCTTGCGGCGCGCGAGCTGCTCGACATCCAGCGGCGGATACTGTCCGGGATCCGGACGAACCGCGAGGACGAACTGGCCGTCGGTGCGGGTCAGGCCGTGGCGCTCGAGCAGCCGCAGGCACGAGCCGACGACCGCGCCGTGCGGCTCGCCGGGCAGGCGCGCGCGCAGCCGGTCCTCGAGGCCGTCGAGCGCGCCGGCCTCCGGATCGTCGCGCAAGAGCTTCCACGCGGCGCGCAGGATCTCGCCCGTCGGGTACGACGAGTCGATGAGCATCTCCTGGACGCGGGTGTCGCCGTGGTTGAACAGCAGCACGCACTTCGTGGCGCGGCCGTCGCGGCCACCGCGGCCGGCCTCCTGGTAGTAGGCCTCGGGGCTGCGCGGCAGATCGGCGTGGACGACCAGCCGGATGTCGCTCTTGTCGACGCCCATGCCGAACGCGTTCGTCGCGACGATCGCGTCGAGCTTGCCGGCCATGAAGACGTCCTGCGCCGACTCGCGATCGCGATCGCCGAGGCCGGCGTGGTACACGCGCACGCGCATGCCGGCGCGCGACAGCTCGGCGGCGTACTTCTCGACGTTCTTGCGGGTCGCGGCGTAGACCAGCGCGACGCCGCTCTCGCGCATGCGCACCAGCTCGACCAGGCGCTCGGCCTTGTCGGCGGCGCCGCCGGCCTTGTCGACAGCGTAGTAGAGGTTGGGCCGATCGAAGCCGCGGACGTGCACGCGCGGGTCGGTCATGCCGAGCTGCTCGGCGATGTCGAGCCGGACCTCGGGCGTGGCGGTCGCGGTGAACGCGGCGATGCGCGGCGCGGCCAGCTCGCGCACGACCTCGCCGAGCCGGCGGTACTCGGGCCGGAAGTCGTGGCCCCACTCGCTGATGCAGTGGGCCTCGTCGATCGCGATCAGCGCGAGCCGCGCGTTGGTCGAGCGCAGCGCGTCCATGAAGCGCGGGCTCTTGAAGCGCTCGGGCGCGACGTAGACCAGCGTGTAGAGCCCGGCGCGGATGCCGTCGAGGATGTCGCGCTGCTCGTCGGGGCTCGCGGCGCTGGTCAGCGCGGCGGCGGCGATGCCGCGGGCGCGCAGCGCATCGACCTGATCCTTGATGAGCGCGATCAGCGGCGAGACGACCAGCGTGACCCCGCCCTTCTCGGCGAGGATCGAGGCGGGCAGCTGGTAGCACAGCGACTTGCCGGCGCCGGTCGGCATGACCGCGACCACCGGCCGACCCGCGAGGACATCGGCGATGACCTCGGACTGGCCGGCGCGCAGGCCGGTGAAGCCGAAGCGGGTGAGCGCGCGGCCGAGCGCGCTGTCGGGCGCGACCGCCGGCTCGGGGATCGGCGACGCCGCGACGTCATCGTCGTCAGCGGCAGCGCGGGGACCCGTCATGGCGGCGCACCCTAACACCTCGGCAGCGCGGACGCTTGTGCCGCGTTCAGGCGGCGCGCTGAGGCTCGATCAGTCCGCGCGCAAGGGCGCTCAGCGGGCCCAGAGGACCGCGAGCGAAAGCTCGATCGCGTCGAACGGCTCGGCGCGCACGATGTCGTCGCCCGACGCGACCATCACGACCCGGTAGGTCTCGCCGTCGAGGCGCAGCACCTCGAGCGTCTGCGCGATCGGATCGACGAACCAGACGTGGCTCACCTGTGATCGCGCGTACGCCGCGAGCTTGCGCCCGCGATCGATCACGACCGTCGACGGCGACAGCACCTCGGCGACCCAGTCGGGGGCGAGGACGAAGTACGCGAGGTCGACCGGCACCTCGGGCATGCGCTCGCGCCTCCAACCCCCGAGATCCGGCACCAGCACGTCGCGACCGAGGTGCAGCTCGGGCTCGTAGAGGATCACCCAGCCGCCGGGACCGCCGCGGCCGCGCTTGAACGGCGGGCCGAGCTCCTCGGCGAGAGCGGTCCCGGCGAGCGCGTGCCTCGGCGCCGGGCGCGGCGAGACGTGCAGCTCGCCATCCACGATCTCGCCGATAACGTGATCGGGGAGCGCCAGGATGTCCTCGTAGGAGGCCGGCCTTGCTGCGGGGGACACCATCACGGCGAGTCTAGCAGCCGTCGGCCGGCCGCGAGCCGCCGATCAGCGCGCGGTCACTCGTCCGGGCCGAGGTTCAGCGACGACAGCAGCCGGGCGACATCGAGCGCGCAGAACGCCCGCGCCGAGATGTACATGGTGCCGTCCATGCCGCGGAACTTCTTCTCGCAGCGCTGGGTGAGCTTCGTGAACAGCGCCTTGTCGGCCTTGTTGCGGGCGAAGTCCTTGCGGCAGATCTCGGTGGCTCGCCCCGCGATCGCGACATCGCCCGAGGCGGCCATCATGCAGCCCTCGGCGATCTGCGACGCCTCCCCGCAGCTCTTGCCGTCCATCGCGTGGGTGACCGCGTCGATGTAGTTGGCGCCCTGCCCGACCGACACCGCGCAGGTCGGCTCGGCGTGCGCGGGGCGCGCCGCGCCCGCGAGCACGGCGACGAGGGTCATCAAGAACATCTGACGCATGGTGCCTCCATCGAGCAGACGCGAGCGCGAGCGGGTATTCGCCGTCAGATGGCGCGACGACGGCGGCGGATCAGGGCGAGCCCGACGATGACCGCGACCGGCAGCGCGGAGCTCGAGCCCTGCGCGCCGCAGCCGCAGCCGGTGAGATCGCCACCGACCGAGCTGCCCGGCGGCGGATCGTTCGGGTCGGGCGGCACGAAGCCGCCCTGCGTGTCGTCCTCGACGATCCCGCAGTCGTTGGCGACCGCGAAGATCGCCGGGCGCGCGTCGAGGCCACCGGTGCCGCTGTGCGGCGCGACCGTGACCGTGCACGCGCCGCCGCTGGCCGCGACCGCCGTGACGTCGGCGCGACCGGTCGCGCTGGCAGGCGCGCCGACCACGACGTGGCGGCCGGGCCGCGCGGTGTACGTGATCGTCGTGCGGCCGGCATCGACCGCGATCACCGCGAGGTGACCGCTGCGATCGAGCTCGGTCGCGCGCCAGCCGTCGCCGCTCGACGTGGTCGCGGCCGCGACCGTGCCGCCCTTGGCGAGCGCGTCGACGACCGTGACCGCCTGCGCGTGGGTCGCCGGGACCTGCAGCTTCCACTCGCCGACAGCGAAGCGCGCGTTCACGCACTGGCCGCGCGCGCCGCTGTAGCAGTCGCCGACCGGCGGCGTGTCGACGTTGGCGGTGCCCGCGGTCGCGAACGCCGACTGCACGACCACGTCGGAGCCGCCGACCGACGCGCGCGCCACCTCGGTGCCGCCGCCGGTGAAGTCGCCCAGCGAGCGCAGCTGCAGGAGCATCGGGCGGCTGGTGTCCGAGCCGACGATGTCGTCGATCAGCACGAGCGTCGCGTTGCCCGCCGCATCCGGCACCATCACGAAGTCGCGGACCGCGCTCGGGATGTCGCTCGCGGTGTCCTGGAACCGGAACGCGCCGGTGTAGTCGCAGCGCGCCGCGACCACGCCGGACTTGGTCTGGCGGGCCCAGCGGAAGTCGACGTCGGCGTCGGTGCCCCAGAAGCCCTGGCTCGGCTGGTACGCCGCCGGGAGCTGCGGGCTGGCCACCGTCGGCGCGTTGCCGTTGAGCGACGACAGCGAGCCGTACGGCGTCGGGTCGACGAGCAGGTGATCGCTGCCGCGCGACATCACGAAGCCGCCGGCCTCGTCGAACATGTGGTCGAAGCCGCGCTGCGGCGCGCACTGCGAGACGAACCAGATGGCCTTCGCCGACCAGTCGCTGCGCGCGTAGACGGTGCGCGAGCCCGCCGCGTAGTACCAGGTCGGCGCGTCGGCCGGGAACGGCATCGCCTGGGGCGTGCGCGCCTGGGCGAGCGCGCCGAACAGCAGGAAGCCCTGCTCCTCGAGGCCGTGGGTGTTGATCACGTTCGCGGCCCACTGCTTGGCCTGCATCGGCGCCGCGTCGAGCAGCACCGCGTACTCGGCGAGCGCGCCGAGCGCGACGTGCGGCTCCTTGGTGTCCGAGTCGCCGCCGATGTACGCGGCGGTGCCGTCGGGCACGATCGCGTAGACGTGGCGCGCGGCCATCGCCGACTCCCACGCCGCGAAGCCATCGAGCGGCGCGCCGTTGTCGCGCAGCGCGCGGGCGCCGAGCGCGTACTCCGCCACCGAGAGCGCGCCGTACTGCCAGCCCTCGATCCAGTCACCGCCCTCCATCACGCCACCCGGCGCGATCGCGTTGGCGATGTCGACGCCGAAGATCTGATCGGCGGCCTTGGTCCACAGCTTGTCGCCATCGGCGCCGGCCTCGCCGCCCTCGGCGATCGCGATCATCGCGGTCGCGAACGCGTAGCCCGCGTGATAGTTGCCGCCCGGCTCGTCGCGGTGATAGCCGCTCGCGATGTACCAGTCGGTCCAGGCCTTGAAGCGCGCCCGCGCGTGGGCCCGGAGCGAATCGTCGACGCCCGGGGCGTCGTGCAGCCAGTCGTAGGCGATCGCCGCGTTGGGGCCGAACACGCGCATCGCGTAGCCGCCATCGTGCTGGACGACGTTGTCGCCGCCGGCGCCATCGCCGAGGGTCGTGTAGTCGTCGAGCAGCGCCTTCCAGTACTTCACCGCCGCGGCGGCGTCGGCGGCGTCGCCGCGCACGACGTACGCGATGAGGCAGGCCTGCATCGAGTCCGCGAAGTTGAAGCCCTGGTATCCACCGGACGTGTACTGGGCCGGTCGCGCGATCACGTCGTCGCACATGGCGAGCGCGCGAGCCACCGGACCACCGTCGGTGGTCGCCGCGGCCTTCATCGCGGTGACGGTGTCGGTGTCGAGAAACAGGCGCGGATGCGCGCCAGTGGGTGCGCTCGACGCGTGCGCCGTGCTCGCGAACACCCCGAGCAGCGAGCACACGCCCGCAACCAGCCCTCTGCGAATTCCCTGCATGTTCGACGTGTAGCATCGCAGGCGCCGCGAGTCACGGTGCGCCTGCGAATGGCCGGGCGGTCGCACCGCTGAGGCGGGCTCGTTTCTCGACGAGGGTCCCGAAAGGTGGGACCTCGAGCCCGCGCGTGCGTCGACTTGTCGCTAGCGCCGGGCGCGGCGACGACGGATCAGGCCGAACCCGAGGACGAAGCCGACCGGCAGCGCCGTCGTGGTGCCTGCGCCCGCGCTGCAGCCAGCGGTCACGCCACCGCCATCCGCACCGCCGCCACTGCCACTGCCGCTGCCGCTGCCACTGCCACTGCCACTGCCGCTACCGCCGCCACCGCCCGGGTCGATCGGGTCAGGCACGAAGCCACCCTGGGTGTCGTCCTCGGAGATCGCGCAGTCGTTGGTGACCGCGAAGATCGCCGGGCGACCATCGAGCCCACCATCGGTGCTGCGCGCCGCGACCGTCACCGTGCACGCGCCGCCGCTGCCGGCGACCGCGGTGACGTCACTGCGACCGGTCGCGCCCGCGGGCGCACCGACCACGACATGGCGGCCGGGCCGCGCGGTGTACGTGATCGTCGTGCGGCCGGCATCGACCGCGATCACCGCGAGGTGACCGCTGCGATCGAGCTCGGTCGCGCGCCAGCCGTCGCCACTCGTGGTGGTCGCGGCCGTGAGCTGCGCGCCGCTGGCCACCGCGTCGATGACGGTGACCGCCTGAGCGTGGGCCGCCGGCACGCCGAGCTTCCACTCGCCGACCGCGAAGCGCGCGTTCGCGCACTGGCCGCGCGGGGCGCTGTAGCAATCGCCGACCGGTGCGGCGTCGACCGTGGGGGTGCCCGCGGTCGCGAACGCCGACTGCACGACCACGTCGGAGGCGCCGACGGTGGCCCGGGAGATCGCGCCGCCCGTGAACGTGCCCATCGAGCGGAGCTGCAGCAGCATCGGCCGATCGGTCGCGGCCCCGACGATATCGTCGACGAGGATCAGCGCGGCGTCACCGGTGCCGTAGGGCACGAGCACGAGGTCGCGGGTCGCGCTCGGGATGTCGCTGGGGGTGTCCTGGAACCGGAACGCGCCGGCGTAGTCACAGCGGGCCGCGACCACGCCGGACTTGGTCTGGCGATGCCAGCGGAAGTCGATCTCGGCCTCGGTGCCCCAGAAGCCCTGGCTCGGCTGGTAGTTGGGGGGCAGCTGCGGGCTCGCCACCGTCGGGGCGTTGCCGTTGAGCGACGACAGCGAGCCGTACGGGGTCGGATCGACGATGACGTGATCGCTGCCGCGCGACAGCACGAAGCTACCGGCCTCGTCGAACATGTGGTCGAAGCCGCGCTGGGGCGCGCACTGCGAGACGAGCCAGGTCGCCTTGGGCGACCAGTCGCTGCGCGCGAACAAGGTGCGCGAGCCGGCGGCGTAGTACGAGGTCGGGGCGTCGACCGGGAACGCCTGGCTGACCGGCGTGCGGGCCTGGGCCAGCGCGCCGTACAGCAGGAACGTGCTCTGGTCGGGCTGGTGCGTCTGCAGGGAGTCCGCGGCCCAGCCCTTGGCCTGCGCCGACGCCACGTCGACGATCACGGCGTCGGCAGCGAGCGCGCCGAGCGGAGTGTGGGGCGTCTTGGTGTCGGAGTCGCCACCGATGTACGCGCTGGTGCCGTCGGGCACGACCGCGTAGACGTGGCGCGCGGCCATCGCCGCCTCCCACGCCGCGAAGCCGTCGAGGGTCGCGCCGTTGTCGCGCAGCGCGCGGGCACCGAGCGCGTACTCGGCGACCGACAGGGCGCCGTACTGCCAGCCCTCGATCCAGTCGCCACCTTCCATGACGCCGCCTGGCGCGATCGCGCTGGCGATGTCCGTGCCGAAGATCTGGTCGGCGGCCTTGGTCCACAGCGCGTTGCCGTCGGCGCCGGCCTCGCCGCCCTCGGCGATCGCGATCATCGCGGTCGCGAACGCATAGCCAGCGTGGTAGTTGCCGCCCGGCTCGTCGCGGTGATAGCCACTCGCGATGTACCAGTCGGTCCAGGCCTTGAAGCGCGACCGGGCGTGGGCCCGCAGCGCCTCGTCGACACCCGGCGCGTCGTGCAACCAGTCGTACGCGATCGCCGCGTTCGGACCGAACACGCGCATCGCGTAGCCACCGTCGTGGCGGACGACGTCGTCGCCGCCGGCGCCGTCGCCGATCGTGACGTAGTCGTCGAGCAGCGCCTTCCAGTACTTCACCGCGGCGGCGCCGTCGGCGGGGTTGCCGCGCACCACATACGCGATCAGACAGGCCTGCAGCGAATCAGCGAAGTTGAATCCCTGGTATCCGCCCGACGCGTACTCGCTCGGTCGGGCAATCACGTCATCGCAGGTCGCCAGCGCCTGCGCCACCGGTCCCGTCGAAGCCGCGGCTTTCAGCGCGGTGACGGTGTCGTTATCGAGGAAGAGACGCGGATGTGCTCCGGTCGGGGGTGTGGACGCATGTGCGGTTACACTCCCACCCAGCAGAGCAAACACCGCCGCAACCAGCCCAATGCGGAAGTTCGTCATGGGCAAACCTTTAACAGCGAATCCCCCGGTTCGCACCAATGGATTGATGGATCGACCATTGTCGCGCCATATTGTCGCAGCTGTACTTTCAATACTATAGACTATTTGTATGTATTGAATATTACATAATCAAGCACCGGCGTGAGACCCATCTACGCGTGGATACTCCATAGTGTCAGGAGCCCTCATGTCGGTTTGCGTACGTGGTAATCGCCAGCATTGAGGGGTATTCGCGGCGCTCATTTATTTTCGTTCTCGCCCGTCCGGCGCGCGCGGATCGGGCGCGATCGGGCCGATCGCACCTGCGGAACGGCGGCAACGGCCGCTCACCCGGCGCCCGGGTGGCCGCCGAACCGCGCGAGAAGCGAACCTTCGCGGCGCGCACGTGCGCGTCGCGTGGTCCGGTGCGGCTCGAACGCCGACGTGCGGGGTCGCGCTACGGAACGACGACGAACTCGCGCTTCATCAACGTGATGATGTGCTGCGCGCCGTCGAGGTCGGTGCCCGGGTAGTGGTCGAGGACCTTCTGCAGCTGGCCGTGATCGAGCACGAGCTGGAAGGTGTCGAGCTCGGCCGGCGACAGATCGCGGAGCTTGCCGGCGAGCGGCGTGGGCACGGCGAGCGGCGAGCCGAGCGGCGGCAGGTGGCGCTGGATGTTGCGGAACTCGTCGAGCTGCCGCACGCCCTCCATGAGCAGACCCTCGGTCGACTCCTGGATCTCTTCCATCACCTGCAGCTCGACCGACGGCTCGAGCTCGAACGTGCCGGTCTGCCAGGTGAGCATCCGGTAGATCGCCTTCTGCGGCGACACGGCGAAGTCGTCGTTGATCGCGGCGAAGTAGATCGCGCCCTTGCGCATGTAGATCTTGCCGACGAGGCCGCCGCTACCGACCGAGAGCACGCCGGACTTGCGGCTGGTCGAGAGCAGCTGCAGCAGATCAGGGAGCGGGATCTCCTCGATCACGCCTGACATCGGGCGGCCCGAGGTCGACTGGCGGCTGGCGCCAGCCTCGAGGCGGCGGCGCGCCTCGGCCTCGGTCTGGTTGGCCGAGGCGGCATCGACGCCGACGAGCTTGATGATCGACGTGCCGACGAGGATGCGATCACCCTCCGCCAGCTTGTGGCGGCCCGCGATCTTCTCGCCGTTGACGAACGTGCCGTTGGTCGAGCCGAGGTCCTGGATCAGGATGTCGGCGTCGGTGCTGGTGATCTTCGCGTGGCGACGCGAGACCATGTCCTCGACCAGCACCATGTCGAGATCGCTCGACCGACCGATGATGATCTCGCGGTTCATCCGCAAGGGGAACTCGCCCCCCTGGTACTTGCCCGAGATGAAGCGGAGTGCGAATCGCGGCCGGTCGGTCATGGCAGACCCGCGTCATCAGGCGAGCGGGGAGTCACAGCATAGAGCGCGGGAGGGAGCCGGCGCAAGCAAACGGCCGCCTCACGGCGGCGCGTTGACGTCGTCACCCTCACGCTCGGGTGCGCGCAGAATCTGGATGAGGCGGTCATAAACATCGTCGGAGACCACCAGGCTCGAGTGGCCGAGGGGCACGGTGACGGAGGTCGCGCCGGAGATCCGGGTGGTCTTGAGCGGCACGACCCAGTCGCGAGCGGCCGCGATCGTGTAGACCTCGGTGCCCGGCGGAGTCGGGCCCTGGGCCAGCTCGTCGAGGAAACGGCTCCGCGGCAGCAGCTGCCACGAGGAAGTCGACCAAAGCCCGAGCGTTGCGATGCCCGCGAGCGCGATCCACGTGCCGCGCACGGGGGTGCCCATCATGACGAGCCGCCGGACCCGCGCGTGGCCGCCGAGCTTCTTGACGTAGTAGAGGCCGATCAGGCCGCCCATGGAGTGACCGATGATGTCGATCTTCTTCCACGGGGTCTGCGCCAGGACGCGCTCGATCTTGCGATGGATCAGGAACGCCGAGCGGCGGATGTCGCGGGTGTTGAGCGTGCCGATGTTGAACGACACGACCACGCGGCCGTCCTCGACGAGCCGGCGCTCGAGGAGGAACATCGAGCCGCGGGTGCCGAGGAAGCCGTGGATGAGCAGGACCGGCGGCTGATCGCTGGTCTTGTCGAAGCTGGCCTGGCGGCGGATGCGGTTGCCGCGGGCGAGGTGGCGCAGGTAGCTGAGGCCATCGGCGCTGCCGCGCAGGTCTTGCCCGACGGTGCTGCGCCGCCCGAGCCAGCGCGTCGGTGCCTCGGCGACCCAGCGCACGAGCCACGACGACCGGAGGCGCTTGCGGATGGTGGGGGAGCGAGAGTCGTCGTCGGCCATGCGCGCCGGGCTACCCGCGAAAATCGGTGAAGCCCTGCCCGACGAGTCTAGAGCATTCCTGAGCGTATGCATGGCTGGCGTGCCCCATGGTGGGATACTCGACCACCTTCCACGTGCCGCGCTTTCCGACGAGGCCGCTGCGGGAGATGACGGCGTTCATGGCCCGGTAGATGAGGATGAACTCCTCGCCGGCGTCGCCGTGGCGGCGCATCGAGCGAGAGTCACCGCGCGGCACCGGACCGGGCGGCGGCGCCGGCGACGAGGGGTCCTCGTAGGTGATGTCGCGCGGCTTGGGCAGCGGCTCGTAGATCGGCCCGACGACCTCGTCGGTGAACGCGGCGACCGGCGCAGCGACGGCGACGGCGGCGGGCGGCGCCGGCTCCGGTGAAGGCGGCTCGGCGGGGATCTCGACGGGGGTCGCCGGCTCGGGTTCGGACGTCGGCTCGGGGGTGCCCGACGGCTCCGGCTCGGCCGGCATCTCGACCGGGGCGCTCTCGGGCATCTCGGTCGGCGTGCTTTCGGGCACCTCGGTCGCCACCGGCGCGCCGCCACCGCCCTCGGCAACCTCGTCGCTCGGGGCCCCGTCGTCCGGGGCCTCGTCGCTCGGGGCCTCGTCGCCCGGAGCGGCTTTCTTGCTGCGGGCGTAGGCGACCGTCGGCGTGATCGACTTGCGCGACCGGGTCGGCGCGTCCGAGTTCTTTCGTCGAGCCATGCCCCCGTGGTGCCAGCCTTCACCGCCCCGGGCAAGTTTCCGGGCGCCCGGCCAGACCAACCGCCGCGCGTCATCACCCCGGGACCGCGCACGCTGCCCCGAGAGCGAGTAGACTCGCCGATGGTGACCCGGCGACTCGGCCGCTACCACCTCGTCGATGCGATCGGCGCGGGGCCGATGGGCGAAGTCCATCGTGCGCGGGTCTACGGCGTCGCCGGGTTCGAGCGCCAGTTCGCGGTGAAGCGCTTCCACCCCGAGGTGGTCGCGAACCCGAACATCGCGGCGCGGCTGTCGGGAGCGGCGCGGGCCTACGGCGGCCTCGAGCACCCGCGGATCGCCCGGCTGTTCGAGTACGGCGTCGCCGGCGGCGAGACCTTCACCGCGTGCGAGCTGGTGCCCGGGCTCGATCTCGCGGCGCTGATCGCGGCCTCGCCCCAGCCGCTCCCGCCGGGCGCGGCGTTCGCCCTGATCGCCAGCGCGGCGCGCGCGGTCGGCTACGCCCACGGCCGCGGCATCCTGCACCTCGGCCTCGCGCCGACCAACGTGATCGCGACGCCCGACGGCGACGTGAAGGTCACCGACGTCGGCATCCTCGCGCCGCGCCTGCCGGCGCGCCCGTCGGATGATCCGCTGCTCGCCAATCGCATCGCCTACCTCGCACCCGAGCAGCTCATCGGCGAGCCGACCTCGGCGGCGACCGACGTCTTCGTCTTCGGCGTGCTGGCGTTCGAGCTGGTCACCGGCGCGCGCGCGTTCCCCGGCGTCAACGCGCTCGACGTCGAGCAGGCGATCCTCAGCGCCCAGCCGCAGGAGCTGGCGCTGCCCAAGCCGCTGTTGCGGGTGCTGCAGCGCTGCTGGGCGCGCTCGCCGTTCGAGCGCTTCCCCGACGCCCGCGCCCTCGCCGACGCGATCGACGCCGCGGTCCGGCTCGCGCCGGTGCCCGGCGGCAAGCGCGAGGTCGCGGCGCTGGTGCGCGAGTCGCTCGCCCGCATCGAGGCGATCCGCGAGCAGCAGCTGTCGGGCGCGCTGGCCTTGCCGGGCGGCCCGCCGGTGCGCCGGCCGTCGGGCAACAAGATCGTCGTGCCGACCGAGCCGACGCCGCGCAGCGGGTTGAATCCGCGCCCGGTGGCCCCGGTCCGCGTGCCCGAGGCCGCGCCGGCGCGCGTGCCCGAGTTGCCGGCGCGGCCGTCCGAGCCGCGGATCGCGCGCACGACTGCGCTGCCGCTGACCGCGACCCCACCGACGCCGCCGCCGACACCCGCGCCCGC
>JAIOQA010000168.1 GCA_021413675.1 Deltaproteobacteria bacterium | reverse complement strand
GCTCAGGTCTCGCACGAGCGAGACGACGATGCTGTCCGCTTGGGCCTCGGCTCGATCGCCGAGCTCGCCGATCGCAACACGACGCTCGAGGTGCGCGCGCGGCTCGGCCGCGATCGCGCCACCGATGTCACCGATCCGAGCTTCGCCGGCGATCGCACCACCGCCGGCGCGGTCGCCGTGATCACCCAGCTGGTCGATGCGCGCACGGTCGCCGACGTCACCGTCGACGGCAGCTGGGCCGATGGCTGGCAGGGCAGCCCGTACCGGCGGGTGCGCATCGCCGATCCGACGATGCCGGTGGTGACGCTGTGGCGCGAGGCCACGCCGGCGCGCCGCCTCGCCCTCGCCGCCGCGGTGCGCGTGCGCCGCGCGATCGCGACCTCGTGGTTCGCGGCCGCGAGCGCCCGCGGCTACGTCGACGACTGGGCGGTGCACAGCGGCACCGCGACTCTCGAGCTGCGCCGGCGGTTCGGCGCGACGCTCCTCGGCGCCGAGGTCCGCGGCTACCTCCAGGACGGCGCGTCGTTCTGGGTCCGCCGCCAGCCCGACGCGCTCGCGCCCCCGCGCTACCGCACCGCCGATCGCACCCTCGGCCCGATGGCCACCGCGAGCGCCGAGCTGATCGGCGAGCGCGCGCTCGGCGCCGATCACGTGACCCTCGCGATCGGCGCGATGCGCCTGTGGTTCCTCGACGACGCCGCGCAGTCCCGCCGGCTCGCCGCCACCGTCACCCTCACCTTCGCGGCCCCGCTATGATCCGTTCCCTCGTCCTGCTCTCGTTCCTCGGCGCCTGCGGCAGCTCCGCCACCACCAGCCCCGATGCGCCGGTCGACTGCACGAACGATCCGCGCGTCACCGCGTACGCGGCCGACATGGCGGTGGTCGGCAGCCAGGGCCAGATCACCTTCACGCTGGTCGCCGCCGATCCGGCGCCGCCCGGCCGGGGCCTCAACAGCTGGATGGTCGAGCTGAGCGATGCCAGCGGCCCGGTCGCCGGCGCCGCGCTCGTGGTCACGCCGTACATGCCCGAGCACCAGCACCCGGCCGGCACCCTCCCGGTCGTGACCGAGCCGGCCGCGGGCCACTACATGATCGACATGATCAACCTGTGGATGCCCGGCGTCTGGCAGACCACGATCGAGGCGACGCCCGCCGGCGGCACCAAGGACGTGGCGGTGTTCGGGTTCTGCGTGAAGTCCTGACCCGCGATCACGCGCCGGCTTCGTCGTGCGGCACGACCAGGCGCAGGCAGCGCGGCGCGACCTCGATCTCGTAGCGATCGCCGGCGGGGATCTCCTCGCCGTCGATCTGCGCGGCCGGGCGCGGGCCGTCGACCTTCACGTCGAGCGTGAACTTCTTGCCGACCACCGCGGGCGCGAGGTCGAGGCCGAGCGCGCGCAGGTCATCGGCGGCGATCGGGCTCTGGCGCAGCGTCGACAGCATCTTGCTGGTGAAGTCGCGGCGCCCGGTGATCGGGATCAGCTCGAACTGGCCGTCGTCGGCCTCGGCGCGCGGATCGAGGACCCACTCGCCGCCGAAGATCCGCGTGTTCTTGACGATGATGTCGAGCACGTCGGTGAAGCGATAAGCGCGCCCGTCGATGTCGGCCGAGACATCGAACTTCACGTCGGTCACGTAGCTCTCGAGGAAGCGCTGGACCAGCGCGCCGGCGTAGACCAGCTGATCGCGGTACAGCATGCCGAGCCCGGGGATCTTGCCGACCAGCTCGCGATCGCGGTTGCGGGTGGCGAGCGTCGCCGCGCCCAGCCCGATCGAGAACGAGTCGAAGAACAGATCGGTCGCGGGCGCCTCGCCCACGCCAGTGACGGTCAGCGCGCCGACGTCGATCGAGAGCGTCGCGCCGGCGGCGATGTGCCGGATGTTGGCCTCGAGCGCGCCGGGCCCGGCGGCCAGCCCGAACGACTTGCCTTGATCGTTGGCGGTGCCGGTCGGCAGCATGCCCATCGCGACCTCGGCCGCGTGCGACGATCCCAGGACGCCCTTGGCGACCTCGGCGAAGGTGCCATCGCCACCCATGTAGATGACGAGGCGCGCGCCGGCCTCGACCGCGTCGCGGACCAGCCCGACCGTGCCGCCCGCGGGCGCGGTGGCCTGGAAGGTGTGCGGGATGCCAGCGGAATCGAGCAGCGCGCGGGCGGTGCGGATCCAGTCCGCGGCCTGGCCGCTCTGCGCCGTCGGGTTGGCGAACAGCACCGCGGGCATCCGGCCGCGCCAGCGATCGATGGGGGGCACGATCTCGATTTTACACGGCCGGCGGCCATGACGCATCGCAGCGCGCGGCATCGCGCCGCTGTGGCTTCCGCCTCCCGGGCGCGCGAGGTAAGAACTCGCCACATGGTCACCTCGTCGCTGAGCCCGCGCCTCTCCGATCCTAGCGAGGAGCACGCGATGCTCCGGCAGACCGTCCGCGATCTGACCCGCGAGATCGTCGAACCGCAGGCGATGGCGCACGACGAGAGCGGCACGATGAACCGCGGCCTGCTCCGCAAGCTCGGCGAGCTGGGCCTGCTCGGCGTGACCATCCCCGAGGCCGACGGCGGCGCCGGCCTCGACGCCACCGCGTCGGTGATCGTCCACGAGGAGCTGGCCTACAGCGATCCCGGCTTCGCGCTGGCCTACCTCGCCCACGCGCTCCTGTTCGTGAACAACTTCTACTGGGCCGCGTCGCCGGCGCAGCGCGCGAAGTACCTGCCGCGCACGCTGACCGGCGAGTGGATCGGCGGCATGGGCATGACCGAGCCGTCGGTCGGCACCGACGTCCTCGGCATGCAGACCGTCGCGCGCAAGGTCGGCGACGAGTACGTGCTCGACGGCCGCAAGATCTTCATCACCAACGCGGTCGAGGGCGATGTCTTCTGCGCCTACGCCAAGCTCGACGAGCGCATCACGACCTTCGTGGTCGAGCGCGGCACGCCGGGCTTCTCGACCTCGGACAAGATCCCCAAGATGGGCATGCGCGCGTCGACGATGGGCGAGCTCATCTTCGACGGCTGCCGGCTGCCCGCCGGCAACCTGCTCGGCCGCGAGGGCGGCGGCATCACCAACATGATGCGCAACCTCGAGATCGAGCGGCTCGGCCTGGCCGCGATGAGCCTCGGCATCGCGCGCCGCTGCCTCGACGTGATGGTGGCCTACAGCATGGAGCGCCGCGCGTTCGGCCAGCCGCTCCACGAGCTCGGCCAGATCCAGCGCTACATCGGCGAGAGCTTCGCCAAGACCGAGGCCATCCGCGCGCTGACCTACGGCGTCGCCGCGACGGTCTCGCCCGACAGCCGCAACCGCCTCGGCACCGACGCCGCGAAGCTGTTCGCCGCGACCGCCGCCAAGGAAGTCGCCGATGCCGCGGTCCAGGTCCTCGGCGGCTACGGCTACTGCGCCGAGTACCGCGTCGAGCAGTTCCTCCGCGACGCCAAGCTGATCGAGATCGGCGGCGGCACGATCGAGGCGCACCAGAAGAACATCACGCGCGACCTGACGCGGCGATAGCGCGCCCCGCAGACGCTCAGCGCTTGACCAGCGCGCCGCCCTTCATCGCGTAGGCCTCGACGCCGTCGACGCACGCGGCCTTGGCCTTCTTGATCTCGGCGGCCGGCGCGGCGAGCTTGCCGGTGATCGTGAGCACCGGCGGCGTGCCGGCGACCGCGACCGCGCCGTCGCACAGCGCCGTGCCCTCGTTGCCCTCGCTGTCCTCGGCGGTGACGTAGCCGTAGCCGCGGCGCAGGAGCGGCGCGAGCTTGCCGGCCTTGATCGCGTAGACGACCACGGCCTCGGTCGTCGGCGACAGCTTGTACTCGGTGGTCTCGGTCGCGATCAGCTCGTCGGTGCCATCGCCGTCGAGGTCCGCGGCCTGGAGCCCGGACAGCGCCCCGATCGAATCGAAGCGCGCCTTGTCCGCGCCACCGTCGTTCCGCGCGATCGCCGCGCCGTCCTCGCCGAGCACCGCGAAGCGCGGCGCCGACTCGCCGTCGGCCGTGCCGACGCTGGCGGACACGGCGATCCCCGCACCGGGGAAGCGCCCGGCGACGCAACCGTCGACGGTGATCGCGTCGGGCGCGACCGACCACGCCGTGGCCAGGAACGCCGGAAGCGCGTCGGGCTTGTCGCACGGCGACGCGTGGCCCGGAGCCGCCGCGGGCGCCGCCGCGGGCGCGGGTGCCGCTGGTACCGGAGCCGCCGCAGGTGCCGGTGCCGGCGTCCCGGTCGCGGCCGCCGGTGCCGCGCCCGCCGCGCCCGCCGCCGGTGCGCTGTCGCTGCCCTTCTTGCTGCACGCCGCCGCGCACAGCGCCGCCATCATCAACCCCGTCGTGACCTTCATGCTGACTCCCCGGTTGCGATCGTGCGCGCGTGCATGGCACGTGACGCGCATCGATCAAACGCGGCCGGACCATCGCGCATTCCGGGCGCGGCGGGCTGGCACGCGCTGGCAATCGCGGATCAGCGGAGCGCGAAGGCGTCGAACTCGCCGTCGAAGCAGTCGAGCTGGACCTGCATCTCGACGTCGATCCGGACCGTGGTGCCGGCGAACGTGTGGATGTCGGCCTCGAACGCGGTCATCGGCACCTGGGTGGGATCGCCGTTGTCGGTCTTGTAGAGCGTGGCGATGACCTCGTCCGAGCTCGGGTCGCGCAGCTGCACCGCGAGGTACTGGAGCGACGGATCGAACGCACCCCAGTGGTTGTGATAGCTCATGCTCCAGCCGAGCGTGGTCACCTCCGGCGGCAGCGCGATGTCCTGCGACATGCGGTGCTCCTCGGGGCCGCCCTGGATGTTGTACGCGTACGACACGCCGTCGGCGGCGGTCACCTGCAGCGGCGCGGCCAGGCAGTAGGCCGGCACCGAGACCTGATCGTGGTGGTCGTAGATCGGCTGCTCCGGCAGGATCGCGTCGTCCGACGTGCCGATGCCCCAGACGCCGTAGCCGGGATGCGCCGAGCTCTCGCGCAGCACCCAGCCGCTGTAGTCCTCGCGCTCGAAGCTGGCGTTGACCAGCGTCGGCTGACAGGTCGGCGAGCAGCCGTCGTCGTCGTCGGTGTTGCCGTCGTCGCACAGCTCGAGCTTCTTCGCGACGTAGCCATCGCCGCACACCGCCTGGGTGCACATCGGCGTGCAGGCATCGGTGCCGGTGTCGTTGCCGTCGTCGCACTCCTCGACGCCGACCTGGATCACGCCGTCACCGCACGCGGCCAGCTCGCAGTTGTTGCGGCACCCGTCGGTGTCATCGGTGTTGCCGTCGTCGCACGGCTCGCCGGCCCGCACGACGCCGTCGCCACAGCGCGCGAACGTGCAGTCGTTGCGGCAGTCATCGGCGTCGTCGGCGTTGCCGTCGTCGCAGTTCTCGAAGCCCTTGCGGACCACGCCGTCGCCGCAGCGCCCGACCGTGCAGTCGTTGCGGCAGCCGTCGCTGTCGACGCCGTTGCCGTCATCGCACGCCTCGACGCCGGCCTGGACCACGCCGTCGCCGCAGCGCGCCGCGAGGCAGTTGCTCCGGCAAGCGTCGGTGTCGTCGGCGTTGCCGTCGTCGCAGGCCTCGGCCTCCTCGACCGCGCCATCGCCACAGGACGCGGGCACGCAGTCGGTGCGGCACGCGTCGGTGTCGTCGGTGTTGCCGTCGTCGCAGCCCTCGACCCCGGCCGCGACCACGCCGTCGCCACAGCGCGCGAACGTGCAGTCGTTGCGGCAGCCATCGGCGTCGTCGCGGTTGTTGTCGTCACAGGCCTCGACGCCGAGCTGGACGTAGCCGTCACCGCACGCCGCGACGGCGCAGGCCGTGGTGCAGCCGTCGCCGTTGTCGGCGTTGCCGTCGTCGCACGCCTCGACCCCATCCTTGCGGCCGTTGCCGCAGCCGCAGACGCGCTCACCGGCGCACGACGGCGACTCGCAATCGATCATGCCGTTGCCGTCGTTGTCGACGCCGTCGGAGCACGCGAGCGCGCCGCTCTCCACCCCGATGCTGCCGTCGCCGCACCCTCCCGCGAGCGCGCCGAGGGTCAGCGCGAGGGTCACGGATCCGAGCCAGGTCACGAGGGGTCGGGGGCGCATCGTCGAGTCTCCTGCCAGCCGCGATGAGGGGGCTACCAGTCGGCATCGACCGCATCGCGGAGCGGAGCACCCCGCGACATCACAAAATGCGCGGGGTGCGACCCGATCCCGCGGGTCCGCGATGACCCTGTGCGCGGGCGGCGGCGGCTACGGCGCGCAGCCCATCGCCGACGCCGACTGCCCGATCGCGTCGCTCGCCTGCTTGCACGCGTCGCTCGCCGCGCGGCGCGCCTCCTCGGGCATCGACGCATCGCTCAGCCCGCGCCAGGTCTGGCGCAGCTGGTCGATCGAGTCGCGCATCGCCGCGCGCGCCTGCTCGGGCACCTTGTCGCACGCGAGGTAGCGCTCGAGGCCCGCGAGGTACGCGTCGCACGCGGG
>JAIOQA010000160.1 GCA_021413675.1 Deltaproteobacteria bacterium | reverse complement strand
GGCGCGGGCGCGGGATTCGGCGCGGGCGCGGGCGCGGGAGTCGGCGCGGCGGCGACCGGCGCGGGCGGGGCGGTCGGGGCGGCGGCCGGCTTGTCGGAGCCGGAGCAGGCGCCGACGGTCAGCGCGACGAGCCAGGGAGCGAGGCGACGGAGCATGGCGCGGGTTGTAGCGAATGCGGGCGCGGACCGCCAGTGGCGGGTTTCCCCCGCGACCGCGTGGCGCGCGCGGTAAGGCGCCCTCGCACCTCGCGCCGCCGCCCGGCGTGGCGCGGATCGCTGTCGGCGCGCGCGCGGCTTTGCTACCGTGATCCGATGAGGGGAACGCTGCCGTGGGTGAGCGCCTTGGGGGCGCTGCTGGTGGGGTGCGGCGGGACCGAGCTGATCGACGACACGTTCTCGACCAGCGAGTGGCAGCTGGTCCAGACGCTGTCGCCGCTGCCGGCGATCCCGGCGGACCCGACCAACGCGGTCGCCGACGATCCCGACGCCGCGGCGCTCGGCCAGATGCTGTTCTTCGATACCCGCGCCGCCGGCGCGCTGACCGTCGGCGACGACGGCGCCAATGGCGCGCCTGGCCAGGTCGGCGACACCGGCAAGGTCGGCTGCGTCACCTGCCACACGGTCGAGTCGGGCTGGCTCGACGACACCCGGTCGAAGCCGGGCAACGTGTCGATCGGCGCCGGCTACGGCAAGCGCAACGCGCCGCCGATCGTCAACGCGGTGTTCTACGGCTGGTTCGGCTGGGCCGGGCAGGACGACACCCAGTGGCATCAGGCGTGCGGCACGACCGAATCGGCGGTCTCGCACGCGTCGTCGCGCCTCGCGATCGCCCACCTGCTCTACGATCACTACAAGGCGCCGTACGAGGCGGTGTTCGGCGCGATCGATGCGCGCTTCGATCCGCTGAGCGCGAGCGCGGCCGACTTCCCCGCGACCGGCAAGCCCGGCGACGCGGCGTTCGACGCGATGCCCGAGGCGGATCAGACGATCGTCAACCGGATGTTCGCGAACTACGGCAAGGCCCTCGCCGCGTACGACCGCTTGATGGTGAGTCGCAACGCGCCGTTCGATCGCTACGTCGCCGGCGACACCACCGCGATCTCGACCGCCGCCAAGCGCGGCCTGAAGCTGTTCATCGGCGAGGCCGGCTGCGTCGCGTGCCACAAGACGCCCTTGTTCTCGGACTCCGACTTCCACGACATCGGCCTGGGCCAGACCGGCGATCACATCCCGACCGAGGACCTCGGCCGCTACACCGCGGTGATGAAGCTGCAGACCGATCCGATGAGCTCGGCGGGCGCGTACAGCGACTCGCCGTCGTCGAGCAAGGTGCCGGCGCTCACCCTCGACGACTCGCTCAAGGGGAAGTTCCGCACGAAGCACCTGCGGCAGATCGCCGAGACCGGGCCGTACATGCACACCGGCGAGTTCGCGACGCTGGCCGATGTCGTCGAGTTCTACGATCGCGGCGGCGACGACACCGGCTTCGCGGGCACCAAGGATCCGCGGATCGTGCCGCTCGGCCTGACCGACGGCGACAAGACCGACCTGATCGCGTTCCTCGGGACGCTGACCGGCGATCCGCTCGATCCCGCGGTGCTCGTCGACACCCACGCGCCATAGCCCGCTACACTCGCAGGTCGATGGCCGCCCTCGCAGTCCTCGCCGCGCTGTCGCCGTGGCTCTTCGGTGCGCCCGGTGCTGCCGCGCCAGCGCCGCCCGCGCCGGTGCCTGCGCCCGTGCCTGCGCCCGCGCCCGCGCCGATGCCTGCGCCCGCGCCCGTGCCTGGGTCCGAACCCGTGCCCGTGCCCGTGCCCGTGCCCGATCCGGGCGACGACGATTCCGACGATTCCGACGATCCCACCCCGCCGCCTCCCGACCCCGCCACCCTCGCCGCCGCGCAGGACAAGCTCGCCGAGGACAATGCGACCCTCCGCGACGACGTCCTTGCCCTCCGCGAGGACGTCGACGCGCTCCAGGCCCAGGTCGCCTCGCTCTCCGCGCTCAAGGGCCGGGTCTCCGGCTACCTCGACGTCGGCGCGTTCTGGGTCGGCGGCGACGGCACTGGCTTCATCCTCGACAATCGCGGCACGATCTACCCGCAGTACAGCTACGCCGCGCCCTGGGTGTTCCTCGGCGATCCGCTCGCGACCGCGATCAACTCGCGCGGCGAGCCCGCCTCCACCGGCGCCTCGCGCGCGGTCATGCAGGACGCGATCGATCAGGCCGGGCCGACCGCGATCGTGAACAGCGCCGCGCTCGATCTCTACGCCGGCATCAACGATCGCCTGAGCGTCACGACCTTCATCGACTTCCTGCCGCGCGGCCGCCAGGTCTCCGACCCCAACGGCCTGTTCCTCGGCGACTACCTCGACATCAAGCTCGCGTTCGCCGAGTGGCAGCCGCACGTCAAGGGCGTGGCCCTCGCGCTCCAGGCCGGCAAGTTCGACTCCGTCGTCGGCTACGAGTACCGGGTGCAGGAGGCGCCGGATCGCACGACCGTCACGCCCTCGCTCCTGTGCCGCTACGTCTGCGGCCACCCGACCGGCGTGAAGGCGCGCGCGCAGTTCCTCGACAAGGCGCTGATCGTGAACACCGCGATCACCACCGGCTCGAACTTCACCGAGAGCTTCGGCTTCGCCGACGAGACCGACGCCAATCAGAGGCCGACCGGCTCGATCCGGGTCAGCTACCAGTTGCGCGGCGCCGGCCACGAGGTCGAGCTGGGCCTGTCGGGTGCATACGGCCCGCAGGATCAGCAGCCCGACGCCGACGTCCGGCAGTGGCACACCGGCATCGATCTGCACGGCGCGGTCAAGGACCTCGAGTTCGCAGCCGAGGCGGTGTGGGGCGCGGCCCGCGGCAAGACCGACACTGGCCCCGACGCGCGGACCTGCGATCTCGCGCCGTGCCTCCACTACAAGGCCGCGTACGGCCTGGTGGCGTGGCGCGCCAGCAACACCTTCATTCCGTACGCCCGGGTCGACTGGCGAGATGCGTTGCATCAAGCGGGCGCCTCGTTCGTCTATGTCTCCAAGCTGGCCCGCGCGACCGTCGGCCTCCGCGCCGAGCTCGGCGAGGCCGTGATCGTGAAGGCCGAGTACACCCTCAACCGCGAGCTCGGGGCGGCGCCGCAGTTCCCCGACGATATCTTCACCAGCTCGCTGGTCGTGAAGTTCTAGGAGACCGATCCATGACGCTCCCCTCACAACAGCGGCGCTGGCGCGGGCTCGGCGCGAGCGCCGCGCTCGCGTTCGCGGTCGCGCTGCTCGTGTTTCCCGGCACCGCGGAGTCGCGCAAGGTCAAGAAGGGCTCGGTCGCCGGCGCGGTCGCGATCACCGGCACCGACGGCAAGCCGAAGAACGCGCGCGGCGGGATCGTGGTCGCGGTGACCGGCGTGCCCGGCGCCAAGGCGGCGCCGATGACCGCCGAGCTGCGCCAGAAGGACAAGCAGTTCGCGCCCGGCGTGCTGGTCGTGACCAAGGGCTCGACGATCTCGTTCCCGAACGAGGACAAGATCTTCCACAACGTGTTCTCGGTGTCGCCGGCGGCGCGCTTCGACCTCGGGCTCTACAAGAGCGGCACCGCCAAGTCGGTGACGTTCAAGCGCGCGGGCGTGGTGCAGGTGTTCTGCAACATCCACCCCGACATGATCGCGCAGATCGCCGTGCTCGACACGCCGTACTGGACGACGACCGCGCCCGATGGTTCGTTCCGCATCGACGGCCTGCCGCCTGGCACGTACCCGGTCTCGGCGTGGCATCCGCACGGCGATCCGTGGTCGGGCAAGGTCACGATCACCGACGGCGGCGTCGCGACGCTCGCGATCGCGGTGACCGACACCGACCAGGCGGCGCACCCGCGCAAGGACGGCACGCCATACGGGCGCTACAAGTGAGCGAGGCCGGGCGCGCTTGAGGCGGACGGCCTGGGGCGTGATGATCCTCGGCGGCGCGCTCGCGCTGACCGCGGTCGCGGCGTGCAAGCGCGAGGCGGCGCCCGAGCCGGTCGCGATCGCGCCGATCCCGATCGACGCCAACCTGCGCCCCGACGCCAACCCCAAGCCGCCGACGGTGCGGACCTCGGTGCGCTGCGCGGAGTGCCACGGCAAGATGGCCGACGAGTGGCGCGGCTCGCGCCACGCTGGCAGCGCCAGCTCGCCGCTGTACCTGCAGCTCGCCCACGGCGACGAGGCCTGCGCGAGCTGCCACGCGCCGCTGGCGGCGCTGCTCGGCCCCGACGATCTCGCGGGCAAGGAGGGCGTGACCTGCGACGTCTGCCACACGATCAGCAAGGTCGACCTCGCCGCGCAGCCGCGCTTCACGCTCGCGGCCTGGGACATGGTGAAGTACGGCCCGTTGTGCGACGCCAAGGATCACTACTTCCACCGCATGGGTTGCTCCACCGTGCACGCCCTTGCCGAGCTGTGCGGCGCCTGCCACCAGCGCGTGCTCGCGACCGCGAGCGGTGAGGTCCCGCTGTACACGACCTACGACGAGTGGAAGCAGAGCGCGTATCCCGCCGAGGGCTGGGTCTGCCAGGACTGCCACATGCCAGGCGTGCGCGCGCCCGCCGCCGAGGGCGAGCCGCCGCGCGAGGGCGTGCCCGATCACGGCTTCTTCGGCGGCGGCGATCTCCGCAAGGACGCGGCGAAGCTCGAGCTGTCGAGCCACGCGCTCGACGGTGGCCGCGTGTTCGAGGCGGCGATCACCAACTACGCCGGCCACGACATGCCGAGCGGGTTCCCGGGCAAGCGCGTGGTGCTGCGGGTGATCGCGCGCGATCGCGCCGGCAAGGAGGTCGCGCGCCACGAGCAGGCGTTCGGCCGTCGCCTCGTCGATGATCACAACCAGCCGACCGCCTATGCCGGCGCGGTCCGGGTCGCGTCCGACGATCGTCTGAAGCCCAAGGAGCGGCGCGCGATCACGCTGTTCGAGGGCCACGCCCTCTCCGGCGCGACCGCGCTCGAGGCCGACCTGGTCTGGCAATCGATCGATCCGGTGCTCGCCGCGCCGCTGGGCGTCGCGGTCGAGAGCCGCACGATCGTGCACACGCGCATGAAGGTGACCCGATGAGGCTGCGCACCGCGGTGTTCCTGGCGATCGGCGTGGTGGTGGCGGCGGTGGTCGCGACCGTGCTCGTGGCGATGGGCACGACCGTCGTCGGCGGCGCGCGCGACGGCCTGGCCAGCGAGCTGGCGAAGGCGACGCGGGCGATCCCGCCGATCCTGACGACGCGCGCGCGCCAGGCCACCTCCGAGGCCCGGGTCACCGCCGAGCAGCCGCGGCTGCTCGCGCTCATGGCCACCGACGCCGCGACGATCCAGGACGAGGCCGAGGAGTTCCGCCGCGCGCTCGAGGCACAGGTGCTGTACGTGACCGATCCGCAGGGCGCGGTGCTCGGCCAGATCGCGGAGCGCGGCGCGACCGCGCCACCGCTCGATGCGGTGATGGTCGCGGCCAGCGCCCGGGCCGGCAACCCCGACGCGGTCTGGTGGGCGGGCGCGGTGCCGTACGAGGTCCACGCCCAGCCGATCGTGCAGGGCGAGCGGCTG
>JAIOQA010000159.1 GCA_021413675.1 Deltaproteobacteria bacterium | reverse complement strand
GCCGATCGCGGCCCAGGCGTGGCCGGCGCTGACCCGGGTCAGCATCGACGGCTACCGCACGGCCGACGCCGCGCGCTGGAAGGCGTGCTTCGCGGGCGTCGCCGACCTCGAGCTGCGCGGCGGCAAGACCGACGAGTGGCTGGCCGCGAACCTCGACAACCCGTTCTGCGACTGGATCGATCGCGACGCCGCGGTCGGCAAGCGCGCCGCCGCCGCGTGGCGCACGGCCCGGGCGGCGCTCGGCGCGGGCGTGACCGCCGCCGCCGCGAGCCGGGTGCTGAAGGCGTTCGTCGCGGTGTTCAACGCGATCGACGCGAAGACCGGGATCGATACGATCGATCGCGAGGAGATCGCCGAGGCGTTCATCGGGCTGGCGTCCGAGGCCGGCCTCGACCCCGCCGTCGCCGAGGCCCGGCTCGACGAGTGGCGCGACTTCTGACGCGGTGGCAGGGCTGGAGACGGGCGCGAACCCAGTCGCACGCGCGAGAATGAGGTCGATACCGCGCCGGAATCGGATCGGGCACGGGCACGGGCACGGGAGTCGCCCACGGTGACGGCGCTGGAAGGCCCGAGGGCGCTCGTCGAGCGAATCCTCGACGAGGCCGTCGAGGCGGACACGCACATGGCGCTCGCGCGCGGGATGCAGGGCTTCCAGATCGCGTGTGTGCGGCGGTTCAACCTCCAGAACCGCCGAAGCGGCGCGGTGTTCGCAGATCCGCGGCCGCTGGCCACGCTGCGCGAGACCCGGAACGCGCTGGCCTACGTGCTCAACAACTGGCGTCGCCACCGCGAGGACATCACGGCCCGCCACGGCGCGTTCGATCCGTTCGCGTCGGCCCGCGCGTTCGATGGCTGGGCGGGCGATCCGCGGCGCGCCCATCTGGAGTTCGTGCCGGTCGTGATGCCCACGACCTGGCACCTCACGCACGGCTGGCGGCGCCACGGGCCGATCGCGCCACACGCGCGGCCAGGGCCGATCGACGGCGGAGTGGCACGTCGATAGGTCGCCTGCGGCGCGAATCGCAGGGTCCGCCCGATGCGCGCCGTCGCTACTCGGCGCACGGATCGTCGGTCGCCGGTGCCTGCGCCGGGTCGCCAACGTCGTCGTACATCGTGATGAGCGCGTAGCCGCGCGGCGTGTCGGCGGTGGTCCACGCCAGGGTCAGCGTGCCCTCGCCACCCGCGCAGCGCAGATCGACGACGCCGCCGCGCGCGAGCCACGGGTTGACCTGGGCGCGCAGGGGCTCCCACGCGGCGCTGTCGGCGGGCAGCGGCGGCACGGGCGCGAGCAGGGCCTGGTTCCACGGCGAGGTCGGGACCACCGCGCAGCCGCCGGTGCCGACGGTCCGGCGCGCGAGCAGGTCGAAGAAGATCGTGCCGACGTTCTTGCGCTCGCGCGCGGCGGGGTAGGGCGTGCCGTCGTCGGCCTGGTAGCGGGCGCGCTCGTCGGGATCGAGGTTGTCGCCGAAGCGCACCAGCACGAGTCGGCGCAGCAGGATCTCGTAGACGCCGACCTTGTCGAAGTCGAAGAGCGCGAGGTAGGCGTCGCGCGAGGTGCGGGTCGCGCGCTCGAAGTCGGCGACGACCCTCGCGGCCATCGCGGCGGGATCGCGCGGCACCTCGCGGACCGCGTGCGCGCCGCAGCCGGCGCACGCCAGCGCGGCGATCAGGCGCCTCACGCCGCGATCCACGCGTCGTCGTACGGATCGGCGAGGCCGGCGCAGGGCACGCCGAGCGCCTCGAGGCCGGGCATCAGCACGGCGCGCAGGAACCGCGCGAAGATCGCGCGCTCCTCGCCCGGCGTCATGAGGCCGTGGGCGCGCACCGCGGCGGTGACCTCGCCATCCGGGCGCTCGCGCTCGACGACGTTGGCGACGCCGCGCACCGCGATCGGCACCATCCGGCCCGCTGCCGCACGGACCTCGTCGCCGTGGCGATCGATCGCGTGGCGCAGGTACGCCCAGCCGAGCCGCGCGTGCATGACCTCGTCGGAGTAGATCGACGTCAGCACGGCGTGGGCGGTCGGATCGGTCGTGAGCTCGCGCGTCGCCGCGAGCACCGTGGTCGCGTAGGTCTCGGAGACGCACGACACCAGCAGCGTGTTGGCGATCGCCTGATCGCGCGGCGAGCGATCCTCGTCGTCGGGCAGGTAGCTCATCGCCGGCGGCGGATCCTCGTGCGCGCCGGTGTAGATCGCGATCATCCGCAGGCACAGCTCGGCGTGGCGGACCTCGTCGATGCCGGCGCGCATGCACAAGGACAGCACGTCCGCGGGCGCCATCGCGCTGACCAGATCGAGCGCGAGCACCGCGAAGGTCGACACCGCCATGTACTCGGCCTCGGCGCGGCGCCGCCAGGTCGCGCCCAGCCGCGCGCGTTCACCGGCGCTGAGTACCTCGACCGTGGTCGCGTCCCAGGGGATGTCGGCGTTGCGCCGCCGCATCAGCCGGTGATGCTCGGCCTCGAGCGGCGTGCCCGACAGCCACCACGGGCTGGTCGCGTCCGGCGCCGCCGTCGGCACCTCCTCGCGCGCGAGCGGATCGATCATCTAGGACAGCACGAAGCCGCGGCCCGTCGGCTTCGACGGCCCCCGCGGCTTGCGCGGTCGCGGTCGCTTCGCCGTCGAGCCCGATCCCGAGTGCACCGGCACCGTCCCGAGACTCGATCCCGATCCCGATCCCGATCCCGATCCGGACCCGGTTCCCGATCCGGACCCTGCCCCCGATCCGGACCCGGCCCCCGATCCGGACCCCGACCCGGTCCCCGATCCGGATCCCGCCTTCGCCGGCGCCTTGCCATCCCCCGCCAGCGCGACCTGCTCCCCTTCCACATCATTCATCGCCGGATCCGCCGGATCCGGGTCCACCGCCGGCGGCGGCGTCTCCGGCGTCGGGGGCTCGACCGTCGCCGGCGCCTCCGGCGTCGTCGCGCTACCCGCCGCCGGCGCGGCCTTGTGCGCGCACGCGGTGCCGAGCATCGCGCCGGCCGCGACCACCGTGCGCCAGATCGTGACCGAGACGTCGCGACGGATCCCCATGCGGTCGATCGTAACCGCACGCCCCGGGCCGTTCAAGGACGACCGTCGGCGCGCTCAGAGCCTGTGAAGCGTTCGCTTCCAGGCTCTTGTTCGATCGATCGGCCCCGTCGAGGACGACGGTCCCGATCTCCTCCGGATCCCTGAGCCGCCTCGCTGCACTCGGCTCAGCGCGCCGGCGCCGCGCTCGCGATCAACCCGCGCATGCGCCGCACCAGCTCGGCGATGATCGCCTGCGACATCTCCGGACGATCCACCAGCAGCGCCTTGAAGCCCTCGCCGGGCACGACCAGCACGCGCGCGCGCTCGAGCGCCCGCACCGTGGCCGAGCGCGGCGCCGCATCGAACACCGCCATCTCGCCGATGCACGCGCCCGGCCCGAGCTCCGACAGCGTGCGCTCGTCGGCGCCCGCGCCCTTGAACACCCGCACGCGGCCCTTCACCAGCAGGAACACCGCGTCACCGGCGTCGCCCTCGGCGCACAGATCCTGGCCGACCTGGTAGTGCCGCTCCTCGACCAGCGCCGCGAGCTGATCGAGATCATCGGGATCGAGATCCGCGAACATCGGGACCTGGCGCAGGAGCATCATCTTCTCGATCGCGGTCAGGGTGTCCATGCGCGCGTTGGCGTCGAGCGTGGCGTACAGCCCGGCGTTGCCCACGCCCTTCACCGTCTGCGCGAGCGCGGCCGGATCGACCGCGGGCAGGTCCTGCGAGGTCGTGCCCGACACCGCGCGGACCGCGGCCTGGCGCACGCGCGACTCCTTGTCGCCGAGCGCCTTGGTCAACAGGTCGCGGGTCAGCCGGCTGCGCGATCCGAGCGAGCGCACCGCGGCCTCGCGCACCATCGGCTCTGGATCGTCCATCGCCGCGATCGCGCGCGCCCGCGCCGGCTCGTCGTCGAAGCGCGACAGCAGCAGCACCGCCGCGGCGCGCAGGTACGCCGAGCCATCGTCGGCGATCGCCAGGATCGGCGGCGCGGTCATCGGCCGGCCCGCGCCCGCGCTCCACAGCCGGGTCGCCGCCGCCACCAGCGGCGCGGCGAACGCATCGCCCTCGAGCGGCGCCAGCGCGCCGTGCGGCGGGGCGCTCGATTCCACGATCGCCTGGCGCGCGGTCTCGGCGCTGGCCTTGCCCAGCGCGCCGAGCATGCCGAGCGCGTGCCCCAGGTGCTGGCGACCGCGCCACAGGACGAGGTGATGGACCAGCGAGCGGCTCGCCGACTCGGTCGCGGTCGCGGCCGCGGCGTCCTCCGGGCGCGTGACAAGGGCGGCGTCGGCGAGGGTCACGAGCCCCGCGACCTCGCCGTGGAACAGCGCGGTCACGGGCCCGTCGGCGGCGCTGATCGCGGCGAGCGCCGCGGCCTCCTCGGCGGCCGTGACCTGGTGATCGCGGCGCAGCGCCTCGAGCGAGCCGGGCGATGGCGCGCGGCCGGCGCGCGCGGCCTCCATGACGATGCGCTCGAGATCGCGCTGGTACTGCTGGCGGTGCAGGCGCAGCTCGACCGAGCCCTGGTACGCCGGATCGAAGAGCTGGCGTTCCTCGTCGGACAGCTCGGCGATCACCTTCTGGTGATCCTTGTCGGTGACGCCGAGCTGCGCGCGCAGGCTGTCGAGGATCACGAGCTCGGCGCGGGTGACGGTGCCGTCGGCGACCAGCTCGCGCACGGTCTCCTTGTAGACCCGCAGCCGGGTCTCCTTCTGCTTCGCGCGCTCGTTGTGGAGCAGGTAGATGTCCGAGAGGTTGTCCGACGGCGGCGCGTCGCCCCACTCCCACTTCTTGAGGATCTTCTCGGCGAACCGCTCCTGCACGAAGTCCGATTCGCGCCGGCCCCAGCGCCGGAAGAAGATCGCCGCCGAGGCGAACACGACCACGCCGCCCCAGCCGGTGACGACCCAGCCCGGCAGCTGCCGCAGGGTCGGCTGCCCGGCGAAGAAGTAGAAGGCGTTGAACGCGGTGAAGCCGGCGAGCGCGAGCGTGCGGTGGCGCGCGAGCAGCGCCAGCTCCCCGCGCTTCGCGGTGTCGTCGGGCGCGACGCGGCGCACGAGCGCGCCGCGCATGCCGCGCTCGATCGCCCAGAAGATCGCCGCGGAGACCGCGCCGAACACGACGAGCGTGAGCGGCGCGGCGACGATGCGCGGCAGCTGCGGCAGGAACCAGAAGCCCGGATCGAACGCGAGCGACGCCTGGTTGGTCTCGTAGGCCCACGCGCCCGACCAGTAGTAGTCCCACGTGTGCGCGACCAGCCAGTAGTAGCAGTAGAAGCCGACGACGACGCCGGGCCAGACGAAGTACGCCAGCCGCCGCGGCGGCTCGGGCATCTCCTTCCAGTAGCCCTGCTCGATGTCGATGTCGGGGCAGTGCTTCTTGCACGCCACGCACGGCGCGCACTGCGAGGTCAGCTCGCCCTGGCCGTGCGCGGACGCCGACGGCTCGGTGTGGATCTTCTCGACGATGCCGACCGGGCACAGGTAGTTGCACCAGGTCTTGCCGGCGAACACGAACGACGACGCGCCCGCGATCACGACGACCAGCACGAGGAAGCCGGCGAGCCAGATCGGGCTGCCGTTGATCGCGACCAGGCGGATCGCCAGCGCGGTGACCAGCGTGCCGAGCTGCACGTAGAGGTAGTTCTTCGCGAGCCAGTCGCCGGCCTTGCGCGTGCCGGGGCGCCCGACGATGCGGCCGAGCTGCGCGACCACCGCGAGCGGGCAGATCCGCCGCCAGACGTGGTAGCCGACCACGGTCCAGAACAGCGGCAGCCCGGCGATCGCCATCGTCCACAGGATCCGGTTGCCGTGGCGCACGCCGAGGATGATCGGGATGGTCGCGGCGAACGCGACGAGCATCACGACGCGCGCCGCGAGGATCACGCGCGGCGCGGAGCCGGCGTCCGAGAACGCCGCCCAGCCGCCGGCCTTGAGCTTGTCGGCCTTGCCGCCCTTCGGCTTCGCGGCGCTGTCGGCGACGACCGGCAGCTTCTTCTTCGGTGCGGGATCCGCCACGCGTCAGGTCACTTCGTCTGCAGCGGGCAGCCGAGGCTCGACGGCTTGCCGAGCTGGGACACGAACGCCGCCTCGCCCTTGCACTCCTGATCCTGCATGAACTCGAGCGTGTAGGCCTGCCAGGTGTCGGTCGGGATGATCTGGAAGTTGAGCGTGGGGAGGGCGTGGTTCGGCGACGACGGCGTGCCGGCCGACGGATCGATCGTCGACGCGTCGTCGTAGTCGCGCACGCCGAACGTGCGGATGTGGCACTGCGCGCAGGTCATGCCGTTCTCCTCGCCGAGATCGCGGCGGCCGTCGGTGAGCGCGAGCTTGGCGACCGAGTGGACGTTCTTGTGCTCGACGAACAGGTTGGTCGCGTCGATCTTCGCGACGGCGACCTTGCCGCTCGAGGTGTCGGGCTGATCGACGAAGCCCAGCGCCTTGCGGCACAGGATCTCGTAGCCCGCGGCGTGGGCCGGATCCGCGGCGTCGAAGCGCGGCGCGCACTTCGGCGTCCAGGTCTTGCCGTCGGCGGAGGGCACCGCCTGGGTCCAGAAGCCGGGGATGCCGATGTTGACCCAGTGCTGGGTACCGTCGGCGGCGAGCATCGGCTTCTGCACGCTCCACGCCCAACCGTCGCCGGACTTGTACGTGCCGTCGGTGTTGCGCGCGGAGCCGCCACCCATGCGGGCCTCGGTCGGCAGCGCGACGAAGCCGGTCTTCGCCCAGGGCTGGCTCTTGTCCTCGAACGTCATCACGTCCTTCACCAGCGCCGCGACCGCCTTGGCGTGGCCCTTGGTGTCCTTGGCCCAGCGCGGATCGAGCGTGCCGTCCTTGGTGAACAGGCGGTTCCACACGATCTGCAGGAACGCCTTGTTGTTGAGGGCGCGGGCCTCGGGCGGCAGCGTCGGGAGGTCGAGCACCGGGCGCACGCGGAACATCGCGAACACCGGCTCGGCCGCCTTGGTCGCCTGATAGACGATGCGGACCTCCTCGAACTTCTTGTCGATGCGCGGCCGCACCGCGACGATCTTCCAGCTCTTCGGATCGCCGAAGGCCTTCTTGTCGAAGCTGGGCGAGGCCGGATCGAGGCGCGGGTTCTGGTGCGTGTCGGCCATGCCCTTCAGGAACTCGCCGAAGGCGACGGCCTTGTCGACGGGGCCGAGCTTGGCGACCGCGTCGGCGGGCAGGGTGGCGCGGAACAGCTCCTGCGAGCGCGCGAGCATCGCGTCGAACGGCCAGTCCTTGTTGACCTGCGCGAGCCGCTCGGGCTGGCGGATCGTGAACAGCGCCTCGGCGGCGAGGCCCTGCACCGGCGCGGTCGGCGCGGGTTGCTTCTTCTTCACGACCGCGATCTCGAAGGTCGCGGTGGTGGCGCTGGTGCCGGAGACGTCGTTGCCGCGCCAGGTGATCGGGCCGGTGGTCGCGCCGACGACGAACGTGGCTTTCGGGAGGTCGGCCTTGGTCGGCGTCCACGTGATGGTCAGCGTGATCGGATCGAACTTCGCGGACGCCGGCATCTTGGTGACGGTGATCGCGGTCTCGTCGAGATCCTGATCGATCGCGGCGACCGAGAACGAGATCGTCTGGCCGATGCCGACGGTCTTCCACGCCGGCGCGAAGAACTCGGGCGGTGAGTCGTGCTTGGCCGGCGCGGCGGGGGCCTTGGCCTCGGTCGGCGTCGGCGGCATGTCGTTCGCCGGCGGCTCCTTCGCCGGATGCGTGTCGGCGATCGGCGTGGGCGCGGGCGCCGGGGCGGGCGCGGGGGTCGGCTTCGAGCCGCCGCAGGCGGCAAACAGGAGCGCGGCGGTGGCCACGCGCGATCCGAAATGGCGAGTCATGTTCGGGTTCCTGGGCAATGGTCGGGCCTGTGCCGCCCGCCACACGAGAGTACCATCGCCTCCCGACCGAAGGTTCAGCGCGGGGCGGATGGATGACAGGCTCCCAGGGGCTCGCCGGAGGTCGCCCCCATCTGATACGAGAAGGCCACATGACGATCACCGACGCCGCCCTCGCCCAGCTCGCGATCAACACGATCCGCACGCTCTCGATCGACGCGGTCCAGAAGGCGAACTCGGGCCACCCGGGGTTGCCCCTCGGCGCCTCGCCGATGGCCTACACGATCTGGCAGCGCCACCTGCGCTTCGACCCGACCGCGCCGGGCTGGGCCGATCGCGATCGGTTCGTCCTGTCGCCGGGCCACGGCTCGGCGATGCTGTACTCGCTGCTCCACCTCTACGGCTACGACCTGCCGCTCGACCAGCTGAAGTCGTTCCGGCAGTGGGGCTCGAAGACGCCCGGCCACCCGGAGTGGCACCACACCGCCGGCGTCGAGGCGACCACCGGGCCGCTGGGGCAGGGCGCGGCCAACGCGGTCGGCATGGCGATCGCGGAGAAGTACCTCGCGACCCTGTGGAACCGCCCGGGCCACACGATCGTCGATCACCACACGTACGCGATCGTCTCCGACGGCGACGTCATGGAGGGCGTCGCGCTCGAGGCGGCGTCGCTCGCCGGCCACCTCGCCCTCGGCAAGCTGATCTACCTCTACGACGCCAACGAGGTGACCCTCGACGGCCCGCTCAAGCTGATCATGAGCGAGGAGGTCGGCGCGCGCTACGCGGCGTGTGGCTGGCAGGTGCTGATGGTGACCGACGGCGATCACGACATCGGCGCGCTCGATCGCGCGATCGCCGAGGCGATCGCCGACACGTCGCGGCCGTCGCTGATCGTCGTGCGCACGACGATCGGTTTCGGCTCGCCCAAGAAGGCCGGCTCGTCGGCGGCGCACGGCTCGCCGCTCGGTGACGCCGAGGTCGCGGCGACCAAGAAAGCGCTCGGCTGGGATCCGGCGTCGTCGTTCGAGGTGCCCGCGGCGGCGCGCGCGCACGCGGGTGAGGCCGTGGCGCGCGGTCAGGCGGCGCACGCGGCGTGGCGCGAGCGGTTCGCGGCGTGGCGCGCGGCGCACCCGGAGCTCGCGACCCAGTGGGACGCGGCCTGGGCCGGCCAGCTGCCCGCGGGCTGGGACGCGGCCATGCCGACCTGGAAGCTCGGCGAGTCGGTCGCGACCCGCTCGGCCTCGGGCAAGATCATGGGCGCGATCGCCAAGACCGTGCCGTGGTTCTTCGGCGGCGACGCCGACCTCGGCGGCTCGACCAAGACGATCGTCCCCGGCGGCGACTTCGAGGGGCGCACCGGTGAGGGCCGCAACCTGCGCTTCGGCATCCGCGAGCACGCGATGGGCTCGATCTGCAACGGCTTCGCGTATCACGGCGGCCTGCGCGGCTACGCGTCGACGTTCTTCGTGTTCTCCGACTACATGCGGCCGGCGGTGCGGATCGCCGCGCTCAACCAGCAGCCGGTGATCTACGTCTGGACCCACGACTCGGTCGGCCTGGGCGAGGACGGCCCGACCCACCAGCCGGTCGAGCACCTGATGTCGCTGCGCGCGATGCCGCACCTGTGGCTCATCCGTCCCGCCGACGCCAACGAGACCGCGGTGGCGTGGAAGCTCGCGCTCACGCGCCCCACCGGCGCGGGCGGCGGGCCGATCGGCCTGGTGCTGTCGCGCCAGGATCTCCCGGTCGTGACCCCGGCCGGCGCGCCCGGCGCCGAGCGCGGCGCGTACGTGCTCGCCGAGGCGACCGGCCCGGTGCGCGCGATCGTGATCGCGACCGGCTCCGAGGTCCAGACCGCGCTCGCCGCGCGGACCGCGCTCGAGGCCGCGGGCGTCGGCGTGCGGGTGGTGTCGATGCCGTGCTGGGAGCTGTTCGCCGAGCAGGACGCGGCGTACCGCGAGAGCGTGCTGCCCGCGGCGATCACCGCGCGCGTCGCGGTCGAGGCCGGCGTCACCTTCGGCTGGCGCGAGTGGGTCGGGACGCGCGGCGTGGCGATCGGCATCGATCGCTTCGGCGCCTCGGCGCCCGGCGAGGAGGTGCTCGAGAAGCTCGGCGTCTCCGCCGAGGCGGTCACCGCCGCGGTGCGCGGGCTGCTGTAGTCGCGAGGGGCGGGCGCCGGGCGAACCTAGGTTCGCTGTCGGCGCGCGCGAGGTCGTCCGGAACCCGGACGACCTCGAGGTGGATGGCGCGGCGCGCGATCAGTTGAGCGTGAGCGGCGTGGTCGCGAAGACGACCTCCTTGCCGCGCACCTCACCGACCAGCTTGACGGTGTAGGGCTTGCCCTTGGCCGGGCCCTCGTCCTCGTTGATGTCGATCTGGCCCGAGAGCACGGTGCTCTTGGGATCGATGCCGGAGAGGCTCTCGTTCGCGACGTACTTGTCGCCGCTGTAGAACTCGAGCTTCATCTCCGTCACGCCGGTCGACTTGAGGAACGCCGTGTAGAAGAAGTGCCAGGCGACCGCGTCGTCGGCGTTGGGCTCGCCCTTCACTTCCTTCAGGCGGGCCTTCTTGTAGGCGTCGATGGTCGCCTTGTCGTTCGCGCCGGGTTCGACCTCGGCAGCGGTCACGACGATCTGACCTTTGAACGCGGCGATGACCTTCTTGGAGAGGTCAGCGTGGGCGACGCCGGAGGTCGCGAGCGCGACCGCCAGCGCACACCCTGCGGCGGCGCGAGACATTGGGAACGACATGGGCACCTCGTGAGCGGGAGTCTACTCCCGCGAGACAACGCGCGCCCGGCTGTCGTTGCGACAATCCGCTACCGACGATCACCTGCGGTGTCGCCGGTGAGCTAACTCACGAAGGCTGCGGATCGCTGCCGCCGGTCGACGCGGGCGGCTCGACCGGGGCCGGCGTTGAGACGGCGGCATCGGGCGCGGTATTCATCGGCGCGGGGCGCGGACCGCGATTGTCCGGGCGCGGGCCGCGGGGCGGCAGCGGCTGACCATCGGGACCGAGGCGTGGGCCGCGGTTGTCCTGGCGCGGGCCGCGGGGCGGCAGCGGCTGGCCATCGGGACCGAGGCGCGGGCCGCGCGGGGGCAGCGGCTGACCATCGGCGCCGAGGCGCGGGCCGCGGTTGTCCTGACGCGGGCCACCGGGGCCGCGAGGACCGCCCGGGCCACGGAAGTCGCGATCGCCGCCGGGCAGGGGCTGGCCGTCGGGACCGAGGCGGGGCGGGCGCGGACCGCGACCACCCGGACCGCCGCCCGGGCCACCCGGACCGCGACCGTCGCGGCGCGGACCGCGGGGACCGCCGCCGGGACCACCGCGCTTGTTGTCGCGCGGATCGCGCGCGGCAGCGGTGAGCTGCCAGCCGATGCCGGCGCGGGGCACCTCGCCCGGACGGACGCGATCGTCGCGATCGCCTTCCTCCTTCGGGGCGCCCATCTTCAGGCTGCCGAGGCCGCGGGGCTTGGCCGGGCCGCGCTCGTCGCCGAACCCGCCGCCGCCGCTGCGACCACCGCCGCCACCGCCACCGCCGCCGCCGCCGCGATCACCACCGCGACCGCGATCGCCACCGCCTCCACCGCCGCGGCGATCGTCGCGCCGGGCGCCGCCGCCGGCGACCACGCGATCGACCGCGTAGTGGTACTCGCCGACCGCGGTCGAGCCGTGCGGGCCCTTCTCGCCCTGGAACACGCGGACCAGGCGGACCGCGTCGACATTGTCAGCGATCACGCCGAGCGCCTCGATCAGGCGCGCCGCGCGATCGGGCTGGACCGCGAGGTCCGTCGCGATGGCGGCGGCGAGCTCCTCGCCCTCCTTGCCCTCAGCGGCGCGGGTGGTGCGCGCATCCTTCGCGCGCTTGAGGATCAGGGTCGAGAACTCGGTGAGCGTCTTCATGGCGGTCTCCACGCAGGGTGCGGGCGGCGTCATTTACCAGAGACCCGACCACGTGCGCGAACGAAAACGCCGAAAAGCGAAGTTGCCACACACTCTCCGGCCCCTGCGATCGCTCCGATCCGCGCGGGCCCGACACCGATGTCGCGGATCCCGGCCCCGGCGGCCGGCGGGGGGCCGGCAAGCCCGCGAACCTCGCTGACGCGCCATGGCGCGAGGGTTGCTCGGGAGGCGGGTATGTCTGGTCTGTCGCGCGCCGTCCTCGCCCTGGCCCTCGCGCCGCTGGTCATGGCCACCGACTGCCCCGGGCCGCACCCGCTGGACTGCGCGCCCTGCGAGCCACTGGTGACGATGCGCCTGACCGCGAGCGGCGCGCCGCTCCGCCACGTGGTGGTCACGGCGACCTCCTCGCGCGGCAACACCATCGGCGTGACCTGCAACGAGGCGGTGGCGCCGGTGGCCTGCGCGCTCGAGGCGACCAGCGGCCTGGGCGGCCCGCTCGACGGCACGCTGCACGTCGTCGTCACGGTGGACGGCTACGCGCCGCGGACCCTCGACATCGCGGTGCCGCCCGACGAGAGCGGCGAGCCGTGCGCGTGCAGCTACGTGCCGCAGCTGATCGCGCTCACGTTCTGATCGCGGCGCCGAAACGCAGAAACCGCGCGGCGGGCGCCGCGCGGTCATGCGCATCGAGCCCCCGAGGGCCCGACTACCTGATCAGTGCACGCCCGCCGACGCCGACGCGTCGACCGACACCGAGACCGACACCGAGACCGAGGCCTGGATGTTGGCGACCATGCCGAGCGCGGCCGAGATCTGGCCGGAGATGCAGATCGCCTGATCCTTGAACGAGCCCGCGAGGTCGCTCGCCGACTTCGACAGGTCGCTCGCGGCCGAGGCCCACGCCTTCACCGCCGAGCCGAGCGGCACCAGGCGCGCCTGGACCGACAGGATCTTGGGCAGGCCGGCGCGGAGCGCCTTGAGCGCGCCCTCGGCCTTGGCCTTGTCGACGACGATCGAGGCGTCCGCCTCGACCGAGAACTCGGGCTCGGTGCAGTGCATCTCGACCGAGGCGTGGACCTCCGCCTGCGCCTTGCACTGCGCCGACGCGTTCACGTCCGCCGAGCCCTCGCAGCCACCGCTGCACGAGCCACCGCAGGTGCCCTCGCAGTGGCCGTTGCACTTGCCGCCGCTGTTGTCGCCGTGGCAGGTGCCGTTGCACTCGCCGTTGCAGGTGCCCGAGCACTGGCCCTGGCAGGTCACCGACACGTCACCCGAGGCCTGCGCCTCGCACTCGGCCGCGACCTTCGCCGCCGCGTCGACGTCGATCGTGCAGACCGCCGGCTTGTAGACGACCTTGAGCTGCGCGTTCGCCTTGATGCCGACCTTGAGGTCGTCGCGCAGGCGCGTGGTCACGCGCGCGCAGACGTCCTTGGTCTGACCCTCGAGCTCGCCCGGCGCCATGCCGAGCTCGCGACCCATGATCGCGCAGCTCTCCTTGATGACGGCCTCGGTCTTGAGGACGGCGTCGTTGAGCTCGACGGTCGCCGAGAGGAACGCCTTCAGCTTGCGACCGGCGTCGGTCACGGCGTAGTTGCCGCAGGTGTTCGGATCGACCTTGCCGCCGCCGCCACCCGGGATACCGGGCAGGCCGCCCTTGGGACAGCCCGCCAACGTCACGAGGGCCGCGGCGAGGGCCGCGACCACGAGGGAGTGATTCTTCAGTGCGCGCATCTAGAGGCTCCTCAGAGAGAGATGCGGCGATCGTTACCAGAAGGTCCCGTGGCAGTCTCGCGAGCGGGCCGAAAACCTCGGAGGCCGCCGGGAGCGCGATCGGGTACCGATCGGTGTGCGACAGGCGGGCGCGCTTACCAGGCGCCGCGCGGGCGATCCGCGGGCGCGATCGCGTGATCGCCGCGCGCCGCGCGCGCCGCGGCGGTCGCCGGATACACCAGGCAGCGCGCGTCGGGGTCGACGATCGTCGACGTGACCGCGAAGGCGACGCCGGTCACCGGGAGCGTCTGCGCCGGGCCGTCGCGCAGCGTGTCGACCGGCACCCGGACGTCCTCGCCGGCGGCGCCGCGCAGCGCGACGTCGCACGCGCAGCCCTTGCCCGCCGCCTGCGTCAGGTTGGTCTGGCTGATCGCGAGCGTGCCCGCGCCGCCGGTGCCCGGCGTGAAGCTCGCGCTGATCGTCGGCCACACGGGCGCGCCGGTGCCGCGCACCCACGCCGCGAAGTACGCCGCGAGATCGAGCCCGGTCGTTGCCTCGAGCGCGGCCTGCACGTCGTCGACGCCGATCGCGTGCTCGCGCCCGAGCAGGGTCTTGAGCGCGGCGATGACCTGATCGCGCGACGCGAGCGACTCGAGCTGGCGGAACAGCACCATCGGGCCCGGGCCGTAGGCGTCGCCGTAGTAGGTGAAGAGCGCCGGGTGCTCGCCGGGCACCGGGTAGTACGAGGCGCCGATCGCCAGGTTGCGCCAGGCCTGCGCAGTGCGGTCGCCGGCCGGCGGATCGTGCTCGGCCTCGTAGACGAACGCGAGGTACTCGGCCATCGCCTCCTTCCAGACGAAGTCGTAGGTGCCGGTCAGCGTGGTCTGGTCGCCGGCCCACTGGTGCGCGAGCTCGTGGGTGAGCACGTGGGTCGCGGGGTGGAGATACGACGAGCTGCCGTTACCGCCGAGCGCGTTGTCGAGGACGATGTTGCCGGGGTGCTCGAAGCCGCTCCAGTAGGTCGGCGCGGCCACGACGCGGAGCGCGTCGCCGTAGGGATACGGCCCGAAGGTCGCCTGCATCCAGCCGACGAAGCCGGCGACGAACGGCTGGTCGAGCTTCGCGCCGACGGTGCCGCCCGGGTACTCGTAGAGCGTGGTCGCGATGCCGTCCCACGCGCCGAGCGGCTGGGCCTGCCAGCCCGCCGACGCGATCAACCCGAACGTGCTGTACGTGGGGCCGCCCGCGCGATCGAACGCGCAGGTCGTGGTCGAGCTCGCGGCGTCCTCGGTGATTGTGCCCGGGCACAGCACCGTGACGCCGGCGGGATGCGCGACGTGGAAGGCGTAGGTCGCGAACGCGCTCGGCCGGTGGTCGCAGGGCGCGAACCGATCGCAGCCCTCGATCCACGAGATCAGGTAGTAGAGCGTGTTGCCGCCGGGCGCCGCGGTCTCGGAGTAGCCGACCTGCGATCCGGCGAGGACCGCGAGCGGGACGTTCATCGCGGCGTGGATCGCGAGCTCGGCGCCGGCCTCGTAGCCGGTGCCGCATACCGTCAGGGTGTCGGCGGTGAGGGTGCCGCTGGCGGGCGCGCCGTCGATGGTCACGTCGGCGAGATCGGTGGCGCGGAACGGCAGCGCGAGGCAGTCACCGCCGGTGTCGACGCGCGCGGTGAGGGTCGCCGAGGCGTGGCGCGTGACGAGATCGAAGGTGACGTCGTAGTGCGTGATCGCGGCGGTGATCGGACCGGTCGGCGGTGGCGCGTCGCTGCCGCAGGCGATGATCGTGGTCGCGATGGCGACGAGCGCCAGGACGCGTGAGCTCCCCATGACGCGGTCGTAGCATGTGCGGCACGCGGGCCGCCGCGAAAGTGCGCGCGGTGTCGCGAGCCGGTGGCGGGGGGATCAGGGCGACTTGATCGTGACCTGATCGATCACGATCGGGCCGCCGGGCGCGGCGCTGCCGCCGAGGTCGCTGCGGCTGCCGACGATCTCGAGATGGATCGTGCTGCCGGCGGGGAAGCCGGTGCCGATGCCCTGGCCGATGCCGTCCCAGCCGTAGGTGATCATCCCGTCGGCGCCCTGGCTGAGCTTGATCGTGTGGAACCCGGTGTCGGGCGCGCTGAGCGGGGTCTGGAACTCGTTGGCGACCGCGGTGTCGCTGCCGGTCAGCGCGCCGCGCACGCCGGCCGGGCCCGGGAACGGCGTGTTCATCGCCGAGTTGTTCCACACCGAGAACGTGAAGCGCACGAAGCCGGTGCGCGCGGTGTCGTAGGCCGTGACCTCGAGCGTGGCCTTGCTGCCGACCGGCGCCGAGGTCGGCGGGATCTTGGCGCGCGCCTCGATCGTGAAGCCGGGCGCGGACGGCCAGGTCGCGACGGCGCGCAGCGCGGTGCCGTCGGGCGCGTCGGGGGCGCCGCCGACGTCGAGCCCGGGCGCCGGATCGCCGTCGGTCGACGAGCTGCCCGTGCCGTGTTGCTGCGCGGTGTTGGCGCTCTGCCACTTCGCCGACGGGAAGGTCGCGAAGTCGTCCTCGAAGATCGTCGAGGCCTGGAACGGCGCGTCGGCGAGCGGGCCGTCGGTGGCGAACGGCGGCGCGTCGATCGCGCTCGCGGGGGCGTCGGTCGACGAGGACGAGCCGCCGCAGGCGGCCGCGAGCGAAGCGATCGAGAGCGCGAGGAAGCGGGCCATGGCGCGAGTATCGGCGCGCGGCGCCGGTGGCGACAAGCCGCGTGCGAGCGATCACGCGTGCGGCGCGCGCGTGGTGCGCAGGAAGCGCGCGATCAGCAGAACCGCGGTTGCGGTCAGGCCCGCCGACAGGCCCCACCACAGGCCGGGCGCGCCCCAGCCGGCGACGAACGCCAGGCCGATCGACAGCGGCAGGCCGATCGCGTAGTGGCCGATGACGTTGGCGACGAAGCCGGCGTGGGTGTCGCCGGTGCCGCGCAGCGCGCCGGCGGCGATCGCCTGGGCGCCGTCGGACAGCTGGAACACCGCGGCGATGCGGAGCAGCGGGATGGCGCTGGCGATCGCGTCGGCGTCGTCGGTGAAGATCCGCGCGAGCTGGCCCGGGATGATCAGGAACGCGAGCGCGGAGCACGACATGACCGCGGTGCCGAGGCCGAGCGAGATCAGGCCGCGCCGGCGCGCGGTCGCGAGATCGCCGGCGCCGATCGCGTGGCCGACGCGGACCGCCGCCGACGCGCCGACGCCGACCGCCATGCTGAACGTGAAGCTCGCGACCATGATCGCGACCGAGTGTCCGGCAGCCGGACCCTTGCCGAGGTGGGCGGCGAGCACGCCGGCCAGCGTGAAGACGCCGACCTCGGCGAGCAGCATCAGCCCGACCGGCAGGCCGTGGCGCGCGATCGCCCACGCGCGCTCGCCCGGCGCCTTTGCGGGTGGCTGGCTCCGCATGATCGCGCGCGCCGCCAGGCCATAGATGAGGACGGTCACGAGCTGCACGCCGGTGGTCGACAGGCCGGCGCCGATGACGCCGAGGGCGGGCAGGCCGATGGCGGGTAGCCCGAAATCGGCGAGGCCGGCGTCGCCGAAGATCAGGATCCAGTCGCCGAGCGCGTTGACGATGTTGCCGGCGATGACCGCGATGATCAGCGGTCGCGTGTGGCCGTGCGCCGACAGGAACGCGCGCATCGCGACCTGCAGGAGAAACGGCGCGACGCCGATCGCGCGCACCCAGGCGAACTCGCGCGCCGGCCGCGCGATCGCGGGCGCCACGCCGGCGGGCTCGAGCACCAGCGGGATGACCAGCACCAGGAGCGTCAGCGGCAGGCCGACCGCGAGCGCGAGCTTGAGCCCGGCGCGGAAGGTCTGGCTGGCGCGGCCGGGATCGCCGGCGCCGATCGCCTGGGGCACGAGCGTGTCGAGGCCGAGCACGACGCCCATGCCGATGCACGAGATCGCGAAGACGAGGCCACCGGCGATCGTCGCGCCGGCCATCGCGTCGGCGTCGTAGCGGCCGAGGAGCGCGGTGTCGACCAGGCCCATGAGCTGGAGCCCGAGCTGCTGCGCGACCAGCGGCACCGCGAGGTGGATCTGCGCGGCGAGCTCGGTGCGCGGGCGCGGCGCGGTCACGGCGCGACCTCGCGGCCGCGGCTATCGGCCTCGTGCACCGGCAGGCCCAGGGCCTCGAGCGGCGCGCGCAGCGTCGCCCAGTCGCCGACGACGATGATCGAGGGATCGCGCCACGAGCGATCGGCGGCGGCGCGCACGTCGTCGGCGGTCAGCGAGGTCAGCCGCGCGCGGTAGGTCGCGTAGAAATCGAGCGGCAGCGCGAGCGAGGCAAGGCGATCGAACGCGGTGGCGGTGCCGGCGGTGGTCTCGAGCTCGCGCGGCACGGCGCGCAGGAGGCGGGCGCGGGCCCGGTCGAGCTCGGCGGCGGGCACCGGCGTGGTGCGCATCGCGGCGATCGCGGCGAGCACCTCGCGCAGCGCCTCCGCGGTGCGATCGCGATCGACCGCGGCCGAGGCGCTCCACAGCCCGGCGCCGCGCGCGCGCCAGAACGCGCCGCGGACCGCGGCGGTGAGCGCGAGCTGGTCGCGCAGCCGCTGATCGAGGCGCCCGTCGTTGCTGGCGAGCACCGCGCTCGCCAGCTCGCGCGCGGCGTAGTCGGGGTCGTCCGACGCCGGGCCGAGCATCCCGACGACGATCACGCTGGTCGGCGCGCCGGCGCGATCGACCACGACCAGGCTGGGCGGCGCGGGCGGCGGCGGCGGCGGCGGCGGGGTGAGCGCGGGCCCGCCGCGCCACGTGGCGAAGGCGGCCGCGAGGAGCGGCTCGAGGGTCGCGCGATCGACGTCGCCGGCGACGACGATCGTCGTGGTCGCGGGGCCGTAGTGCCCGCGCCAGAACTGCCGCAGGGTCGCGGCGGTCTCGCGCGCGACCTGCTCGGGTACGCCGCGGGTCGCGTGCGCGTATGGATGATCGGCGACCGGCGCCAGCACGCGACGCTCGAACACCGCGGCGGCGATCTGCCGCGGCTCGGCGGGCACCGCGCGCAGCTCGGCGACGCGGGCGGCGCGGCGGCGCGCGACCTCGGCGGGCGCGAGGTCGGGGCGGCGGACTGCGTCGGCGAGTAGCGCGACGCTGGGCGCGAGGGTCGCGGCCAGCGTGTCGACCGCGAGGGTCGTGTCGTCGACGCCGGTCGCGATCGCGAGGGTCGCGCCGGCGCGCTCGAACGCCGCGCGGGTC
>JAIOQA010000232.1 GCA_021413675.1 Deltaproteobacteria bacterium | reverse complement strand
CGCGCGCGGCCTCGGCGGCCTCGGCGGCGCGTGCGGCTTCGGCGGCCTCGGCGGCGCGTGCGGCCTCGGCGGCCTCGGCGGCGCGCGCGGCCTCGGCTGCTTCGCCCACGCGCCCCGCAGTCCCCGCGGCCTCGGCCTCGCCGACGCCGGAGAGCAGCATGCCGATGTCGAACGCACCGCGCCCGGCGACCTCCCCGTAGCGGCCCTCGTCGATCGCCTGCTGGTATGGGTGCCAGAGCGCGCTGCCGACGTTGCCCCAGTAGCGACCGTCCTCCTGCATCGCGGTCATCGGATTGAACGAACGATCCATCGCCTCGCCAAACGACTCGTCGCCGGTCGCGACGTTGAGCAGGTTGTGTCCGAGCCGGAGCGACTGTCCGAGCGGTCCCGGGATGTGCTCGGCCATGGTCTCGAGCCCGACGGCGGTGTCGATCGGATGCAGCGCGGCGTTGGCGACACCACCGACCAGGGTCGATGCACCGCCGATCACGCCGCCCGTGAACTGCGTCCCGAACGTGACAGCGTCCGCCGCGCCTTCCGCGAGCGTGCCGAGGATCGGGACGTCGCTCACCATGTTGGCGAGGGCATGGGTGCCGCTGTCGACACCATCCTCGACCCAGTGGATGCCATCCATCAGCCCCGCTTCGCCCCGGTGGATGTAATCGGAGGCCGTGTCCGCGGCGCTCACGCCGGCGTGATAGAGGCCCACGGCGGCATCGCCCACGACCGCACCCGCGTCCGACACCACGCCCCCGACCGTATCCACCGCACCCGACGCAAAATCAGTCGTTGCGTCCCACGCATCCGAGAGCCATCCCATGTTCGAAGTACCCTTTCGCCGGGGGCAACCTTCCCGCGACTCACTCGCACGCGTGCGCGAACACGTGGTCGACTGGCGCGGTGTCGAGCGTGAGAATCGAGCGCAAGCGCAGCGCCTCGCGCGCGACGAAATCGAGGTGGCGATCGATCAGCCGGTCGTCGAGGAGTGCCAGCACGTGCGTCGCGCGCAGCATCAACCAGCCCTGGTCGATCGCGAGCGCACCGATCGCGAGCTCCATGTTGAACGCGAGCGCGTCGCGCAGGAGCGCGCGCTGCTCGTCGACGATCGGGGTGAGCAGCAGCAGCCAGTCCTCGTCGAACGCCGTGACCAGCTCGCCCCGGATCCTGACGTGCTTCGCGCCGACGCGGATCGCGCACACGCACGCTCGCGCGTCGCGCTGCACGAGCTCGTGCCTGGCCATTCGAGCCTCGACCTCACCCCACGTCGCCACCATGGACTCCATAGCGGGCCGTGGCCCTCAGTGCAAGCCAGTTCGAGCGCCCGCGCGACTCGACATGTGCTGTTGCGGTGAGACTCGTGTGCGGGACTACGCCGCGCGAGCCCACTGCTCGCCAGGCCTGGCAAGGCCCGGCAATCGTCGTTCGGCGCGCGCCTCAGCGATCGGCGTCGGGATCGCGCACGAGCGCGGCATGCTGCTCGGCGTCGACGCGACCGCTGTCGAGATCGAAGTCGAGCTCGAGCGCGAAGCGGACCTTGGTCACACCTGCGTGGCGGTGGAGTTCGATGAAGTCCGGCGGCGGCGACGGGCGGGTTGCCGCGTCGCCCACAACGCACGGCGAGACGTAGCGCCCGTTGGCCACCGCGACGTATCCGAAGCGGTTGTCGCGGATCAGGATGCCGTCCTGGACCCTGCGCAGGTCGAGATACTCGATCTTCCACGACGAGTCATCGCCCCAGTGACAGCCCCACACGAAGCCGAAGTCCCCCGTGGGCCACTCGTCGTCCGCGTTCCAGTACTCGCTGCCCGGGATGGTCGAGTCGTCGTTCACGTCCCACCAGTCCGGCACGTAGAAGCCAACCGGGCAGAAGCCGCCGCCCGGCGTCGCCTCGGTCTCCTCGGCGATGACCTCGCCGGTGCGCAGGTCGAGCACGGCGGTCCGGGTGTACGCGAGCGAGACCAGCGCCAGCTCGCGATTGCCCTGGCGAAACGGCTCGAACGTCTGAAAAAGGGCATGGTCGCGCGTGTAACCACAGACGTGCTCGCGCTCGGTCGGGCCCTGTCGTCGAAAGACCTCCACCCTCGTCGAGTCCCAGGTGCCGGGCGCGTTCGGCACCGCCGCGCGCTCGATCACGTAGGCGTCACGCGGCTTGGGCCGCGGCGGCGGCTCGAAGTCGGTGGTGACCACGTGTTCGCGGATGGCGAAGCCCTGGTCATGATACCTGCGGGCCCAGTTCTCGCCGTGCATCACCTTCGCGGCGAGCGCGGCGACCTCGCGCTCCGCCTCGGCGCGCGAACGATAGGCGCCGAAGTACGAGTCCTTGTCGCGGCCGGCGTGGACTCCGTAGATGCGAAAGACGATGTCGCCGCGCATGGGCGTCGACCATAACCCGCGAATGCGCCCGCGTTCATCGGAAACCGCTGCGCCATTCGCGCTGAGCATGGCGCGGCGCGCGCAACAGCGCGGCGCGCGGCTGCGCACAGCGGGCGCCATCGCTCGCTCCGCGGCCGCGAAGTCGATACGCCGCGCGCAGCATGCTCCATCGCCTCTGCGGCACGGTCAGTGCAACGCGCCCATCCGCCGCTCGGTTTTCGCAGCGCATCGCGCGAACCCGCACAGGAGTCAGCAATGAAGGCCGTCGTCTTGACCGCATATGGTGACGTCAACAAGCTACGGGCCGAGGACCTCCCTGATCCTCACCCGGGTCCCAACGAGGTGATGATCCGGATGGCAGGCGCCAGCATCAACCCGGTCGACTGGAAGCTGCGCAGCGGCGCGCTGCAGTCGATGATGCCGCTCGATCTGCCTGCGGTACTCGGTCGCGACACGGCCGGCGTCGTGGTCGAGGTCGGCCCTGGCGTCACTGCCTTCAAGGTAGGCATGCGGGTGATGGGCCTGGTCATGGGCGCCTATGCCGAGTTCGTCGTCGCGGCGGCGGAGGCGTGGGCCGAGATTCCCGCGAACATGGACGTGGTCGACGCGGCCGCGCTTCCGCTCGTCGTCCTCACCGGCACCCAGCTCGTCGAGGAGGCGACCGAGGTCCGTCCGGGTGACGTGGTGCTGGTGACCGGTGCCCTCGGGAGCGTTGGAAGAGCCGCGGTGTTCGCGGCGAAGGCGCGCGGCGCCACGGTCTGGGCCGGTGTCCGTCGCGCCCAGGTGAGCGACGCCGCTGCGCTCGGCGCCGACGGGGTGGTCGCGCTGGACGACGATGCCGCGGTCGACGCGCTGCCCGTGCTCGACTGCATCGCCGATACCGTCGGAGGTCCTGCCATCGCCCGCGTGCTCGGCAAGGTGCATCCGGGCGGCCGGATCGGCAGCGTGGTCGGAGAGCCAGCGGGCGCCATGGCACGTGGGCTCGTCGTTCACGCCATGCTGACTCACCCGGATGGCAAGCGCCTGGGCGAGCTCGCGCGCGCCGTCGCGGACGGTCGGCTCGTCATTCCGATCGCGAAGCGGATGCCGCTGGCTCAGGCCCGCGAGGCGCAGACGCTCGCCGAGCATCACGCAGGGGGCAAGGTCATCTTGACCGGCCCGCTGTCCGCGAGCTGACCGCGACGACGGCCGTCTACGCTGGCGTCGCGCTCGCCGGGAACCCGACGCACCCGGGCATCTCCCGCGCGACGAGCTGCGCCAGCGTCGCGAGGTTCACGACATCCTCGCGCGTATACGCGATCAGCGTCGCGAGCGCGTGGCGATCGCCGCGCTGGTGCGCGTGCCACAGCATCACGGCGTCGAAGCCGCTCAGGTCGGCCAGGTGACGCGGACGCCGGATCCCGACGGTGCGCTCGATCTCCTTCAGCCCGCCCTTGTATCCGAGCCGCGCCAGCGGGTAGCGAAGATCGAGGTGCGCGCGCGGGCGGAAGCTCGGGAACGTGGCCTGCAGGAACGGCACGTCGAACGTCGCCCCGTTGTAGGAGACGAGCAGTGGGTACCGCGCGGCGGCCTTCGGGAACTCGCCGAGGTTCTTGCCCCGCACGAACATCTGGACCGTCGCGCCGTCATGGAGCCCGACGACCGTGACCACATCGACCCCCGGGCTGACCCCGGTCGTCTCGATGTCGACGTACGCCGCGCGCGATCCGAAGTGCGTGAAGAGCCGCCATTGCTCGCCGCGGGGCAGGCGATCACCGAAGAACTCGATCGCGTCTCCGCGCAGCGCCTGCCGCGACTCCTCGACGAGCCGGGCGAGCCGCCCCATGCGCCCACCGCGGAGCACGCCCGCGCGATGCAGACCGAGGAACGCGTCCCAGTCGCGGGCGCCCGAGCGCCACAGGGCGCGCTCGGTCGATGGCCCGACGCCGTCGCCGTGGATGAAGGAGCTGTCGAGCATTGCCGTGGCGACCAGGGTGGACGCTGGGGCTGACACCGCGGTCGGGGCCTCGCGGTCAGCGCCGCCCGAACAATCGCGCCAAGAAGCCGCGTCGCTTCGCGGGTGGCTCGTCGGTATCCGGCTCCGCCGCTGCGGGCTGCGCGCGTGCAAAGCCCACCGTCACGCCGTCCTGCACCAGCAGCACGGCCTGGCTGATGCCGCGGCTGCCACCCGCCGCGAACTCGTGCGCGATGATCCGCATCAAGCCGGCGATGGCGGCGGGCGCTTGCACGCCCGAGGTCGCGAACAACAGCCCGCGGCGCGGGACGCCCACCGCGAGCAACTCGGTGTCGAGCCGCCGGGCCAGCCCGCGCATGAACACCGGATCGAGCAGCTTCTCCGCCGCGAAGAAACCGCCGGTGACCGCGAGGATCCGCAGCTCGCCGATCGCGAGCTCCTCGATCTCCGCCGCGACGCCGGCGAGATTGGCCATCGCCTCGGCGTGGATCGCCTCGGCGCGCGGCTCGGCCTCGGACCGCCGCAGCAGTCCGAACGTGTGTTCACCGTCGTTGCCGTAGACGATCACCGGGACATCGGGTTGCTCCGCGTCGAGCAGGGGGCGAGACAGCAGCCCGCAACCGATCGCCTCCTCGCGGCTGCGCAGGCTCGGCAAGAGCGGCCCTGCTGGTTGGCCGGCGGCGCCGGCGAGCTCGTCGACGCTCGCCAGCAGCAGGAACATCGACTCGCTCGCGCCGTCCGCGATGAACCGAAGCGCGCGGTTGCCCGGCAGCAGGACCTGCTGACCGGCGAGGGCGAGCTGGAACGGCACGTCGCTCAGCGTCGAGACCTGCCAGGTCCCCGCGTGCTTGGTCCGGATCGCCGCCGCCACGCAGGCCATGAGCTCGAGGACGCGCGTCCAGTATGCGGCTTCGTCGTGCTCGACGCTCGGCGGGTCGGCGAGGATCTCCGCCTCGAGCGCGCGCAGCACGATCGCCGGATCGGATAGCTGGACCCGGCGCTGCACCCGCGCCGCCAGGCCGGTGAACGCGCGCTCGATCAGCTCGTCGGTCGTCGCCGCGCCCGGTGCCAGCCGCGTGCGCCCCTTGCTGGGCGACCGCTCCAGCAGCGCGCCGACCGCGCCCAGCGCGTCACGCAGGAACGGCGGCGGATCGTCGAACGCCACGTAGACCACGTCGGCCAGCGGCGTGCCCTGCTCCTGCATCATCTGCCGCGGCAGGAGCACGCGCGCGAGCGCGAACAGCACGGACACCTCGGGCTCGGCCTCGATCTCGGCGCGCTCGCGGTGATCGGTCTGGACCGCGACCTGGGCGCCACCTGTCTCCTGGACCAGGAAATCGATCTTCAGCAGCGACGAATACACCGCGGCACGATACGCGATCGGCGCGACGGATTCCCGCAACCGAAAGGCGCGGTGGGAGTCCTACCTGCGTGCATCATCGAACGCGCGCCCGTCGTGTCGCCGCGGTCCTGTCGCTCGCCGCCGCGATCGGCGCGACCGCATGTGCGCCGTCGGCCGCGCCGTTATCGCCAGCTGCGCGGCCCGCGAGTGCGCCGGCTCGAACCGTGGCGGAGCGCCTGGACCGTGCGCTTCATCAGGCCGGCGTCATCTACTGGAATCGAGGGTCGGCCTGCGCGCCGTGGCGACTCGAGCAGGATGTCGACGAGGAGTCGGGTGCGCTCGAGGAGTCATGGTCGCTGGTGCACGAGGTCGTCGCCGACGGATGGCATCGCAGGTCGAGCTACGGGTACGCGGCGCGGGGGCACGAGGCGTTCCTGGCCGGGCCGTCGACGGTGACCGAGCCGGTTCCCGGTGATGGGTCGATGACGGCCGAGGGGGCGTATTGCGTCGTCTCCCTTCCCATTCGCGACCTGACCTCCGAGTTCGCCGAGGTCGGCGACTTCCGCTGGTACTTCACGCGCGCAGCGTGCGAGCGCGATGGCGGCAGCAGGCCGGTCCTGGCCACACGCTGCGCGGCGCATGACGAGCGCGCAGACGCCGGTCAGTCCTCGTCGAACGCCACGAACAGACCGGCTCGCTCCCGGTCGATCGCCACCACGACCATCTCCAACGTCGTTTCGGTGAGCTGGACACCCGTGACGACACAATAGAAGATGCGCGGCGGATGGGGCGTGGCAACCGGATTCTCTTCGTGCTGGTCGCCGCGGTCGTGCTGGGTACGCTCGGCCTGGGCGTGCGTCAGTGCTCGACGTCGGGATCCATGCTGCCAAGCGCACGGCGAGCCAGGGCGAGCGTCGCGCAGATCCTCTTCTTGCCGGGACGTGTCCTGATTCGCACCGAGAGCAGCGACCTCGTCGCATCGGAAGACGGCGGTCGCTCCTGGAGGGCGTTGTCGAATCGTCCCGAGACGTTGAGCATCGCGAATGGTGGCGAGATCTGGGGGGCGCACGGATGGCCCGGACACCACGAAGGTCCGAGTGCTCGCCTGTCGCATTCGGCGGACCGGGGCGAGACCTGGTCGCAAGTCGAGTTCGAGTTGCCGGAGGATCGCGGCGCGGCGCTACTTGCCCGGCTACCGGCTGCGTTCGTCCAGGAGCCGCGCGATCCGCCACGGCTCCTCATGTCGGATCTTCAGCTCGTGCGCCCGGAGCTCGCGACGAACTCCTCCACCTGGAAGCGGGTGGGAGTGCCTATCACAGGCGCCGAGCGACCTGGGGAAGGCACCGTCAACCTCCGCGTGTACGGACGAATGTATCGAGGCTCCATCTACGTTGCGTCCGCCTTGGCCATCTACTTCTCCGGTGACGAAGGGGCGACGTGGGCCAGGACCTCTGTTCCCTCATCCGTTGAGGCGCAGATTCGGTGTCGGGAATTCAGCTGCTATGCACTGCTGGCGGATGAGCTCATGACGACATCGGTGGGTGCCAATGATTGGAGGTCGGCTGGCACCTTGGCTCTGGATGCCGTCGCACCCGTGCTGACCGCCGACCACCAGCATGGAACGCTCGAGAGGTTCAGCGTCACGGCCATGAGCCCAGGTGACAGCGGGGTCTATGTCGCAGGCATCGTCGACGCCGGGAAAAGGCACGCGTGGGGCGCTGTCCTCCTCGTCGGCCCCCGCGGTGCGCTCACGATGGTTGGCCACGGCGTTCCAGAGGGTCTCTGGGTCCTGGAGCAGGATCCCGATGGAACCTTGTGGGCGGGTGGCCAGGGTGCGTACCGACTGCAGGGTGGTGAATGGATCAGCGCCTGGTCCGCGTCGGACTGACGCAACGTCGCTGTTCGCGGCGCGTGTGGCAGCGGCGCGTCAGCAAGTCAGCTCGCTGGCGCCCGGGCGTGCTACGCACGCGGCATGGAGACCGAGCTGGGCACCGTCGTCGCGCCGAGTGGCGCCTTGCTGATCGTCGATCCCGGCTACCTCGACATGTGGTCGCACGGCCGGGCGCCGGTCATGCCCGACGGGGTCCTGCCCGAGAGGACGACGCTCGCCGCCAACGCGTGCATCGATGCCGCGCTTTTCGGCGTCGACGCCGACGAGATCGGGCGACAGCTGGGCCAACAGTGGAACCCGCGGTTCATCTACGACATCCCGCGCGAGCTGGCGGCAGAGCTGGCTGCCCGGGTAACGGAGATCGGGACTCGCCGGCACCTCGACGCGCGGCTCGAAATCCTCGCCGAGCGGGTGCCCCACCGCGTACGCGCCGACCACGCGCTGTCGGTTGGCGCCTGCGCCGGCGAGGTTCAGTTCCACGGCGTGTGGGCGGGCGTCGTCGCGGGCGTCCCCCGACGGGAGCTCCGTGTCGTCGGCGAAGCGATGCCCGGCGACGGTCCCGACGCCGGCAGGCTCCGCCGGGTCCGGATCGCCGTTCGCGAGGGACGGGTCGCGAGGAGCGAGCGCTTCGGCTACGCGATGGTGGATCTCGCTCGCCTCTTGATCATTGACCTCGATGCGGTCGCGTCGTGGCAGCACACCGAGCTGCTCGACGGCCTGGCCGACTTCGCGTTCTGGGGCGCCGACGCGCACATCGTGGCCGGACGCCTGAAGGCGGCCGAGCTCGGCGACCGTGTCTTCGGGTGGCGCGACCTTCCGGTCGACGATGCGGTGGACCGTGGAACCGCCGTGGAGCAGCTGCGCGATCACGAACGGCTGAAGCTTGCGACCGACTTTCGGCCGCACACCCACGACTACCAGCTGATGGAGCAGGTGCGCTCGTCTGCGACGGAATCGGGAGTCGTGCGTCTCGGCGATGCGCTCGCGTGCGGGTTCATGACCACCTGGGGCGACGGGCTCTTCGAACTCCACCGCGACGTCGACGAGCGAGGTCAACTCCTCCAGCTCCGGATCGAGCTGGGGATCGAGGAGCGGCAACGCCTGATGCGGGCGATGGAGCTCCGCTGGTCGAAGTCTGCCCTGGTGTCGAGGAAGGTCGCCGACGAGGGCCTGGCCGTCCGATTCATGTACCGAGCGGCCCCGCATCGCGACGCTGACAGCGGCTGGCGCATGTTCTCCGGCCTGGAGAGTGATGCCTACAGCGAGGACGCGAAGAACATCGCCATCGTGCCGCTGACGCGCTTCTCGGAGATCGACAAACGGGTCGACGCGCTGCTCGACGAGCCGGTCGGCGCCGTCTTCGAGCGCGCGCAAGCGGACGCCGACTTCGTCCGGATCACCGACTGGGCGCCGCAGGACGAATAGCAGGCCCAGGTCGAAGTGGTCTGCGACGGTTGCGGCGCTCCTTTCGCGTTCCTGGCAGTGGTGCTCGGCGATGCTAGGTTCGTGCTCCCATGAGCGATCCCACCGTGCCTGTCTACGTGGTCACCGCGTACCGATGGGGGCGCACGAACGAACACGCCTACACCTGCTTCGCAGGCGTCGACCGCGAGGCCGCCATCCGGGCGGCGAAGGAGGAGTGCCATGGTCGTGGGTTGAAGTACGGTGTCGAAGTCGTCGAGTTCCCGTCCGATGAGACGGTGGCGTACTTCTCGTCGTCAGCGGAGGCTCAGGATGCCCGTGGACCGACGGAGTCGGTCGATCGCTTGGCCGCCGAGCGGATCGGTCAGGCGATCCTGAGCGCGTTCCAGCGAGGAGTTCGCTACGCGCCAAGCGGCCAGTGGATCAAAATGCCCAACGGGGCAGCGGTCGAGACGCTGACCGAGGTAGCGGTCGAGCTACCGGACTGGATCAAGAGCCTCTGCGAGGCCGAGCTCGACATGGCGCGAAAGCTGATCGGCTAACGATGGCCGATTCCTCGACGCTCGCGCACGCGCTGCGTGCATCCGACGGCGACCGCACCACGGTCGCGGCGCGCGATGCGTTCCTTGCGCAGGTGCCAGCGACCGACGATGACCTCGCGCATCGATGGAAGGACGCCGGGCGGGGAGGGCGCGCCGAGATCGTCGCGGCGCTCGCGCGTCGCAGCCTTGTCCGGGCGTCGCGCGTCGACATCGCGCATGCGTTGCCGCCGGGGCTCGCGGGCGCGCTGGTCGAGTCTGGTTACTGGACGACGCGCGAGGCGATGGCGGTGGCGCGCACGCCGTACGGCGGATTTGCCCCTGCGACGCTGGCCTCGCTCGCACCCTGGCTCGACGCGGCCGAGGTGCGTCTCGCGCTCGCGATCGTCGCGGAGCGGCCGCTGGTCGACAGCATGGACGACGCCGTCGGTCTCGCAGCGGCGGTGGATCGGCTGATCACGCTCGAGGGCATCGGGGCGGTCGAGGGCGCGCTCGCGCCATTCTCGCCAGCGATTCGCGCGGTCGTCGCGGCGCGGGCCTGGCCGGGCTGGCCCGATGCCCTCCACGCGCTGGCCGCGCGCCTGGTCGTCGACGGGGCGCACACGGTTCGCCACTGCTCCGAGGCGGCCGCGACCCTGTTCGCGACGCTGCCGATCCTCGGCGCGCCGATTCGCAGCGAGCTGATCATGCGCGCGCTGGACCGACTCGCCGATGAGGACTTCGGGCTGGACTGCGAACATGCCGCACTGCTCGGCGCAGCGGGTGAGTGGCAACCGGGATGGCGCGACGCGACCCATCACTCCTTGCCGTACCCACGTGCACGGATGCTCGCGGCCATCGTGCCGCATCTCCCGGACGAGCTGCGCCCCGACGGGTATGCGCAGTGGCTCGACATCCATCGCAGCGCGCGAGCCGACGTGGGCGGCGCACCCATCCCGGCGGCGTTGCCCGCGGAGATCTTCGATCAGGTCCTGCGTGTGGCCAGCGAGGATCCGAGCGGCACGCGTCGCGCCGAGACATTGGTGGCCCTCGCGTACCAGCGCCGCGAGCTCGTCGGCGAGGCAGTCGATGCCGTGAGGTCGCTGTCGGGGGCGAACGGCGCGTGCGCGCGCCTCGCGATCCTGCCAGTCGTCGATGTCGATCTTCGCGAGCGACTGGCGACCGAGGCCTTCGATGAGCTGGTCGCGGTCGCCGACAGCGACGACCGCCGGGCCTTGTCGAGCGCGAGCGAGCGCTGGCCCCGCGGCCCCGAGCACCGCCGCTGGTCGTACCTCTCGTCCATGCGTCGCGAGCGCGCGCTGCTCGTCGAGCCGCTCGCGTGGATGGCTCCGGCGACCCGCGCCGCACGCGCACTCGCGCTGCTGCAGCGGGCAACCCACGGCCGCGACACCGCGATCCTCGCGGGCGCGGCGGCGGCGATCGCCCATCTTGCCGCGGATGCGCGCGGCGAGTGGCCGGCGCGCCTGATCGGTCGCGCACGCGACGACCTTCATCCGGCTGCACTGGTCGAGATCGCCGAGCTCCTGCCCGAGCGCGACCGCGCGGCGCTCGCCGAGCGCGCCTGGCGAACGCCGCGCATCGCGGGCCGCGAGGCGATCGTCGGACGCGCGCTCGCACGCGCCGCGCCGTGGCTCCGCCCGGACGCTCGCGCCTCGGTCCAGCTCGCGGCGCTCGAGCGTTGGAGCACGCCACCGTCGGAGGTCGCCTGGCACACCCTCCTCGACAAGCTCGGCGGTGCGCTCGTACCCGACGCGATCGCCTGGATCCGTGCGCACGCCGACCACCCGTTTGTCCGGAGCGCGCTCGTTCCGCACCTTCCCGCTGCCCTCCGCGCGTCAACCGCGACGGAGCACCTGACGTGGCTCGCGCGCAGTCGGCTTTCATGGCAACGCTCCGACGAGCTGCTGGAGCTCAGCGCCTACGCAACCGATCCGGTCCCGCTCCTGGTCGCGGCGATCGCCGAGTGGCGCCCGCGCGCCGCGCGTGACGTGCAGTGGGCGATCGCGTGGGCGATCGAGCCGATCGCAGCGGCGGGCGAGCTCGAACACGCGCTCACGCTTCGGCGCGAGCTCGCTGATCCGAAGGCCGCGTGCATCGCCGACCTCGCGCTCGCGCGTCACGAGCCCGACGGGCCCGCGCGGGAGGCGCGACTGGCGAACGCGCTCGACCATCTTGCCGCGCTGACCGCCGGTGACCGCGCCAGCGACGCATGGCGGGCCGCGCTCCGCTGGCTCGCGCCCGGCCCGCACCGCGCCGCAGCGCTCGCGATCGCCGCGGCGCTCGATGAGGTTCCGTGGGCGGGCTTCGCGTTCGTCGCGCACCAGCTAGGCATGCGCGACGAGCTCGTCGCGCAGCTCACTCCCGCGCGCGCCATGGCCCTGGCGACCGGCGCGCTGTCCGAGCTGGGCATCGGTCCGGAGGTCTGGTTGCGGGTGCTCGACGACGACCAGGCCTTCGCGTGCTGGCTGCATTTCTGCATGCGAGCGAGCGCGACCCCGCGCTCGAGGCTCATGCCCGAAGCGTTCGTCGCGTGGATCCCGGTGGCGCAGCGCGCCGGCGGCTCGCCGTGCCTCGAAGGCATTGCGAGCGCCGTGGCCGATGTCGCGGACTGGTTCCCGTAGGGCCGCGACACCCCGTGCCGCGAGCCGTCGCAAGAATGTGCGGATCCGGTGGCGAAAGCATTGACTCCAGGGCCGCAGATCGCTAGAAACCTTCCACCTCGCGCAAGCGGGCGGATAGCTCAGCGGAAGAGCATGGTCCTTACAAGGCCGTGGTCGCAGGTTCGAACCCTGCTCCGCCCACGAGCTACCCTGAAAACCTGGAGCGGTAGTTAAGTCGGTTATAACGCCGGCCTGTCACGCCGGAGGCCGCGGGTTCGAGTCCCGTCCGCTCCGCGACTTAACCCGCCGAAATCATTCGGATTTCGGCGGGTTTTTCGCTTTCGTTGGCACGCTGTTGCCACGAAATCGCGCTTCGCGCGCTCAGCATCGCCAGGATGCGCTTGTCGGGATCCATTTCCCGCGTGCCAACGGCGACCAACGCCGGTGGGAGATCCCGCCGATGTTGTTCCGCCAGGTGCACGTAGAGCATCGTCTCGTCGATCCGCTTGTGGCCCATCCAGGTCATCAAGCGCCACGGGTTCACCCCGAACATCGCCGCGTGGCTGCCGAAGCTGTGGCGCAGCCGATGCCAGCCCGCCTCCGGTAGGCCTGCCCGGCGGCAGATCTTCTTCATCAGCCACTTCACCGCGTTCTCCTCGTGCTTGTGGTGCCCCAGGCGCACGTGGTCGAGCACCACATAGCCCTCCCGGACGACCGGCAGCGCGCGCAGCGCCTCGTACAGCGTGGCCGTCATCGCCACCGTGCGCCGCGTCCGGCCCTTCGGCGTCCCCAGCGCGCCCCGCCGCATCTGCTGGTTGACCGTCACGGTCCGCGCGACCAGATCCACGTCCTCGCGCCAGCGCAACGCCTTGACCTCGCCCACGCGCAGCCCTGCTTCGCCTGCGAGGCACACGCCGGCGTAGGCCGCCGGCCCTTCGCGCCGCGCCGCATCGAGGATCCGCGCGTACTGCTCGAGGTCCCAGCACTCGATCTCCGGCCGCTCGACCTTCAACAGGCCGATCTTGCGCGGCGCCTTGATCAGCTCGACATCATCCGCGTAGCGCAGGGCCTTCGAGAGCACCGCCAGGATGTTGTTGATCCGCTTCCGCGACAGCTGCTTCTCCAGCAGCGTCGCGCGGAAGCGGTTGATCTCGGCGACCTTGATCGCATCGAGCGGGACATCACCGAACGCCGGCGCGAGGTGATGCTTGAAGATGCTCTGCTTGGCCTCGCGCTCCGCCGGCTTGTTGTCCTGCGCGATGACCCACTCGGTCCAGAAGCGACCATTGAACCATTCCTTGAACGTGGGCACCGCCTTCTTGTCATCGGCCTTGGCCGACGCCTGCAGCCGCGCGACGTGGTCGCGCTCCGCCTGCACCGCCGCCGCCTTCGTGTTGTTCTGCACCGGCGCCGATCCGCTGATCCGGATCGTGGTGCCATCGTGTGTCTTCACGTTGGCGCGGTAGCGCCACCGTCCGTTCTCCGCACGCGATACGGGCATGTTCATGCTCCATTCACGCGCGACGAGTCCTTGCACGCCGTCAACCATGCCATGAGCGCCGTGCGGCTGAACAGCATGCGCTTGCCGAGCCGCCGGCATGGGATCTGGCCGCGGCCCGCGTAGTCGTAGACCGTCTTGCGGTTCACGCGCAGCAGCGCCGCGACCTGATCGGCGTCCATGACTTCGCCGTCGGTGTCGATCTCGACGGGCGCGCGCGTGCCACGGATCGGCACGACCGGCGCGAGTTCGCGAACGCTCGCGGTCACGACGCACCTGCGCCGCGCGGGATCGGCACCAGCGGGATCGCAACGCCGCGGCTCGGTGTTGGCGGCGCGTTGCTGTTCGACGCGTTGAGCGCGCGCAGGCGCGCGATCGCGACGTCGAGCAGCTGGTTGAGATCCATGCGGCCGAGCGCGCCGATCAGGTTCGCGTGGATCGCCGGCGCCGGCGCGGCGAGTGCGGTGGCGGGCTCGCTGTCGAGCGCGGCGAGGATCGCGCGGCACGCATTCGCGCCCGCGCGCTTGGTGTCGTCGGTCGCGCCGTCGGTGATCGCGGCGCGGATGGAGTCGATGAGGGTGTCCATGGGGACCTCGGAGGAGAGGAGTTAGAACGGGGCGGCCTCGGCGTCGTCGGTGACGACCTGGCCGCGGAGGTTGTCGCGAGGGGCGAGGCGCGCGATGAGACGGGCTTCTTCGTCGAGCGCGCGATTGGCGCGCGTCACGCGCGTGGCGACCTCGACTGCGGCGCGGTCGTAGGTGAGGCCCGGGTCGTGGCCTTCGCCGTACTGGCCGCGCCAGAAGCCCTTGTAGCGGCGCCAGGCCTGGAAATGGCGTGTGAGCGTCTCGTAGAGCTTGTCGGTGTGCGATTCGCCGACGTAGACGACCTCGTCGCGCTCGCGGATGACGTAGACGCCTGACTTGCCACGCAGCGCGCGGACCCACGCGGGATAGGGATCGCCGCGCGCGCCGAGCGGGCGGAAGGTCAGCGCGGCGTTGCGCGCGACCAACGGCGGCGACGGCGGTGTCGCGCGCGGATCGTCGACGTAGTCCCAGCCGCGCATGAGCTCGGCCGGGTCGGCGGGATCGCTCGGGCCGTTGCGCCAGAGTTCGAAGTGCAGATGCTTGAGGCCGGCGGTGTCCTTGGGATCGGCGCCGATGATGCCAATCGGCTGGCCCGCGCGCACGCGCTGGCCCGACTGCGCGCGCTGCGTCGGCTTCAGCCATGGCAGCGTCAGGTGCGTGTAGTAGGTCGCGACCGTTGCGGTCGGCGCGTGGTCGATCACGACCGACCAGCCGCGCGGCGTCCACGCGCACGACCACACGACGCCGTCGCTCGCCGCGAGCGCGAGGCGATCGTCGGGCATGACGAAGCCGGCCGAGCCGTTCGCGGAACCTACGCGTGCGGTGTCATCGCGCCGACGCGCGAACATCAAGTCGACGCCGAGGTGCGCTGGGGCGCGGAACTCGTTCGAGATGACCGGCCGCCGACCGCGCCAGACGGCGACCGGCCAGACCCAGCGGCCGGGGAGCGGACTGCCCCACGGTGCGGGCGCGACGAGTGCCGGTGGCGATACGGAGGACGGCACGTCGCGCGCGCCGCTGGGCGCCGGTGCGCGATCGCGCGACTGAGACCAGAGGTAGGCGCCGAGCGCGCCGCCGCCGAGGACGAGAGGCAGGGCGCGCATGTCAGGCGGCCTCCTTCGCGCCACGGTCGCGCGTGAGCAGGTAGATGCCGATCGCGCCGCCGCCGATCGCTAGCGGCAACACGAATGGACTGAGCAGTCCGCCAGCGAGTCCGCCGAGCGCCTTGCCGACGCCGCGCCCCGCGCCGCTCAGCAGGTCGCCTGCGGCATCGGCGCTCGCGCTCAGCGCGGCGGGCACGCCATGCGCCGCGGCGGCGACGCCATCCGCGACCGCGTCGGCGGTGCCCTCGATCCGGTCCTCCACCGCATGCGCGGTGTCCGCGATCAGCCCGAGCAAGCGACGGTTCGCGTCGCGGGCCAGCGCCGCGTCCATCGCTCGCGCGAGGAGCGTGGCGCCGTGCCAGAACGCGCGGCCATGCGCGTAGACCCGCTCGCCGGGCGCGCCGCGCGTCGTCGCGATGATGTCGTCGACGGTCTCGTGCCACTCGAGGGCCGCCTGGGTCAGCTGGCCGGGATGCGCACGCATGATCGCGGCGAGACGATCGTTCCAGCGGATCGTGAGGCCGACGATCTCGGAGACCGTGGCCTTGGGATACGTGACCAGGCCATTGAAGATCGGCTGGCCATCGGAACCCCGCTTGGCGAGCAGCGCCTGTCGCTCCGCGAACAGGTCGTCAGAGGGCATGCCATCGCCGTTGCGACGGGCCGCCGCGTCGTCGTCCTGGTCGAGCTGCGCGAGGAGCGCCTGCCAATGCGCCTCGTCGGGCACGCGCACGCCCACGTAGTCGAGATGGACGCAGACCGCACGCGCGGCCGCCCAGAACGCGCGCGCCATCGGATAGGTGCGCGTCGGCTCGAGCAGCGCGGTCGTCTCGGCGTCGACAAGAACGTCGCGCCACTGCAACAGCAGCGCCGCGCGACCGAACGCGGACGGCGACGCGCGCAGCGGCGGATCGAGGACGGCGGCGATCGCAACCACGTGCGCGCCGGTGGCGCGCGGCCACCGGGTGGCCTGGGGCGTGTTCGGCGCGAGCTCGATGAACCCGCGACGCGCCTCGATCGTGTCGCGGATCGCGGCGTAGGCATCGGTCCAGGTGCGAATCGGCGTGGACATGGCAACTCCAGGGCGCAGGAAGGGAAGCGATCGCGCGCGGTGGCGCGGATCGAGGGCGGCACGCGCGGTGCGCGCGTCGAGATCAGCGGATCGGATCAGGCGGGCGCGGGATTCGGCGGCGCGCTGGGCGCGGCAGCCACCGCGGGTGCGGCCACCTGCAGCTCGAACCGGTCGCGCACCCGCTCGCGCGCATAGGTCGCGGTCACCGCGTTCGCGAAGGCGAGCTTGCGGCGGTCGGACAGGTGCGGTGACACGCCGGCGGCGCGGGCGTTCGCAACGATCGCCTCGACCGTGATCGCCGGTCGGCCGTTGCGCTCGAGGTACCGCGCGACCCGACCGAGGCCCGCGCGCTCCGACCAGCCCGCGTTCCAGCCGAGCGTGACGAGCTCGACGAAGCGGAGGTTGGTCCAGTCCTCGCGGAGGTTCGCGATCGCCGGATGGTTGCGCTGGTAGCTGTCGATGATGCGCCGGAGCGCGCTCGTCGCGACGTCGACGTTGGTCGCGGGCACGAGCAGATCGGCACGCGTGAGCTGGGTGCCGTACCGGACGTTGTGGTCGGTGCGGACCGCATCGACGACCTGGAGCAGGCCAATCGCAGGGCCATCGCTGATCCCTGCGTGCATGTCAGACTCGTGCGCGGCGAGCGCGCGCAGGTACGCGACTGGTACGCCGTGGCCGTTGGCGGCGAAGATCGGATCGAACTCGCGCGTGATCGGCTGGGTCGGACCCGCGATCGGGGGCGTGCGCGCCGGGGCCGCCGCTGGAGGTGGGCCGCCCTTCGGCTGCGCGAGTGGCGATGCGGCGAGCGTCGAGCTCGCGCCCGACTGCGCCCCGGGCGCGGCGGCCGTCGCCGCGCCACCGGCGGGCCGCGATGCTGGGAACATCGAGGGCGGCACGAGCACCGGCGTCGTGGCGACGCGGACCAGGTCCGCGATGCGCTGGGCGCTCGCCCGCTGTTCAGCCGTGTGGTGCTCGTGTCGCTGGTAGAGCCACCAACCGACGCCAGCCGCACCGGCAGCGATCGCGAGGGTGGAGAGCGTGTCATCGGACATGGTGACCTCGTGGAAGGGAACGGGTGGGAACAGAAAGGGATCGGGGGTCGGGGGCGCGCGACCGGCACCGACACGCCCCGGTGGGTTGGGTTGCGTCGTTGCTGTCGTTGCTGTCGTGCTGTCGCTACTCGTCTGGTCGCTCGTCACTCACGCGCGGCCTCGACCAGCCGCGCGTTGCGCCTACTGGGGCGCGCGCGGGATCACGATCGCGATCGTCCCGGCGCCGAACGGCTCCGGATCGCAGGTCGGGATCTCGCAGGGCGTCCCATCGGGCGCGGGGCTCGGCATGGCGACGGGGGCCGGCTGGTAGGCCGGCGTCCCGCTACCGAGGAGCCCACCCGATGCGCTCGAGGCCGGCTGTCCGGTCCCCGCATACGCGGGCGTGCTCCCACCGCCGAGCAGCGCGGTGAGCGCCCCGAGGATCCCGCCGTCGCTCGTCGCGGCGGCGGTCTGCCCGGGGCCCTGATAGGTGGGCGTGGTGCTGGTCAGCATCACGACCTCCTTTCAGCCCACCAGCTTCGCGACCAGGGCTCCCAGCGTGCGGAGCTGCTCGTCGCGCTTGGCGTGCGAGGCCAGGGCGCTCTGGTAGAGCACCAT
>JAIOQA010000136.1 GCA_021413675.1 Deltaproteobacteria bacterium | reverse complement strand
GTCGACGAGAGCGCGGTGACCGTGGTCATCGAGCCGGTGCCGTCGGGCGAGGGCGCCGCGGCGATCCACTTCGAGCCCGCGGTCGGCGACTACGTGCGGATCCGCGAGGCCTCGGTCGTGACCGTGCGCGAGGGCCGGTCGCGCGTGCGCGTCGATGCGGTGCCGCGGCCGCACCACCTCGAGCTGACGATCCTCGGCCAGGTCAAGGCCGACGGCGGCGTCGATCTCACCCGCCGCCGCGTCGATGATCCGATCCAGTTCGCGGCCGAGGCGATGCGCGCCGCGCTCCTCGCCGAGGACATCGCGATCGGCAAGCGCATCGAGCGCGGGCGCGTGCCCCGCACCGCCAAGCAGCTGGTCGCCCACGACTCCGCGCCGCTGGCCGACGTCATCCGGCGCATGAACAAGCAGTCGGACAACTTCATCGCCGAGTCGCTGCTCAAGACCCTCGGGGCCGAGCGCAAGGCCCAGGCCGCGCCGCCGAACACCGAGGTCGCGCCGGCGACGTGGACCGATGGGCAGGCCGCGGTCACCGAGTTCCTCGTCGGCGAGGTCGGGCTCGCCGCGGGCAGCTTCCGCGCCGAGAACGGATCGGGCCTGTACGAGGCGAGCGCAGTGCCGGCGCTCGCGCTCGCGCGGGTCGTGGCCCACGCCGAGCGCGACTTCCGCTGGGGCCCGGATCTGATCGCGTCGCTCGCGATCGCCGGCGTCGACGGCACGCTCCGCAAGCACCTCGCGGGCACCGCCAACGCCGGGCGGGTCCGCGCCAAGACCGGCACGCTCGCCAAGGTCTCGACGCTGGCCGGGTTGCTCGCGGTCGACGGCCGTCACCCGCTCGCGTTCGCGATCCTGATGAACAACCTGCCCGACGGCGGCCGCGCCGCCGCGCGCACGCTGCAGGACGAGATTCTGATCGCCGCGCTGGGCTACGCCGCGCCGTAGCGGTCGTTCACGCGCTCACGGCTCCGCGCGCTCGCGCAGGCTGGTCAGCTGCGCGCCCCACCAGGTGCCGAGCCGGCCGATGAACTCGACGACCGGCTGGTCGTGGCGCACCGGATGATCCGGGCGCAGCGCCGCGAACCCGCGGTGCTCGAGCGTGACCCGCGTGCCGTCGCCGCGGGCCTCGAACCACAGCTCGACGGTCGTGACCTCGCCGGGCGCGAAGTTCACGCCGCGCCACTCGAACGCGAGGTGCGCCGGCGGATCCCACGCGGTGATCCGCCCCATCTCGTGCAGCACGACGCCGTCGTCGGTCGCCTCGAACACCCGGCCGCCGAGCCGCGGCTCGAGGTGCACGATGCTCGGACTCCGGCCGCCGATGCGATACGCGGGCCCGCGCCGCCACCATTGATCGATGTCCTCGGTGAACACCGCGAAGGCATCGGCGAGCGCGACCGCCACGAAGGTCTGCACGCGCACGCGATCACCGGCGATCATGGTCGCCTCATGGGGCCCGCTTCCCCTTCTTGCGCTCGGCGTGCGCCTTGAACGCGGCCAGCTCGAGGGTCCAGAACCGCTCGACGTCCTCGAGCCAGCGCCGCAGCGCCGCGAACGGCGCGGGCAGGAGCTCGTAGATCTTGGCGCGCGCGTCGGCGTCGTCACCGGCGGGCGCGACCAGGCCGGTGTCGCGCAGCACCTTCAGGTGGCGGCTCATCGCCGGTCGCGACATGCCGAGCTCGTCGGCCAGCTCGCCCGCGCGCCGCGGGCCATGGCGCAACAGCTCGATCACGCCGCGCCGGGTCGGATCCGCGAGTGCGCCGAAGGTGGCGTCGAGGCCGGTCACTTCGGATCCCGCAGCCGCTGCGTGAACCACCACTGGTGACCCTCGAGGTCCTCGGCCTGGTAGCTCTTGTCGGTCCAGTAGTCCTCGCCGTAGTCGCTGACCTTGGGCTCGTAGCTGATCGTGGCGCCGGACGCCCGGGCGTGCGCGCAGTGCGCGTCGACGTCGTCGACGAAGATCATGAGCGACTGGGTGTTGACGCCGCCGACCGCGCGCGGGCTCTTGCCGGCGCGGCCCTTGTCCTCCTGGCGGGTCTCCTCGCTCACGAAGATCAGCGCCTCGCCGAACACCAGCTCGGAGTGCTCGATGCGCCCGCCCTCGCCCTCGATCCGCAGGCGGACCTCGAAGCCGAACGCGGTGCACAGCCAGTCGATCGCCGCGGCGGCGTCCTTGTAGTACAGGGCCGACGACAGGCGCGGCCAGCCTTTGGGAGTGGGCTTCATCGGAGGGTCCTCGCGGTAGTTGTTGCGCGAGAGAATAGTTAATCCAAAACGAAACCATCGTCAAGCGCCGGGCGCGCTGGGCGGTTCGCGATCCGATCGCGGTCGCGCGCGCATCTTGGTGCGCGGCGCGCGCTGCCATCGCCGCGCGTGCGTGGTACGAATCGCATCGAATTCAGAGACGACGACTCACGAAGGAGGACACGATGGCCGAGTTGAAGGGCACGAAGACCCACACCAACCTCAAGGAAGCGTTCGCCGGCGAGTCGCAGGCCAACCGCCGCTACCTGTATTTCGCCAAGGTCGCCGACGTCGAGGGGCACCCCGACCTGGCGGGCCTGTTCCGCGACACCGCCGAGGGTGAGACCGGCCACGCGCACGGCCACCTCGACTACCTGAAGCGGGTGGGCGATCCCGCGACCGGCGAGCCGATCGGCTCGACCGAGCTCAACCTCAAGGCGTCGGTCGCCGGCGAGACCTACGAGTACACCCAGATGTACCCGGCGTTCGCCAAGACCGCCCGCGAGGAAGGCTTCGAGGAGATCGCGGAGTGGTTCGAGACCCTGGCGCGCGCCGAGCGCTCGCACGCGGGTCGCTTCCAGAAGGGCCTCGACTCGCTCAAGGCGTGATCGAGGTGTGATCGAGGCACGGCCGCCCGGCCGCTGCTGATGGTGTTCGAGGCGGCTCCGGCCGCCTCGCGCATTTTCGGGCGCGGCGATGATGATGTCGCGGCCTACGGCAGCGTGTACGCGAGCTCGTAGGTGTGCTTGCCCGCGTCGTTGTGGATCGTCATCGTCCCCGCGAGGCCAGTCAGCGCCTCGGTGCCGGAGCCCGGCGCCACGGTCACCACCAGCGTGGTCGCGTCGGCGCCCATCGTCCCGACGTGCATCAGCACGAACGAGCCCGCGCGCCCGTGGAGCGCGCCGGTGACGCGCTCCAGCGCGACGTAGGCCGCCGCGGCGTCCGCGCGCCAGGCCATCATCTGCCCCCGGCTGGTGGCGTCGAGATCGCCGCGGAAGGTCTTGTCGATCGAGAGCCGGCCGAAGCCGCCCCAGTACTCGTCGTCGCCCTGCAGAGGGGCGACGGTCACGTCGAAGGCACCGCGCGCGTGGCTGGTCATGCTCGGCACTCTGCCTCGACCCGCCTCGTCGAGATTGAACAAACGCGTCGCCCGGGGGCCGCGGGCGCGGCGAGATCCGGCGGTCCGCAGGTTTTCGCAGGCCGACGCCGGCCCGCCCCCGCCCACGCGGTCGGCGTATGCTATCCCGCAGCCATGAAGCTCCTCCGCCCGATCACCCGTGCCGATATCAAGGGGCCGGCGGTCTACGCCGGCATGCGCGACGCATTCCTGCGCCAGATGATCGAGATCAAGAAGGCCCGCCGCGTGCTCGTCGGCGACCGGGTCTCCATGGTGTTCGAGAACCGGCACACGCTGCTCATGCAGATCGAGGAGATGTGCCGGGTCGAGAACCTCGTCAAGGACGAGCAGATCAACGGCGAGATCGAGGTCTACAACGCGCTGATGCCGACCGAGGCCTCGCTGTCCGCGACGCTCTTCATCGAGCTGCCGACCGATGCCGATCCGTACGTGGAGCTGCGCAAGCTGGTCGGCCTCGACGAGCACGTCGCGCTGCACATCGGGCCGCACGTCCTGCGCGCAGCGTTCGAGCCGGGCCGCGCCACCGAGGACAAGATCTCGGCGGTCCAGTACATCCGGTTCCCGCTCGACGCCGCGGCGCGCGCCGCCCTGCTCGAGCCCGGCACCGAGGTCGCGGTCGCGATCGATCACCCGAACTACCGCCACCGCGTGGTCGGCGGCGAGCCCCTGCGCGCGTCGCTCGCCAAGGACTACGCGGCGTGAGAGCGGCGCTCGCAGTCGTCGGCCTGGTCGGGCTCGGGGCGTGCGGCGGCCATCAGCACGCCGGCGCTGGCGACGACGACAGCATGTTCCAGTGCAAGAGCCGCAGCGTCAGCTACATCGTCACCGGCGGCATCGCCGGCGACGAGCTCGGCGTCGCGATCGACTGCCAGGACGCCGGCCCGCGGGTGCGGCGCTGGGTCGTGCAGCGCGATGGCGCCCGCGACGAGTCCGCGAAGTCGCTCACCCCGGGTGAGTTCGACGACATCTGGCAGCGTGTCGACGGCGCCGGCTGGCGCAACATCCGCGACTGCGACCAGGCCGCCGGCAAGGGCGATCCGGTCTACACGTTCGACGCCAAGGACTGGAACGCGAGCAACAGCTTCAGCTGCGCGGGTCGCGGCGCCCTGCCCTTCCCGTACGGCAACCTGATCGACGAGCTCGATCAAGCCGCCGCCGCGATCACGGGCCACGCGCACGACGATCCCGGCCTCGACCGATGAGCGAGGACGATCGCCGCTACTCGGTCGACGAGGTCAACGACGCGCTGCCGTCGGTGGCCGCGCGCTTCGAGGCCGTGATGCAGCTGCGCACCCAGCTCAAGACGATCTACGCCGCCCTCGAGGAGGCGGGCCACCCGCCGGGCCAGCACGCCG
>JAIOQA010000158.1 GCA_021413675.1 Deltaproteobacteria bacterium | reverse complement strand
GCGCGCTGCCGCTCGCAGAACCCGGCGCCGCGCCCGTCGCGCCGCTCGGCGCGCTCGAACCACTCACCCCGCTGTCGCGCGTGCTCGACGGGCTGACCGCCATGATCAGCGCGCCGATCGCGACCGCCGCCGCGAGCAGCGCGACGCCGAGCCACGCCCAGTTGCGCCGCGGCGGAGGCACGTACGAGACGCTGCTCGGGTTCGACACCGCCGACACCGCGGCGCCCGCCACCGGCGCCGGCGTGATCGCCGTGTCGCCGCCGACGTTCGACCGCGTGACCTCGACGATGTCGACCTCGTCGCTGCTCGGCTCGCGCGGGTCGAGGGCGGCGAGGTCCTGCCACGGCTCGGGCCGCTCGCCGAACAGCTCGCGGATGAAGCGGCCGAGCGCGGTCGTCGACAGCGAGATCCGCTCGCGGGTCGCGAACTGCTCGATCGCCTCGAGCATCTCGCCCGCGGTCTGGTAGCGATCCGCCGGATCGAGCGCGAGCGCCTTCATGACGATCGCCTCGAGCGCCGGCGGGTAGTCGGGCCGCTTCTTCGTCGGCGACGGGATGTCGCCGGTGACGATGCGGTTCATCGTGATGTAGTCGTTCTCGCCCTTGAACAGGCGGCTCACGGTCGTGAGCTCGTACATCACGATGCCGAGCGCGAAGATGTCGCTGCGCCGGTCGAGCGCCTTGCCCAGGCACTGCTCCGGGGACATGTACGCGATCTTGCCCTTGAGCGTGCCCGACCGGGTCTCGCTCATCCGCGACGCGGCCTTCGCGATGCCGAAGTCGACGACCTTGATGCCGCCGTCGTACGCGACGATCAGGTTCGACGGCGACACGTCGCGGTGGACGATGCCGAGCGGCTGGCGATCGGCGCCCTTCTTGTCGTGCGCGTAGTGCAGCCCGGCGCAGCCACCGGCGATGATCGTGAGCGCGTGCTCGAGCGCGAGCTGGCGCCGCGCCATCGCCATCTTCTTGAGGAGCTCGCGCAGGTTCTCGCCGTGCACGTACTCCATCGCGAAGTAGTACGTGCCGTCGTCCTGGCCGCAGTCGTAGACCTGCGCGATGTTCTGGTGGTGCAGCTGCGCGGCGAGCCGGGCCTCGTCGATGAACATCGAGACGAAGCGCTTGTCCTTGGCGTGCTCGCCGAGGATCCGCTTCACGACGACGTAGCGCTCGAAGCCCTCGATGCCGGTCGCGCGCGCGAGGTAGATCTCCGCCATGCCCCCAGAAGCGAGATGCTTGAGGATCTGATACCGACCCATTGAGGTCCCGGCGGCCTCGGCCAACGTCGACACGGCCCGAGCAGGATTTCAGGTGGGGACCACCCGGTCAAGCCACCCAAGATGTAGGTTCGAGTGGGCTGCAGGGTTTGGCGTAGGATTGCCATCTGTGCGAGCCGTGCTCATGACAGTCGCGGCGGTGGTCGGGGCAATGGCCGGCTGCCTCCGCGACGCCCCCTACCACTGCAGCGCCGACGAGCAGTGCGTGTTCGACGGCGAGGTCGGCCGCTGCGAGCTCGGGGGTGACGGCGCCGCGTACTGCGCGCGGCTCGATCCGAGCTGCGCGTCGTGGACGCGCTTCGACACCACCGCGGGCGCGCTCGCGAACACCTGCACCGGCAACGCGCTGCCCGCCGGCCGCGGCGGCGATCCGTGCCTCGAGGGCGCGAAGCTGCCCGACGACTACGCTGGCTGCACGCGCGCGGTCTGCGACACCGAGCCGAGCTGCTGCGCGGCGAGCTGGACCGCGGAGTGCGTCGTGCTCGCGACCTCGTACTGCGGGCTGCCGTGCACCGAGCGCGCGGTGTTCACCGCGCAGGACCGGTTCGTGGTGATGGGCGACGACGATCGCGACGGCACGTTCGAGGTCCAGGTCACCGCCGGCGCGGTCGGCCAGGTCTACGACGCCGTGCGCTGGGCCGATCTCGACGGCGACGCCGATCCGGAGATCGCGATCGGCACCGCCGACTTCAACACCAGCGGCGACGCGCAGGGCATCTACCGCGTCGCCGGCGATCAGGCGGTGCTCGCGAAGGACATGCTGACCGTGACCGACGGCGGCGGGCCGCTGATCGCCCAGTACCTCGGCGTCGACGTGAGCGTCGGCGACTACAACGCCGACGGCATCCCCGACCTCACGTGGATCGGCTGGGCGCCGGGCGGCGTGACCTTCCGCGGCCGCGCTGGCCTCGCCTACGAGCCCGGCCCGACCTACGGCCTGCCCGAGCGCGACGGCCAGATGTCCGGCGGTGGCTGGGCCGACGTCGACGGCGACGGCGACACCGACCTCGCACTCGCCGACTACAACGGCCCCGCCGTGTCGATCATGACCAGCGATCACCAGTCGCTGACGCAGTCGTGGCGCGTGACGATGCCCGGCGCGCCGCGCTGGGCCGAGTGGCGCGACGTCGATCGCGACGGCCATCCCGATCTCGGCGTGGTCGGCGCGGGCTTCGTGCGCGTCTATCGCAACACCGGCGCGGCGCTCGCGATGCAGCCGAGCTTCGCGACCACGGGCCCGAACGTCGACGACATCGCCACCGCCGCGGCGTGGATCGACGCCGATCGCGACGGCGATCCGGATCTCGCGGTCGCCTTCAACGACGGGCCGATGCAGCTGTACCGCAACGACGCCGGCACGTTCGCGCTGGCGCCGCTGTGGATCTCGATCGACAAGCACCTGTTCGCCGAGGCCATCGCCGCCGGCGACTTCGACCGCGACGGGCTACCGGATCTGGTCGTCGCCACCAAGGACGCCGGCGGGTTCCTGTACCGCAACCGCGGCGACCAGACCTTCGATCCCAGCCCGCTGCCGCTGCCGACCGGCGTGTACCGCGGCGTCGCGCTCGGCCCGCGCCGGCGCTAGGCGCTCGGGGCGCGCAGCGCGCCAACCCGGACCAGCTCGCGTACCAGCGCCTCGTCGAGCCACGCCGGCTCGCCGAGCTGCGCGCGGGTCGCGGCCAGCGCGTCGCGCCACGGCAGCGCGCCGTCGAGGCGCGCGAGCAGCGCGAAGATCGCGCGCGGCGCGCGCACCGCGTCGAACGTCGAGTAGCCGGTGACCAGCACGTCGTCGCCGATCGCGACCAGCTCCGACACCGCGGCGACCAGCACCGGCGGGATCGCCGGCGAACGCCGGAGCGGGATGAGGCCCGTGCGATGGCGCGCGAGGCCGGCGGCGAGCGGCGCGACCTCGGCCTCGGTCAGGCGATCGACCTCGCCCGCGCACCACGCGAACCACGCGACCCACGCGTCGATGTCGGCGCCGAGCGCCGGCGGCGCGCCGCGCGCGATCAGCAGGCGCGCGAGCCCGAGCTCGAGCTCGGTCGCGAGGTGATCGGCGGAGGCCCACGCGTGCGCGCCGGTGAGGCCCTCGCCGTGGCGGCAGTACCAGGACCGGCACATCGCGGGGCGATCGCGCCACACGCCGCAGCCGACCGGCTCGGCGCCATCCACGAACGGGCACGCGAGCGACGGATCGCGGCCGAAGCCATCGGCCTTGGTGCGCTGGTAGCGCGCCGCCCAGCCCGGCGGCGGATCGATGCCGCGCGCCGACACGCCGCCGCGATCGGCGAGCCGCGCACGCACGCGGTCGCTCCCCAGATCGCCGCGCGCGAGCGCGCGACCGACGAGGAAGTTCGCGATCACCGGATGCGCCGTGCAGCAGCGCAGCCCCGGCGCGAAGCCCCACGGGTGCGGCAGGTCGGGCGCGAGCAGCGAGCAGTGATCGCAGTCGGCGGCGGCCTCGCCGGGCCAGTCGCCGTCGAGCTCGGGCGCGAGGGCGCGCGCCACCGCCGGCAGGTACGCGTAGACCGTGGCCACGCGTCACGGTACCGCGATGCGCGGCGCCGCGCCGGCGACCCGCACAGATCGCGCGCGCGCCACCCGTGCACGAACCCGCAGGCGAGCGCGCGATCGCTTCGATGCTACGGTCCGCGCGCCGTGCCCCCTGCCCCGTTCGATCTCGCGCCGCGCCGGGGCCCAAGGTGGCGATGATCCCCGGAGAGCTGGCGGCGCTCGGCACCGCGCTGTCGTGGACCTGCTCGTCGCTCGCGTTCGAGGGCGCGACCCGGCGGCTGGGTTCGATCACCGTCAACATGCTGCGGGTCGTGCTCGCGTTCGGGTTCCTGACCGCGATCGCCGCGATCGATCGCGGCCGCGCGCTGCCGACCGACGCGACCGCGGCGCAGTGGGGCTGGCTCGCGCTGTCGGGCCTCATCGGCATGGTGCTCGGCGATCTGTGCCTGTTCCGCGCGTACATCGAGATCGGCGCGCGCCGCACGATGCTGGTCCAGACGCTGGCGCCGGTGTTCACCGCGATCATCGGGTTCGCCGTGCTCGGCGAGCACCTCGCGGCCCGCGGCATCCTCGGCATCGCGCTGGTGGTCGCTGGCGTGGCGTGGTCGGTGGCCGAGCGGCGCGCGACCGGCGGCGGCCAGGTGATGCGCGCGCGCGGCCTCCTGCTCGCGATCGGCGGCGCGCTCGGCCAGGCCGGCGGGCTCGTGCTGTCGAAGCGCGGCCTCGCCGGCTACGATCCGGTCGCCGGCACGCAGATCCGCGTGCTCGCCGGCGTCGTCGGCTTCGCGATCGTCGTGACCGCGATCGGCTACTGGCGCCAGATCGCCGGCGTGCGCCGCGAGCCGCGCGCGGTCGCGATGGTCTCGGTCGGCGCGTTCTTCGGCCCGTGCGTCGGCGTCGTGCTCTCGCTCTACGCGGTCGCGCACACCCAGGCCGGCATCGTCGCGGCGATCATCGCGACCACGCCGATCTGGCTGATCGGCGTGGCGCTCGCGCGGCGCGAGGCGGTCGGCGCCCGCGGCGTGCTGTCGGGCCTGGTCGCGGTCGCGGGCGTCGCGCTCTTGCTCATCCCGGCGTAGCTTGGTCGATCGATCGGCCCCGTCGAGGACGACGGTCCCGATCTCCTCCGGACCCTGAGCCGCCTCGCTGCGCTCGGCTCAGGCCGGCGTGGCGATCGGCGCGCGCGCCGCGGCGAAGAACCGCTTCACGCGCTCGCCGACCGACACGTCGACGCCGACGCCCGGGAACATCGCGGCGTCGACGCCATCGAGCAGCCGGGTGACCGCCGCGTGCGACGGCGGCGTGCCGCCCATCTGGGCCCACATCTCGGCGAACGCCTTGGTCTGGATCTCCTTGCCGCGCTCGTTCAGGTGGTGCGCCGAGATCCCGAGCTCGTGCAGGTCGGGCTCCATCGCCTTGAGCGACGCGGTCGCCCAGAACACCAGCCGCAGCTGGAACAGCATCGTCTCGGCGGCCTCGATGCCGCGCTCGCCGCGCAGGAGCGTGGGCAGGAACTGCGTGCCGAGCCCGACGTGGCGGGCCTCGTCCTTCTCGTAGTAGCGCAACAGCTCGCACAGCACCGGCTCGACGCCGCTGTCGCGGACCTCGCCGAAGATCGTGAGCGCGATCGTCTCGAGCATGAGCTGCATGCCGAGCAGCTTGTGGGTCATGCGGCGCGCGCCGAGCACCAGATCGAGCACGCGCTGCGAGAACGGATCGACCTTGGTCGGCGTGTAGCCCAGCGCCTGCAGGTAGTCGTACATGACGTAGAAGTGGCGGGCCTCGTCGTGGGCCTGCGCGGTCGCCGCCATCTTGGCTTCGAGCGGCACCAGCTCGTCGGCGAGCTCGGCCGAGACCTTCCACGCCGCCAGCTCGCCCCACAGGATCATCTCGAACACCTTGCCGAGCGCGCGGGCCTTGGCCGGCGGCACGTGGATCCCGCCGTGCTTGGCGAGGAGCGACGCGAGCACCTCCTGGCCGTCCCACGCGAGATCCTGACCGCGGTGGTAGATGTGGCGCAGCTTGCCGGCGCGGCGCGCGTCGTCGGCCGAGCGCGCGAGCGCGAACATGTCGAACGGGATGCGACTCTTGCGACCGTGCCACTCGGCGAGCTGCGTGATCATCGGGAGCCTCCGGGCATGAGTGCCTGAAACAGGATCGTCTTCCAGTCGTCGAACGCGCCGCGCACCGCGGCGACGTCGTCATCGAGGTAGAGGCGGAGCGAGAAGCCATCGAGCGCGACGTGGACCAGCGCGACCACCCGCGCGAGCGGCAGCGCGAGGTCCTCGCCCAGCGTGGCGCGCAGGCCGCTCTCGATCAGATCGCGGATCTCGCGATCGAACTCGAGCAGGCGGCGGCGGATCGCCGGGTTGGTCTCGCTCTGGCGCCAGACCTCGATCGCGAACCCGAACTGCGCGCGGGTCGCGACCATCGCGTTCCACACCTGATCGAGCGCGGTCATCGCGGCTTCGCGGGACCTCGGACCGGACTCGATGCGGCTCTTCACCGCGCGCGCGACCATGCGGCACCACTCGGCCTGCAGCTCGATCAGCAGGTGGTCCTTGGAGGCGAAGTGGTAGTGCACGAGCGACTTCGCGACCCCGGCGGCGGTCGCGATGTCCTTCAGCGATGCGCCGTGGTAGCCGGCCTTGGTCCAGCACTCCATGGCCGCCATGAGGATCCGGCGAACCGAGGGGTTCTCGAGATTTGCCGGTTTGTATTCAGCTAGTTGCATTTGGACTGGCCGGCCAGTCCAACAAGCCTGCACGCGATCGCGGTGGCCGGTCAAGCGCGATTGTTTTTCGCACCGCGCCGGAGGCGGTGCGCAGCGCGCGACGCACCCGCGTCGGGTCGATCAGGGCGCGGTCGCGATGCGGAACACGTTGCCCTCGGGATCGCAGCCGTCGCAGCCGCCCCACCGCGGCTCCTGCATCGACGCGCCGTGGGCGATCAGGTGGGCGCGCGCGGCCTCGAGGTCCGCGACCTCGAACACCAGCTTGATCGGCGTGTCCTCGCGCGGCACCGGGGGCGAGGCGATCGCGATGTCGCGCGCGATCTCGTCGGGGATCGCGTGCAGCGCCAGCTCGACGCCGCCCGCGTCGAGGGGCACCCAGGTCGCGGTCGCGCGCGCGGCGATCACCGCGAGCCCGAGCCCGTCGCGATAGAACCGGGTCAGCGCCGAGATGTCCTTCGCGAACAGGATCGCCGCCTGGAGCGTGGCCTTCATCAGGGCCGAGGGTACCGCGCGTTGTCGATGGAGTCCCGCATGCCCCTGTCCTCGTCCGCCCCCACCGTCCGCTACATCCCTGACGCGATCGCGGATCACGCCGCGCGCTTCGCCGCGCTGGTCCGCGAGCTGCCTTGGGACGACCGCATCCGCGCGCGCCGCACAGCGAGCGTCGGTCGGCCCTACGACTACTCCGGCCTCACCTATCCCGCCGCGCCGATCCCGCCGCTGATCGCCGAGGTCGCCGCGATCGCCGCGCGCCACGCCGGCCACGGCTTCGACAACTGCCTCGCCAACTACTACGCGTCCGGCGACAACACGATGGGCTTCCACGCCGACGCGTACGATCAGCTCGTGCCGACCAGCTGGATCGCGATCGTCTCGCTGGGTTCGCCCCGCCCGCTCGTGTTCCGCAGCCGCGATCGCCGCACGCTGGTGCAGCACGACCTCGCCCCCGGATCGCTGCTGCTCATGGACCGCGCGACCCAGGACGGCTGGACGCACGCGATCCCGCGCGCCGACGCCGGCCCGCGCATCAGCCTGACGTTCCGGCAGTTCGCGTGACCTGCGAATCAGCGCGCACCACCGGTCGGCCCGCGGATCGACACGAACGAGCGATAGTGGTCGCGGGTGTAGAACAGCTCGCCCGCCTGCCCGCCGATGATCCGGCGCGCGCCCCGATCGCCCTCGCCCGGCGTGTCGACCGTGTACTCGCGGTAGTAGCCGCCGGGCCGCGCCGGCAGCCGCCGCTCGCGGTTCTGCCAGACCGAGCCGTCCTTGTGATAGCGAAAGCCGGTGCCGGCGTCGATCGCGGCCGCGACCGCGGCGACCGCGACCCGCTCGTCGCGATCGGCGATCGACGCGAGGTCGAGCCCGGCCTCGGGCGCGGGGCGCGGTGCCTCGACATGCGGCTGCGATCGGGGCGCATGATCGGGGATCGGCGCGGCGCCCGGCGGCCGCGCCGGTGCCGTCGAGGCGGGTGCATCGCTCGGCGGCCGCGAGGACGAGCCCGCGCCGATGCCGAGCCACCAGGTCAGCACCGCGCCGATCAGCCCCAGGCCGATCACCGCCGCGCGCGTGAGCACTGCCGGACGAGGCACGCGGCTCAGAGCGGCGAGCGCAGCATCGCCGCGATCTCGATCGCGACCGCGGGAAATGCGGCGAGGCGGAGCACGCCGCTCGCATCCAGGGTCGAGACCTCGCGATAGCTCGCGCTGTCACCCTCGCCATCGGGCCCGGTGTGCACGCGGACCTCGTCACGCGTGAGATCGACCAGCCAGTAGGTCGGCACCCGCGCCGCGGCGTAGAGCCGCGCCTTCACGCCGAGATCGTAGGCCAGGGACGAGTCCGCGACCTCGACGACCAGCACGGCATCGCGCGGGTACTCGCGATCGGACACCGGCGGTGTGATCGCAACATCCGGCTCGGGCATCGACAGCGCGCCGAGCGCGAGCGGGCTGCGCGCCGTCACGTCGTGTTCGGCGGGCACCTGCCGACGCAGCGCCGTGGCCATCCGCCGCACCACTGCGAGGTGACGGCTCCCCTGCGGGCTCATCGTGACCATGCGCCCGGCCACGAGCTCGACGCGTTCGTCGGCGAGGCGCCCGATCGCGATGAGTTGCTCGTACTCGTCGCGCTGCAGCGGACGAATCGCAGGCGCAGTCCGATCCATGGGCGACAGCGTAACATGCACGTAGACCTCCGCACCGAGCACGTTCACGCGCCGTGCCACGCACAACCCCGCAAGACCCGTCGCGCGCGCGTCCGGGACTGACCGCCCGCCGTCCAACTCGTCCGCGATCCGGACATTCGCGTCCGATATCCGGACACCAGGCCGACGACCATCCCGGCCACCCGCGCCGTGATAGAACCGCGGCCATGATGATCCTCGCCGTCATCCTGGGCGTGCTCGGCGCCGCGATCGCGTACGTGCTCGTGCGCGCCGCGATGCGCCCCGACGCGTTCACGACCGAGCGCGCGCGGACGATCGCCGCACCCGCGGCCGCGATCCACCCGCACCTGGTCGACTTCCATCGCTGGCAGGCGTGGTCGCCGTGGGAGCGCCTCGATCCGGCGATGACGCGGACCTATAGCGGCCCGGCCGCCGGTGTCGGCGCCGGCTACGCGTGGCGCGGCAACAAGAAGGCAGGCTCGGGCCGCATGACGATCGCGGTCGACGAGCCGACTCGCGTGACCATCACGCTCGAGTTCACCGCGCCGTGGAAGGCGACCAACGAGACGACCTTCACGCTCGCGCCCGCGGGCGATGGCACGCTCGTCACCTGGACGATGACCGGTCGCTCGTCGTTCGGCATGAAGGTGTTCGGCGTGCTCGTCGACCTGGACAAGCTGGTCGGCAAGGACTTCGAGCGCGGGCTCGCGCAGCTCGCCGAGGTCTGCGCCGCGCGCTGACCGCTACGCCGGCGTCCGCGCGAGCGCGCGCTGCACCGCTGGCCGCGCGCCGATCGCCTCGATCCACCGGGCGAGGTTCGGGTATGCCGCGAGATCGATGCCCTCGAGGCTGAAGCCGAGCAGCGCGCGGGGCCACGAGAAGTTCATGACGTCGGCGATCGAGAACTCCGGGCCGGCCAGGTACGCCGATTCGCCGAGGCGCTTGTCCATGACGCCGAACAGGCGCTGCACCTCCTTGGTGTAGCGCTCGATCGCGTGCGGGATCTTCTCCTTCGCGAACTTCGCGAAGTAGCCGAGCTGGCCGCCCATCGGGCCCACGCCGCCGGCGTTGAAGAACATCCACTCGAGGGTCGTGTAGCGATCGGGGCCGAGCAGGCGGCCGGTCTTCTCGGCGAGGTAGGTCAGCACCGCGCCGGACTCGAACACCGCGTGCTTCGTGTCGCGGTCGTAGATCGCGGGGATCTTGTTGTTCGGGTTGATCGCGAGGAACTCGGGCTTGAACTGCTCGCCCTTCATGATGTCCACCCAGTGCAGCTCGTGCGGCACCTCGAGCTCCTCGAGGGCGATCAGGAGCTTGTGGCCATTGGGGGTCGTCCACGCGTAGGCATCGATCATGCGCGACCGTAGCGCGGAACCCCACCTGCGGCCCCGTGCGCCCGCCCGCCCGATCGGTCAGGGCGCGCGCCGCGACGCGATCAGGGCGCGGGGCACGCCCCGGTGTACGCGTCGTACGCGCACTTGCCCGCGACGCAGCCCATGAACAGATCGCACGGCGGGTCGCTCGCGCCGCCGCAGGTCGCGCCGAGCGCGCCGGGCACGTAGCAGGCGCCGGGGTTCTGCCCGAGCGGATCGCTGCACACCAGGCCCGCGGCGCAGCGATCGCCCTGGAACGCGCTGCAGTCCTGACCGTCCTGCACGACGTTGGCCGGGCTGCACTTCGGCCCGCCGGTCGCCTGCGGGTTGCACCACTCGTAGCTGCGCAGATCGCACAGCGCCGCGAACGGCTGGGCCGGGTTGCAGGTCGCGCCCAGCGCGGTGAAGTGCGCGCACTGGCCGGCGCCGCTCACGCCGTTGGTCGGCTTGCAGTAGAGGTCGCTGTGCAGGATGCCGCAGTCGCCGAGTCCGCTGCAGGTGTCGTTGAGCGCCCAGACCTTGGTCTCGCACTTGTTGCTGGCGTTGCAGACCCGCTGGCCGACGCAGTCGTCGTCGACGACGCACGGATCGTTGTCGAGGCCGCGGTGGCCGCACTGCGTGCCGACGCACGTGCCGTTGGCGCACTCCTCGTCGTTCGCGCAGGTCATGCCATCGGCCTTGCGCGCGGTGCACGCGCCGCAGCCCGCGCCGGGATGCGCGCAGTACGACGCGTCGTCGCACTGATCGGTGATGTCGCACATGCCGGCGTTCGCGACGGTGCCGTGCAGCAGATCGCAGACCGGGGTCTCGAAGATCACGTCGGTGCAGCTGGTGGTCGCGGCGTAGTCGAGGCAGGCCTGGATCTCGGCGTAGCTCGGTAGCGCGACCGTGCCGTCGCCGAGGAAGTCCGAGGTCGAGCCGTGACAGAACGCGGTGATCGTCGCCGGCGTGGCCCGGCCCTGGGTCACCAGCAGATCGAACTCCGGGTTGCAGGCGATGAGCTTGTCGATCAGCGCCTGGTACGCGGCGCAGGCGGTGTCGATCGTGACCACCGGCGTGGCGTCGGGTGGCAGCGAATCGACCATCACCGCGTCGCTGCCGGCGACGCTGGCGTCGGGCGAACCCGAGCCACCCCCGCACGCGCCGACGATCATGAGCGCAAGACAGATCTCGAGCCTTGTTCGCATGGATTCTCCTCGCCCCGCATCGATCGTACGGGAATTCGCGCACCGGATGGCGCGGCATTCGCGCACCGCTGAACCGCCTTTCCACGCCGCGGCCGCCGCGCTGCGTCGTATGCTCCACCGCGATGTCCGCCGCGACGATCGATCGCTCCGCTCCGCCCGTCGACGAAGCCAACCGCGTCACCAGGGACGCGCCGTGGATCTTCCGCACCTACGCCGGGCACTCGAGCCCGCGCGCGTCGAACGCGCTCTACCGCGCGAACCTCGACAAGGGCCAGACCGGCCTGTCGATCGCGTTCGACCTGCCGACCCAGTGCGGCTACTCGTCGGACGCGCCGATCGCGCGGCCCGAGGTCGGCAAGGTCGGCGTGCCGATCAACACGCTCGACGACTTCCACCTGCTCTTCGACGGCATCCCGCTCGAGCGGATGAACACGTCGATGACGATCAACGGCACCGCGATGTGGCTGCTCGCGCTCTACGTGGCGCTGGCGCGCGAGCGCGGCGTGCCCGAGGCCGCGCTCAAGGGCACGACCCAGAACGACATCGTCAAGGAGTACCTGGCCCGCGGGACGTACATCTTTCCGCCCGAGCACTCGCTGCGCCTGGTCGCCGAGACCTACGAGTACTGCGTCGATCGCCTGCCCGACTGGAACCCGTCGAACATCTGCAGCTACCACCTGCAGGAGGCGGGCGCGTCGCCGGTGCAGGAGGTCGCGTTCACGCTGGCCAACGCGGTGGGCCTGCTCGATCTGCTCAAGAGCCGCGGCAAGATCAACGACGCGCAGTTCGCGCGCTGCGTCGGGCGGATCTCGTTCTTCGTCAACGCCGGCATCCGGTTCGTCGAGGAGATGTGCAAGATGCGCGCGTTCGGCGCGCTGTGGGATCAGGTCACGCGCGAGCGCTACGGCATCGCCGAGGCCAAGTACCGGATGTTCCGCTACGGCGTGCAGGTCAACTCGCTCGGCCTCACCGAGGCCCAGCCCGAGAACAACGCGTGGCGCATCCTGCTCGAGGCGCTGGGCGTGACCCTGTCCAAGAACGCCCGCTGTCGCGCGCTGCAGCTGCCGACCTGGAACGAGGCGATGAGCCTGCCGCGGCCGTGGGCTCAGCAGTGGTCGCTGCGGCTGCAGCAGATCCTGGCGTACGAGACCGATCTGCTCGAGTACCCGGATCTCTTCGACGGCAGCCCGGTGGTCCTTGCCAAGACCCAGACGATCGTCGACGGCGCCAACGCGGAGCTCGCGCGCGTGCTCGAGCTCGGCGGCGTGCGCGCGGCGATCGACTCGGGCTACATGAAGTCGGCGCTGGTGCAGTCGATGTCGGCGCGCATGGCGCGGATCGGCACCGGCGAGCAGATCGTCGTCGGCGTCAACAAGTGGACCGAGGGCCTGGCCTCGCCGCTGGTCGGCGGCGACGACGGCGGCGTGTTCAAGAACGACCCGGCCGCGGCCGACGACGCGCGGGCCGCGCTGGCGGCCACGATCGCGCGGCGTGATCCGGCGCGCGTGAAGGCGGCGCTCGACGCGCTGGTCGACGCGGCCAAGAGCGGCGCCAACCTGATGGAGCCGTCGATCGAGTGCGCGCTCGCGCGCGTGTCGACCGGCGAGTGGGCGGGCGCCCTGCGCAAGGTGTTCGGCGAGTACCGCGCGACCACCGGCGTGGATGGCGCGAGCCTGTCGCTCGATCCGGCGCGCACCGCGAAGCTGCGCGAGCGGGTCGCGGCGTTCGAGGCGGCGCACGGCCGCCGGCCGCGGTTGATCGTCGGCAAGCCTGGCCTCGACGGCCACTCCAACGGCGCCGAGGTCATCGCGGTCGCCGCGCGCCACGCCGGCTTCGATGTGGTCTACGCCGGCATCCGGCTCGCGCCCGACGAGATCGCGGCGAGCGCGGTCGAGGAGGACGCGGATCTGGTCGGCATCAGCGTGCTGTCGGGCTCGCACGTCGAGCTGACGCGCGAGCTGATGGAGGCGCTCGGCAAGGCCGGCGCCGCCGACATGCCGGTGGTCGTGGGCGGCATCATCCCCAAGGCCGACCACGCCGTGCTCGCCGCGCTCGGCGTGCGCCGGGTGTTCACGCCCAGCGACTACCAGCTGGTCGAGGTGATGGAGAAGATCATGGACGTGATCGACGGCAGCGCCGCGGCATGACGGCGGGCTGGCACGTCTCCGTGACGTGGCCCGAGGTCGCGCAGGCCGCGCGCGCGCATCAGCGGCGGGCGGTCGCCAAGCTGGTCACGCAGTTCGAGGATCCGCGGCCCGCGGCGGCGGCGGTGCGGCGCGAGGTCATCGCCGCGCTCGACGCCGACGGCGCGCGCCTCGGCCGCGTGATCGGCCTGACCGGCGCGCCCGGCGCGGGCAAGTCGTCGCTGGTCGGCGCGCTCGCGACCGCGATCGTCGCGGACGGTGGCTCGCTCGCGGTGGTCGCTGTCGATCCGTCATCTCCCGTGTCGGGCGGCGCGTTCCTCGGCGATCGCACGCGCGTGCGCTTCCCGCCCGACGAGCCGCGCCTGTACTTCCGCTCGCAGCCGTCGCGTGGCGCGCTGGGCGGGCTCGCGCCCTCGACCTTCCAGGTCTGCCGCCTGCTCGCGCGGCTCTACGACACGGTGATCGTCGAGACCGTGGGCGTGGGCCAGAGCGAGATCGAGGTCGCCGCGATCGCGGACGCGACCTTCCTGGTGATCGCGCCGCACGGCGGCGACGAGGTCCAGTTCATGAAGGCCGGCATCATGGAGATCCCCGACGGCTTCGTGCTGTCGAAGGACGATCTCGGCGCGGGCGCCGAGCGCGCCCACGCCCAGCTGCGCGCGGCGCTGCGCCTGAGCGGCGTCGGGCCGCGGCCGATCTTCCGCACCAGCGCGCAGCGCGGCGCCGGCATCACCGAGCTCGCGCAGGTCTGGGCGGCGATCTCGCCCGGCGGCCTCACCGCGCGCGAGCCGGCGCAGTTCGCGCGCTGGGTCGCCGACGAGCACGGCCGGGCCGCGGCGGCGCGCTTGAACGCCGCCGGGGGCGCCGCGGCCTACCTCGCGGCGCACGGCGGCTTCGACGCCGCGCAGCTCGCGTTCGCCGGCGCGTGATCTGGGGCGATCGAGGCCGCGGTGTGCGCCGCGCGAACGCGCCGCGCAGGGTCCGGTGGGTTCAGCGCACCGCCTTCGCGCCCGGATCGCCGCAGTACGTCTTCTCGCTGGTCTTGGCGATCTTCTGGTCCTTGCCGAACTGGTAGCGCATGAAGTGGTACTCGATCTTGTCGTCGCCGCAGTAGTCGCCCTCGGAGATGACGAACCAGACGTTGGCCTTCTTGAGCAGCTTCGGATCGGTGTCGCCCTCGCTGTACGAACCGCCGGGGATGTAGAAGCCGAGCGGGAAGTAGTGCGCGATCATGTCGAGCTTGTCGCCGGCGATGCCCTGCTCACGGTACGGCGCGAGCTGCGCGTCCACGGCGGCCTTGAGCGCGGCGTCGCCCTGCGCGCAGACCTTGGCCTTGACGTCGCGCAGCGGCCCCGACCACTTGCTCTCGCCCCACGACATGTCGATGACCGTCGCGGGATCGATGCCGAACTTCAGCGCGTCGTCGACGGCGCCGTTGCACGCGCGGACGTAGGGCTCGAGCGAGGACACCTTGTTGGGGTCCTTGGGATCGAAGGACTTCAGCTCGAACAGCATCGCCGCGCCGCTGACCGGGCCGCTGAAGCTCTTGAGGATGTCCTTGCCGGTCTGCGCGTGACAGAGCTCGCGCAGCTCGCCGAGGGTCGATCCCTGCTTGAGGGCGGGATAGCTCTCGCGGGTGGGCACGACCGTCGACGGCGCGGTGCCCTTCGCGAGCAGCGCGTCGGCGATCGTGAGGCAGGTCTTCCCCGGATTCTCGGCCTTGCGCCCGAGGTTCTCGAGGGTGACTTCGTTGTCGTCGTCGGCGTGGGCGCGGGGCGCGACGGCGGTGACGGCGGTGGCGGTGAGGACGCAGGCGAGGGTCTTGGCGATGCGGGACATGGGCATGGGCTCCTTGTGCGCCGGCCTATCGCCACCGCCCCGCCGCGGTTGCGTGGCTTCAGCGCACCGCCTTCGCGCCCGGATCGCCGCAGTACTTCTTCTCGCTGGTCTTGGCGATCTTCTGATTCTTGTCGAACTGGTAGCGCTTGAAGACGTACTCGATCTTGTCGACGCCGCAGTAGTCACCCTCGGAGATGACGAACCAGACGTTGGCCTTCTTCAGCGCCTTGGGGTCGGTGGCGCCGACGCTGTACGAGCCGCCCGGGATGTAGAACCCGAGCGGGTAGTAGCTGGCGATCATGTCGAGCTTGTCGCCGGCGATGCCGGCCGCCTTGAACGGACCGAGCTGGGCCTCGACCGCAGCCTTGAGCGCGGCCGTGCCCTTGTCGCAGACCTGCGCCTTGACCTCGCCGAGCTTCCCCGACCACTTGCCATCGCCGGAGTCGAGCTCGACCTTCAGGTTCGGATCGAGCCCGTACTTCACGGCCTCGTCGGTGAGCTCGTTGCAGGTACGCACGTACCGCTCGAACGACGCGACCTTCGCCGGATCCTTCGGATCGAAGTGCGCGAGTTCGTACAGCATCGCGCCGGCGCCCACCGGCCCGGTCATCATCGGGAGGATGGCACCAGCATAGGCGCTACGGCAGTGCGCCTTGACCGCGCCGAAAGTGGTGGGGCCGGCCTTGAGCTTCCCGGAGTCGCGCTCCAGGGTGACCGCGGCGCTGTCGGGCGTGCCCGCCTCGGAGAGCGCGGCGATCATCTTCTCGCAGCCGCTCGCGTACGAGGAGTCGGACGTACCGCTCGAGCTGAACGCGAGGGTGGCCGCCTTGCCGAGGTCCTCGAGGGTCGGCGTGTCCGCGTGCGCGCGTGGCGCGCCGGTGGCGGTGACGGCAGTGGCGGCGAGGATGCAGGCGAGGGTCTTGGCGATGCGAGACATGGGCATGGGCTCCTTGTGCGCCGGCCTATCGCCACCGCCCCGCCGCGGTTGCGTGCGATCGCATTCGCGGGGGCCGTGGCCCCCCAGCGCACGTGCGAAAGCCGCGGAGTTCCCGCGACATGGATCGTGAGGCCATCGGGAGCGGTGAATGCTTGTCGGACCGCCCGGACCCGTGCAAAGGTCCGCGACTCTTCGAGGAGAAACGCATGGGGATCGCCGACTTTTTCCGCCCCAAGTACCGCCACAGTGACGCACGGGTCCGCAGCGAAGCCGTGCGCGCACTGACACCCGACGACGCTGCTGTCCTTGCCCAGGTCGCCCAGACCGATCGCGACGCCGCGATCCGCCGGATCGCGATCGAGAAGCTCGACGAGCCCGAGGTGCTCGCCGCGATCGCCAAGGCCGACGCGGAGCGGACCAACCGCGATCTCGCCGGCGCCCGCGCCGCCGAGATCCTGGTGTCGACCGCGCTCGGTGAAGACGAGGTCGCGGCCGCGGCCGCGCTCGACGCGCTCATCGATCTCGGCGACCAGCGGGCGCTCGCGGAGGTCGCCGGCAAGGCTGACGACGCCGGGATGCGCACGAAGGCCATGGCCCGCATCAAGGACGCGCGCGCGCTCGCCGAGCTCGCCAAGTCGGGCGCCGATGGCGCGCTTCGGCTCGAGGCGGTCGGTCGCATCGCCGATCCCGACGCGCTGCGCGCGCTCGCGGTCGACAGCCAGCAAAAGGACGTGGCGATCGCCGCGGTCGATCGCATCGAGGACGAGGCCGCGCTCGAGCAGATCGCGCAGAAGGCCAAGTCGAAGCAGGCCAAGCAGCGCGCCCGCCGCAAGCTCGCCGAGCGCGAGGAGGCCGCCAAGGCCGCGCGGCCCAAGGTCGACGACGATCAGCGCCGGCGTAAGGCCGAGAAGATCCAGCTCCTGCGCAAGGTCGAGGAGCTGGCCGAGACGTTCGAGTGGGAGGCGTCGCACGGCGCGCTCGCCGCGCTCGAGGCCGAGTGGGCCGCGATCGGCGACAGCGGCGACGCCGCGCAGGACGAGCGCTTCGCCAAGGCGACCAAGCGCTACCACGCGCGCCGCGAGGTCCACGCCGCGAAGCAGGCCGAGGCCCGCGCCCCGAAGCGCGAGGAGCGCCCGGCGCCGGTCGAGGTCGCGGCCGAGGAGCCGTCGGAGCCCGAGGTCGAGATCGTCCGCACTCCCGCGCCCGATCCGGCACGCGAGGCGCGCGCGAAGGAGGCCGCCGAGCGGCGCGAGGAGCGCGAGCGGCAGAAGGCCGAGTTCGAGGCCCGCCGCGCCCAGGAGACCGCCGAGAAGGCGGCGCGCCAGAAGGAGATGGCCGAGCGCGGCGCGCAGATCGCCGCGAGCCTCGCCGCGATGTGCGCGGACCTCGAGCAGATGGTCGAGTCCAAGGACGGCCGCGCGCTCGGGCGCCTGCTCGATCAGGCCGGCAAGGCCTTCGATCAGATCGGCAAGGTCGCCGCCGACCAGCGCGACGCGCTCGCCGATCGCTACGCCGCGATCCGCGCCAAGCTGGTCATCAAGAACCAGGAGCTGCGCGAGGCCGAGGACTGGCAGCGGTTCGCCAACGTGCCCAAGCTCGAGGCGCTCATCAAGGAGGCCGAGGCGCTCGCCGCCGCGGAGCTGCCGACGATGCCCGCGCTGCAGGCGCTGCAGAAGGCGTGGAAGAGCGCCGGCCCGGTGCCGCAGAAGAAGTCGAAGGAGCTGTGGGACAAGTTCAAGCTCACGACCGACGCGGCGTTCGCCAAGATCAAGGGCGCGCGCGACGTCGAGAAGGCGGCGTGGGAGGACAACGTGAAGGCGCGCGAGGCGCTGATCGCCGAGGCCACCACGCTGTCCGAGTCGTCGGACTGGGAGGCCACCGCGCTGCGGCTCAAGGCGCTGCAGGCGCAGTGGAAGACCCTCGGGCCGGTGCAGCGCCGCCAGGGTGACGAGCTGTGGCAGCAGTTCCGCAAGGCGTGCGACGCGTTCTTCGAGCGGCGCAAGCCCATGCTCGACGCGCGCCACGCCGAGCAGGACGACAACCTCGCGCGCAAGCAGGCGCTGTGCGCCCGCGTCGAGGCGCTGGTCGCCGCGGCACCTGGCGAGGGCGGCTGGGGCGCGGCGATCGCGCAGGTCAAGGCCGCGCAGTTCGAGTGGCGCGACATCGGGTTCGTGCCGCGCAAGGACGCCGACGGCATCTACGCGCGGTTCCGCGCCGCGTGCGACGGGCTGTTCGCGAAGCGCGACGACGCGCGTGACGCCGAGACCGACGCCGAGCGCGCCGAGCTCGACGGGCTCCGCGCGTCGTTCGAGGCGGTGATCGCCGGCGGCGACGACGTCGGGGCGCGCGCGATCGCGGCGCACGGCGCGTGGCGCGAGGCGCTGGGCCGCGATCTGCGCCCGGGCGCGGAGCTGACCGCGCTGCACGATCAGATGATCGAGCACGTCGCGACCCACCACGCGAGCGCGCTGCGCGGCACCGAGCTCGACGTCGACGCGATGGCCAGGAAGCGCGACGCGCTGGTCGCGCGCGCCGAGGCGCTCCTGCCCAAGGACGCGCCGACGGTCTCGGGCGACGCGTCGCCCGACGAGGTCGCGGCCCGGCTGCGGGCGGCGCTCAAGTCGAACGCGCTCGGCAAGCTGCGCATGGACAGCCGCGATCCGCGCGAGGTCGTCGACGAGCTGCGCGCGGAGTGGACCGCGATCGGCCCGGTGCTCGGCCCGGCCGCCGCTGCGGCGGCGACGCGCTTCGCGGAGGTCTGCGCGCAGGTGGTCGAGGCCGCCGGCGGCGCGCGCTCGCGGCCCGACGATGGCGAGGCTCGCGGCCGCGGGCGGCGCGAGGAGCGCGAGCGCGGCGAGCGGCGCGCGCGCCGGCCGCGGCGAGAC